>NZ_JALBWO010000034.1:0-56723 GCF_050026815.1 Rhodanobacter ginsengiterrae | reverse complement strand
GGCTGATTAGCTTGTTCAACCGCGCCACGCTTGAACTCGCTGCTGAATTTTCTTCGCTTCGACATGAACACTCCTCATCGGCCGCATCGGCCTTCTCGTAAGTGTCCGTGAAATCGGGGGTGAACCCGGCGAAGAACCGCAAGGCAGGATTTGAAGTTTTCCACCCTTTCACAACCGTCCGTGATTTCGGGGTAGAACCCGAGGTAGCAGTTCCGGCTAGAGCGCATTTCCTGATCTACTACGCACAAAATGGGGATGGATGAACGCCCTTCGCTAGTTCCGGCTAGAGCGCATTTCCTGATCTACTACGCACCAAGCTGGGGAAGGCCCGTGAAGCTGCCAGGTTCCGGCTAGAGCGCATTTCCTGATCTACTACGCACGAACGACTTGGAGATGGTGCGCGCCGGCACGTTCCGGCTAGAGCGCATTTCCTGATCTACTACGCACTGCTGAGGTAGCTGCATCGCTCGCGCTGGTGTTCCGGCTAGAGCGCATTTCCTGATCTACTACGCACGCCCACCATGGTCATCCAGACCGAACTGCAGTTCCGGCTAGAGCGCATTTCCTGATCTACTACGCACACGACACGCTGCAACTTGAGCCGCCGTTCAGTTCCGGCTAGAGCGCATTTCCTGATCTACTACGCACGCCACGCCCTGCAGGTGCCAGGGGTCGATAGTTCCGGCTAGAGCGCATTTCCTGATCTACTACGCACTGCTGCAATGCGGCCGCCCATGCGGGTATCGTTCCGGCTAGAGCGCATTTCCTGATCTACTACGCACTTACGGCCTGGCCCGTGCCTGGGATGCGGTGTTCCGGCTAGAGCGCATTTCCTGATCTACTACGCACGCCCACCATGGTCATCCAGACCGAACTGCAGTTCCGGCTAGAGCGCATTTCCTGATCTACTACGCACTACGGCGATGAAGCCTTGACCGTCAACAATGTTCCGGCTAGAGCGCATTTCCTGATCTACTACGCACTAACCACCGGAGCGCAGCAAGGCGATCTGAGTTCCGGCTAGAGCGCATTTCCTGATCTACTACGCACCCATGAAGCGCAGCTGGATGCCCTGATACGTGTTCCGGCTAGAGCGCATTTCCTGATCTACTACGCACTTTCGCCTGCTTGTACCGCTTGTGCAGGTTGTTCCGGCTAGAGCGCATTTCCTGATCTACTACGCACTGCTGCAATGCGGCCGCCCATGCGGGTATCGTTCCGGCTAGAGCGCATTTCCTGATCTACTACGCACTTACGGCCTGGCCCGTGCCTGGGATGCGGTGTTCCGGCTAGAGCGCATTTCCTGATCTACTACGCACGCCCACCATGGTCATCCAGACCGAACTGCAGTTCCGGCTAGAGCGCATTTCCTGATCTACTACGCACTACGGCGATGAAGCCTTGACCGTCAACAATGTTCCGGCTAGAGCGCATTTCCTGATCTACTACGCACTAACCACCGGAGCGCAGCAAGGCGATCTGAGTTCCGGCTAGAGCGCATTTCCTGATCTACTACGCACCCATGAAGCGCAGCTGGATGCCCTGATACGTGTTCCGGCTAGAGCGCATTTCCTGATCTACTACGCACTTTCGCCTGCTTGTACCGCTTGTGCAGGTTGTTCCGGCTAGAGCGCATTTCCTGATCTACTACGCACTCGTCGCGCACGTAGGCGATCAGATCTTCAGTTCCGGCTAGAGCGCATTTCCTGATCTACTACGCACTTCATTTCGGCGGTGTTCTCTGTCTTCATCGTTCCGGCTAGAGCGCATTTCCTGATCTACTACGCACCGCCGTGCGCGGCGAGGAATTCTTCGGCCAGTTCCGGCTAGAGCGCATTTCCTGATCTACTACGCACCGTGCTGTTCGCCGGCGTCACGTAGATGCGGTTCCGGCTAGAGCGCATTTCCTGATCTACTACGCACAAGAACGTCTTGCAGGTACTGCATGAGCACGTTCCGGCTAGAGCGCATTTCCTGATCTACTACGCACCGGTTGGTGTGCTGTCCCTTGTGCTTGGTGGTTCCGGCTAGAGCGCATTTCCTGATCTACTACGCACCGCGTCGTTGGTCTGCTGACTACGGCCATTGTTCCGGCTAGAGCGCATTTCCTGATCTACTACGCACAGCCACGACGGCCAAGAACGTGAACCACAAGTTCCGGCTAGAGCGCATTTCCTGATCTACTACGCACAGCCACGACGGCCAAGAACGTGAACCACAAGTTCCGGCTAGAGCGCATTTCCTGATCTACTACGCACGAGGTGCGCTTCGAGTGCACCGCCGACAACGTTCCGGCTAGAGCGCATTTCCTGATCTACTACGCACCCCGAGGTTGATCACACTGTCGTACAGGGAGTTCCGGCTAGAGCGCATTTCCTGATCTACTACGCACGCCGGCGATCACATCCACCGGCCCGCTCATGTTCCGGCTAGAGCGCATTTCCTGATCTACTACGCACAGTCATTTGAGGCGGCCCACGCAGCAGTTGTTCCGGCTAGAGCGCATTTCCTGATCTACTACGCACGATCCTGAAACGCAAGGCACATCGCCGTGAGTTCCGGCTAGAGCGCATTTCCTGATCTACTACGCACAGACTACGGTTCAACTGCGAGAGCGCCACCGTTCCGGCTAGAGCGCATTTCCTGATCTACTACGCACGTACAGCAGGATCAAGGCCGGCCAATACGGTTCCGGCTAGAGCGCATTTCCTGATCTACTACGCACCGCACCAGCGCAAACCCCTGTTCATACAGGGGTTTGTTGCTTTGTTGAGGTGGGGAAACGGCATGATGAGACTCAAAAGAGCTGGAACTGGTCGGGATTTTTCAGCCTTTTCTGACGCTTTCGGCGTTCGAAGCGGACGATGCCTTCGTATTGCTTGTCGGTGAAATACAGACAGTACACCCTGCCCCCAGATGGCAATACCGCTTGGACTCGGCGAGTCCAGGTGTCCGCTTGTTCCCGTCCTTCGCAGAAGCGCAGGTAGACCGAGAACTGGCAGCGTTCGAAACCAAAATCCAGCAGGTCGTGGCGAAAATTGTTGGCGGCCTTTCGGTCTTCATCGGTGAGTACCGGCAGATCGAACATGACCAACATCCACATCAGGCGGTAGGCACAAAGCGGCGGCGTTGGCCGACGCTCAGTTGGCCGCCTCCTCGTTTTCAGAGTCACGGGACTCCTCCCACAACGACGTCAATGCGGTCCTGGTGGCGGGCGGCAGCTCGATCGCGTTCTCGGGGTTTTCATAGAGCTGGGCCAGCGAAACAACCATGCGTTGAATGACCAGTCCTACGGGACTGATGCCGCGAGCTGTGAGCATGTTCCGTACCGGAAGGAGTGCGAGGGTACGTTTTGTCTCATCGTTGATTTCGGTCTTGCCGGCATCGACGAGCCTGCGGACGAAGGCGTCCACGAGGGGGCGAAAGGGTTCCATCAAGTCGTCCACCAGCCGCATCGGATTTCCCTCATTGGCATGATGCAGCGGAATACCAGGATGCAGCCCAGCCCCCATCAGCTGGCGTGCCACCGTAGCGCGTAGCACGGTGTAACCGTAGTTGAGCAGTCCATTGATGCCTTCACCGTCATGATCACGGCGGAAGGCTTTGCCAAAGAGCAGGCCCCAGTAGAGCCGGGCAGCGCGGCCCTCAACGTTGCTTGGGTCCCCGCTACGCACGGTGCTGGCAAGTCGTCGCAAAGGTGGCTCCGGACCACCGAACAAGCCCACCACAGCAGCCTGCATGCCGATTTTGGTTTGCGTTATCTGCTTCCACAGACGCTTGCGCAGCGGCAGGCTGGCACTCAACTGCGCATCCATGCGCGCGGCCTGCCGGTGGTGTCCGTCGACTGGCCAGAGCACACCGATCGGCCGATGATGCGCGCCACAAAGCACGAAAGGTGCGCCGCGTTCAGCCAGTGCCACCAGAAGGTTGTTGCTGTAGCTAAGACCATGTGCATTGCCGATGAGTGCGGCTACGTCGTCAATGGGAACTCGACCGAGCTCTTCCTTGCGATGGCTGATCACAAGGAAGCCGCGATCCAATGACAGATAGCGATTGTCGCCAGCAATTTCCACGATGCGGCCAATCATGAGTCATTCCTTGAAGCCATGATCGTTGACGTAGCCGAGGATATCCACGCCGGCAAGTCGTGCATTCATCTGCTTCAGCGAGTTTATGGATGCCTGGAGAAACTGGAGCTCGCCCTTCCTTGCGCGCGCAGACGCATTGGCCTCGTTGTGTTCCACAAGAAGAACCTTTCCTTCCGAAAATTGCGCCACTCGCATAATGCGTAGTCGTTCCTCGTGAAAGACAATGAGTGCGTCGTCCTTATGGATGCGCATCACCAACGGCTGCCCACTCTGTGCACAGGTGTTCGATGCCACAAAGGTCTTCTGGTTGGCCTCAAACAAGTTGATGACCTCTCCATCCCAACGCCCGTCCGGACGACGGGAAATTTCATAGCAGTAGTTGCCGTCACCCTTGACGTAACGGTAAGGCTTGCCGGTTCGCCGGTCATGGATGGGGATGACAGACAGACGTTCTTGTCGCAGCACGCGACGGATGCCGGTGCGGGTGGAGTAATTCAACAAAGCTGCCTTGACATCCTTGGTTGAGGACAGTGGTGCCAGGAGCTGAGAGATCTCTGCACGCAGCATTTCGTCCGCGATGCTGTCGGCGTCGGAAGCCTTGCTCATCGAATCCAGCGGGACACGGCGGCCCACCAGCGGATTGCCACGTTTGTCCGGACCATCGCGCCAACCGTAGTTGGTGTCGTTATGCAGAGCAGCTTGTTTGCCGTGATCGGGTTTGTGCGATACGACTACTTGCGCAAGGCTGTTTCGCAGGTCATCCCGAAAGCTTGGCCATGGCAGCTCAAGTCCTTCAAGCAGCCGTTGCTCACCCTTGTCTTCGGCACGTGCGGCAGCGGTGGCGATGCGCTGGATAAGACTGCGGCTGCACAAGCCAATAACGGCAGCATCGAGTGCATGGTGGCGGTGATCCTCGCGGTTCTTCTGGCTGTCATCGGACAGGAGCGGATTCAGTCCGAACTTGCCGCGAATCATCCCGGTCAGTTTGCCGCTGGATACCCACACGCAGTTGGGCGGGCAGATGGCGCTCAGGTATTGCTTCGCGGCGCGGCCAAGATAGGCGGTATCGGTGAGGTGTCGAGCCAGGAAGTCCTTGTCGCCGAGGAAGGTTTCCAGCGCGCTTTCCTGGAACAGCTTGCGCTTGTGTGCGGGCAAGCGTTCGGCGCGTTCCACGATGGCATCCCAACGCTCGGTGTGGCCAAAAGCCTCGAACGGCGTGCGATTGCCCTTGTCGCGATTGCCTTGGCGTGTGCACAAGAGCTTGTTGCCGATCCCGTCATGCAGCGACCGCGAGAAGGGAAGAACGTGATCAATTTCCACTTCGTCACTGAACAACGCAGCCTTGCTCAGGCGCTTGCCGCTATATATGCAATAGCGGTCGAGCGCGTCGTCCTTGCCCAGTTCTTCCCACAGTTGCAACTTGAGGCGGTTTTCGCGACTGACCCGCACGCCTAGACGCTCAAGTTCGGCGTTGTAGCGCTCATTGCGCTGCTGGTTTTCAGCTTGTTGCTTGGTGATCTCGCGGCGCTTTTCCCCCGATGCACCGAACTCGCGAGTCAGTTCGATCACGATTTGATGAGGATGGCCGTAACGCTTGATGATCGCATTCATCAGCTGCCGTATCTGATTGAGGCCAATGTGCACGGTGGGGTTGGGGATCTTGCCGTACTTCCTCTCCGATTCGTCCCTTGCCATGTCGGCGGGCGAGGTATAGCCGCGAAGCAACTCGCCGTAATAGGGCAGCTGTGGATGGAATACGCCATCGTAGAACTGTGAGTGATGGTTGTACCCGGCCCGGGTTACAGCAACGTCGTAGGTAATCACTTCGTGTTCGAGCTCGGGCACGAGGTGAGCCAAGGCTTTCAGGCTGAGGCTTCCGTAGTCATCGGGAAGCCGGAAGTTGGCCAGAGCCCGTGCCGTCTCCGGCGCAATTGCAAATGGCAGCTTTCTCAATCCATCGAGAATGCTCCCGGCATCATGTTGCTTGCCCAAGATCTTCTCAGCTTGGGTGGTGCTGCCCGGCAATGCGACAAGTGCTTCGATGAGTGTGTCGGTCTGATCAGCCTGTTCGACGAGCACCGCAAGGGCCTGTTGAACTTCCGGTTTCAATGCATGCCAGCGAGGGCCGAGTGCACCTTCCGACGCGAAGCTGGCCGCTATGACGTCATTTTTCAACCCACGGCGCTTGTCGTCATTGCCGAAGTTGAATTCCTTCGCATTGTGCAAGCCGGCAGCCTTTGCCAGTTGAGCAAAGGTCACTGGGCCTGGCGCTTGGCTCAGTCGCTGCAGCATGCGGTTGCGCTCGTCCAGTGAGAGCGGACGTTGACCGATGCTTTCCTTTACGCGCAGATTGTTCAGCTCCTGCAGAATACGGAAGCGCTGCTGCAAAGGTGAGCAAAGCCGGGCGCGATATTCTTCCGGTTCAAACAGGCATCGTCCCGGCTGTACAGGCAGGAGGCGACGCTGGAACAGCATGGTGTCGCGCAGGTAGTCATGGGCCTCGCGGGTCAGCGCGGCTGGATGATGTGGTTGCTGGGCAGCCCACAGCACATCAAATTCCGCGGCCACCATGTCGCGTTGCAGGTACAGCACGTATTGACCGTCGCTGCTGCGTCGAGCCCGCACAGGCAAGCGGTCAGCGTGCTGGCGGGCAAGGTATTCACCCACTGTCCGGCACCCGGCCTCAGCAATGCGGGACTTGAGTGCGGCAATGGCAGCATGAACCTTGCCGGCCTCCTTCTCGGATTCGGGATCGCGGCCATCCTTGCGACTGCTGCGGAAGCCGCGCTTGCGCGCAAGGTGGTAGATGGCACGGCCGAGTTCATGCAGGGTGAGCGGCTGATCCAAACCACGTGCACGCAGTTCATACGGATCGTTGCTTTGCAGGGCTTTGCGCTCGGCGTCATCAGCGGGCATGAGGCCAAAACGGGCCAGGCCTTGAAGGAGTCGATGGCGGCGCTTGAGTACGCGATCGCGTCGTCGTCGCATCTGGCGCGCCGCTCTTCGATCAGCGGCCTTCGAGGCGAGAGTCTTCGGGTCGCGACCATCGGAAAAAATCCGCGAACCGAGACGCTTTATGGCGTCTGGTTCATCGTTGTCGTTGAGCCGATAGATGCACCAGCCGAGCGAGTTGGCGCCCATGTCGAGCGCGAGGCGATACTTGATCCTTGCCATACGTCCCCCTTGACGTTCCTGAAAGTTGACCGTACCTTAATCCGCACTAGCAGATCAGGAAATGCGCTCTTTCCGTTAACAAGCTGAAAGATGCACCAAATCAGACAGGGCCGGGCAACCGGCCTTTGTCGTTTCTATCATCTGACTTTCTTGAATCCTGAGACGAGGCGAATCGGCTCAGGCACCGCAACAGCCAAAGTACCCACGCGGATTCCAGAGGATGAGCCTAATCTCTTCCTCGTAAGGTCGGCTCGTAGGCTGAACGCTTCGTCAACACGCTCACAAGCCGTTAACTGCGCGGCCGTTACCAATGGCTCCTCTTTCCAGAGACGGAGCCAGAGTTCATGGGCAACGAAACGAACAAGCCGGACTTCTCCGACGTGCGCAGCGAAGTGCGCAGCCAGGCGGCGCAGATGCCGCCCGCCGCCAAGGCGGATTTCAGCGACGTGCAATCGCATGTCGGTTGTTCCGTCGCCGACGAATCCGCGATCTACGAGGTGGTGGCTGGCGACAACCTGTCGAAGATTGCCAAACACTTTTATGGCAACGCGAATGCGTGGAAATCGATCTTCGACGCGAACCGCGATCAGCTCACCGATCCGGACCGGATCAAGCCTGGTCAGATGCTGAAGATTCCCGCCAGGGCCTGATGCGCCATGGTGACGCCTGCCATTCCCGAATGCCCCCATCCCCGAACAGGAGACGCCACATGAAAACCCTTCGCCAACCGCTGATGCTCGCCGTATCGCTGGCTGCCGCTCTCGCGCTGGGTGGCTGCGGCAAGACCGACCAATCGGCTTCGCCGATTCCGGCCACCCCGCCACCGGAGGCCACTGCGCCGGCCACGCCGCCCGCCACCATGGCGCCCGCGCCGGAGACCGGCGCCGGCATGATCAGCTTCAGTTCGCTGCAGCTGGGCTCCAAGGTCGACGACAACAACAAGATCGCTGCCAGCGGCGACACCTTCGCGCCGAAGGACAGCATCTATGCCTCGGTCGACACCAGTGGCAGCGGCAGCGGCACGCTGGCGGCCAAGTGGACCTATCAGGACGGCCAGACCGTGCACGAAGACAGCAAGATGCTGGACGCGACGGGTCCGCAAACCACCGTGTTCATGATCAGCAAGCCGGCCGGATTCCCCGCCGGCAACTACAAGGTGGAGATCACGCTGGACGGCAAGCAGGTCGCCAGCAAGGACTTCGCGGTCAAGTAAGCCGTTCCGGCGATCACGGAAGCGGACGAGGGCGCGGCCATGCCGCGCCCTCGTCGTTGCTGCGTGCCAGGAAATCACGCCATGGTTGCGGCGGCAGCTTCCGGCTGCAGCATCAGTCCGGTGTCGCGCCGGAACTGCTCGGCCAGGCGCTGCCGCTGCGCAGCCTGTTCCTCCGCGGAACGGCCAAGGCCGTGCAGTTCGACGTGCCGCCACACGGCGAGACTGGCCAGCTGGGTGCCGATCACTTCGGAGCGGCGGCGGCTGTCGCCCTGCCAGAACACGGCGACCCAGCCCTCCTCTTCGGCGGCGTGCAATTCGTCCACCGGCAGGATCAGCGTGCCGTCGATCAGCGACAGCGCGCATTCGTGGCCGTCGGCGTGCTGGCAGGTATACAGCGGTTGCAGTTGCGCGATGAAATCGACGATGGACTGGCTCAACTGACTCATGGTGCTTCCTTGTCATGGTTGTTGATCTGGATTCAAGCCGGGCACCTCGAGCGGCTGGTGCGACCGTGATGGCCGGCGCATTCTGGCATGGCGCGGGGTTCGCGCGCCGTGCGCGGTGGCCGGCAACGGGCATTCGCGCGACAATGGGCAGTCCTCTTCTGCGGTTATGCCGCCCTCGCCAGGGAATCCCCGCTCGCCATGTCCAACACGCCCAAGATCATCTACACGCTGACCGATGAAGCGCCATTCCTGGCCACGCAATCGCTGCTGCCGATCGTGGCGGCATTCGCCGGCACCGCGGGCATCCGGCTGGAGACGCGCGACATCTCGCTGGCCGCTCGCATCATCGCGCTGTTTCCCGAGCGGCTGCAGCAGGGCCAGCGCATTGCCGACGACCTGGCCGAGCTGGGCCAGCTGGCCACCACGCCGGAAGCGAACATCATCAAGCTGCCGAACATCAGTGCCTCGATGCCGCAGCTGAAAGCCGCGATCAGGGAATTGCAGGGCCAGGGCTATGCGCTGCCGGACTATCCGGACGAGCCGAAGGACGCCGACGAGAAAGACATCAAGGCACGCTACGACCGGGTCAAGGGCAGCGCGGTGAACCCGGTGCTGCGCGAAGGCAATTCGGATCGCCGCGCGCCGGTGTCGGTGAAGAACTATGCGCGCAAGCATCCGCACAAGATGGGCGCGTGGAGCAAGGACTCGCAGACCCACGTGGCGCACATGGACGGCGGCGATTTCTACGGCAGCGAGAAATCCAACGTGGTCGAGCAGGCCGGCAATGTCAGCATCGAATGGTTCGGCAAGGACGGCAGCCACAGCGTGCTGAAACCGAAGACCGCGCTGCTGGCCGGCGAGATCATCGACGCGTCGGTGATGAGCCGCAGGGCGCTGGCTGCCTTCATCGATACGCAGATTGCCGACGCCAGGCAGCGCGGCGTGCTGTTCTCGCTGCACCTGAAAGCCACCATGATGAAGGTCTCCGACCCGATCATGTTCGGCGTGGTGGTGGGCGAGTTCTACAAGGACGTGCTGGCGAAGCATGCCGACGCGCTGAAGCAGGTCGGCTTCAATCCGAACAACGGCATCGGCGACCTGTATTCGCGCCTGGGCTCGTTGCCGGAAGCGGCGCAGGCGGCGATCAAGGCCGACCTCGACGCCGAATATGCGCAGCGTCCCGGCGTGGCGATGGTCAACTCCGACAAGGGCATCACCAACCTGCACGTGCCCAGCGACGTGATCATCGACGCCTCGATGCCGGCGATGATCCGCGACTCCGGCAAGATGTGGAACGCCAAGGGCGAACTGCAGGACATCAAGGCGGTGATCCCCGATCGCAGCTACGCCGGCGTGTACCAGGCAACCATCGAAGACTGCAAGGCGCATGGCGCGTTCGACCCGGCCACCATGGGCAGCGTGCCGAACGTGGGCCTGATGGCGCAGGCGGCCGAGGAATACGGCTCGCACGACAAGACCTTCCAGATCGCCGGCGACGGCACGGTCAAGGTGATCGATGACGCCGGCACGGTGCTGCTGCAGCATGAGGTGGAGGCCGGCGACATCTGGCGCATGTGCCAGACCAAGGATGCGCCGATCCAGGACTGGGTGAAGCTGGCGGTCGGCCGCGCGCGGCATACCCCGGCGGTGTTCTGGCTCGACCCGCAGCGCGCGCACGACGCGCAGGTGATCGCCAAGGTCGAGCGCTACCTCAAGGCTTACGACATCAGCGGGCTGGACATCCGCATCATGGATCCGGTGGCAGCCACGAAGTTCTCGCTGCAGCGCATCCGCCAGGGCCTGGACACCATCTCGGTCACCGGCAACGTGCTGCGCGACTACCTCACCGACCTGTTCCCGATCATGGAACTGGGCACCAGCGCGAAGATGCTCTCGATCGTGCCGCTGATGGCCGGCGGCGGCCTGTTCGAGACCGGCGCCGGCGGCTCCGCGCCCAAGCACGTGCAGCAGTTCCTGGAAGAGAACTACCTGCGCTGGGATTCGCTTGGTGAATTTCTGGCGCTGGCCGCCTCGCTCGAACACCTCGGCAGTCGTTACGGCAACGCCGAGGTGGATGTGCTGGCCAAGACGCTGGACCAGGCCAATGGCAAGTTCCTCGACACCGACAAGTCACCCTCGCGCAAGGTCGGCGGCATCGACAACCGCGGCAGCCACTTCTACCTCGCCATGTACTGGGCCCAGGCGCTGGCCGCGCAGGACGTGAATGCCGCGTTGAAGGCGAAATTCGCACCGCTGGCCAAGGCCCTGACCGACAACGAGGCGAAGATCGTCGCCGAGCTTGCCGAGGTTCAGGGCCACAGCGTCGAGATCGGTGGCTACTACCACCCCGACCTGGCCAAGGTCGGCCAGGCGATGCGTCCCAGTGCCACATTGAACGCGGCGCTGGCGCAACTGTCCAAGTGAGGCACTGAAGTTCGTTCGCGAAAGAAGCGGGGCGCCGATCGGCGCCCCGACTTCATTGCGTGGACGGAACGGTCGACCACGGCGACCACATGATCTGGCAACGGAGTGATTCACGATGCGTGTCTGGCGAAGGATGGGTTCGCTGCTGTTGATCGCCTGTGCGCCGGCGTTCGCGCAGTCGGTGGCCGTGCCGACCGCGCCGGTGCCGGCGCAGGTGGCCGACCTGCCGGCGGTGGTGGTCAGCGGCGTGCAGCCGGGTCCGGGATTGTGGAAGGTGAGCAAGGGTGCCCATGTGCTGTGGGTGCTCGGCACGCTGTCGCCGGTGCCGCGCGACATGCAGTGGCAATCGCAGGAGATGGAGCAGGTGATCGGCGCGTCGCAGCAGGTGCTGCTGGCACCCTCGCTCAAGCTCGACGCCCGCGTGGGCTTCTTTGGAAAGCTGTTCCTGCTGCCCTCGGCCTACAGCGCGCGCAAGAACGACGATGGCCGGACCTTGCAGGAAGTACTTCCGCCAGCGGTGTACGCGCGTTGGCAGGTGCTCAAGCAGAAGTATCTTGGCCGTGATCGGGGCATCGAGCGCTGGCGTCCGCTGTTCGCCTCGGAGGAGCTGTATCACAAGGCACTCAAGGCCAACGGACTGAGTCGCTCCGGCGGGGTGCGGGCGAACATCGACGCACTGGCAAAGCGCTTCGGCGTCGCGGAAACACCGGTGGAATACCGCGTGGTGATCGAGCATCCGCGTGACGCGATCAAGGCCTTCAAGCAGGCTGCGCCGCACGATACCACCTGCTTCATCCGTACCCTGGACAGCGTCGAACACGACATGCCGGCGATGGCCGCGCGCGCGAATGCGTGGGCCACCGGTGACCTGCAGGCGTTGCGTCAGCTGCCCGACAGTGATCGCCATGATGCCTGCGTGGCGGCGGTGGCAGGGGCCGGCTTTGCGCAGACGCTGGGCTTGAACGACCTGCCGGCCAGGCTGCGCGCGACCTGGCTGGCCGCAGCACGCAAGGCGCTGGCCGGCAACGTGCAGACTTTCGCCTTGCTGCCGATGGACGAATTGCTGAAACCGGACGGCTACCTGACCACGCTGCAAGCGGAGGGTTACCAGGTCGAAGCGCCGGAGTGAGCCACCCGCCGCAGACGGCAGGTCAGGCGCTGGCGAGATCGAGCTGCGCGACCTCGTTGTCGCTCAAGGCCAGCGCGGTGGCGCCCAGCAATTCGCGCAGCTGTTCCACGCTGGTCGCGCTGACGATCGGCGCGGTGAGGCCGGGCCGGGCGATCAGCCAGGCCAGCGCCACCTGCGCCGGCGTGGCGCCATGCGTGGCGGCCACCGCATCGAGTGCCGCCAGCACCTGCAGGCCGCGTGGGTCGAGATATTTCTGCACCGCGCCGCCGCGGGCCGAACTCTTGGCCAGGTCCGCCGCGCTGCGGTACTTGCCGCTGAGGAAGCCGCTGGCCAGCGCGTAGTAGCTGATCACGCCGATGTTCTCGCGGCGGATCAGCGGCTCCAGTTCCTGCTCGTAACCGGCGCGGCTGACCAGGTTGTATTCGGGCTGCAGGCTTTCGTAGCGTGGCAGGCCATGCTGCCGGGACAGGGCCAGCGCATCGGCGAAGCGGGCGGCGCTGAAGTTGGAGGCGCCGATCACGCGCACCTTGCCCGCCTCGACCAGGCGGGCGAACGCGCCCAGGGTTTCTGCCATCGGCACGCTGGCGTCGTCCTCATGCGCCTGGTACAGGTCGATGCAGTCGATCTGCAGACGCTGCAGCGAGCCGTCCACCGCCTGCCGGATGTTCACCGGCGACAGGCCCGGGTGCTCGGCCCATTTGGCGACCTTGGTGGCGATCACCACACGGTCGCGCTTGCCGCTCTTCTTTAGCCACTTGCCGATGATGGTTTCCGACTCGCCGCCGGCGTTGCCCGGCACCCAGGCCGAATAGACGTCGGCGGTGTCGATCAGGTTGCCGCCGGCATCGACGAAGGCGTCAAGCAGTTCGAACGAACGCTTCTCGTCGGCGCTCCAGCCGAACACGTTGCCGCCGAAGGCGAGCGGGGCGATGGAAAGCGGCGAATGGCCGAGTGGACGCTGCTGCATGGAATACCCCGGATGACGGCGAACGAAGAGTCCGCGCGCGGCCCGGCAGGTCGCGCGCGATGCAATCGAAGTGGCTGCATATCCGCGGTATTCAAGCCCGGGCGAGGTTCAGCGCGGACCCGCGATGCGTGGCCACACGTGGGCGCAGCACGCCAGCACGGTGGGTTTGGCCAGGGTGACGTTCTTGCCCTCTTGCACCGGTTTGGCCGGGGCATCGGGCTGCCAGTCCAGGTCTTCCTTGTGCAGCAGATGACCGTGCAGGAACAGCAGATCTTTCCACAACGAGTTCATCGGGGCGCCTCCTTGGGAGGACTAATGGCTTGGGGAGAGCTCAAGATACGCACGCCGTGGACCGCCAAAAAGCGATATATTCGCAAGCCAGGCTTGAGGAATTTTCAAGATGGGAAAGTTGCCGCTGGGCCTGTTGCAGCAGTTCGTGCAGGTCGCCCGGCAAGGCAACCTGTCGCGTGCCGCGGCGCAGGCGAACCTCACCGTCAGTGCGCTCAGCCACCAGATGCGCCAGCTGGAAGAACGCCTGGAGCGGCGCCTGTTCGAGCGCGGTCCGCGCGGCGTGACGCTGACCGTCGAAGGCTGCCGCCTGCTGGAAGCGGTCGGCGGGCATTTCGACGGCATCGAGCAGGCGCTGGCGGCTTATCGCACGCGCCACCACGACGCGCTCACGCTCAGCGCCAGCCCCGGCATCATGTCGAGCTGGCTGGTGCCGCGGCTGCCGCGGCTGGTGGCCGCGCATCCGGAGCTGGAACTCAGCCTGCAGTCGGGTTCGACCCTGGTGAATTTCGAGCGCGAACCGGTGGATGTTGCCCTGCGCTACGGCCGCGGCGAGTGGGCCGGCCTGCACAGCGAGCGGCTGTTCGGCGAATGGATCGCGCCGGTGGCCGCGCCCGAACTGGTGGCGCGGATGGGCGACACCGATCCCCGCGATCTGTCGCGCTGGCCGCTGCTCGGCGAGCCGGCGCCGTCGACGCGATGGGACGACTGGTTCAACCGTAGCGGCGGCATGCGACCGAAGCGTTACGTGGCCCAGTTCGACAGCCTCGATGCGCTGCGCCATGCCGCGCTGGAAGGCCTCGGCGTGGCGCTGGGACGGATGGTGACGTCGAAGTCGCTGATCGACGCCGGCCGGCTGCAGGTGCTGGGCGAACGCTACCTGGCGGTCAAGGAGGCGTACTGGCTGGTGTATCCGCCACGCTCGCAGGAGCATCGCGGCCTGCAGCTGTTTCGCGAATGGCTGCTGGCCGAGGCGGACGACTACGGGCGGCAGATGTCGGCGTTCCGGCCCGATGACACGGCGATCGACTGATGCGGTTTACCATGGGGGGACGGCGGCATCAAGTTGCCACTTGATGCCCTCCGCCCACCCCAAGGAGTTGAACTGAACCATGAAATCACGCGCCGCCGTCGCCTGGGAAGCAGGCAAGCCGCTCACCATCGAACAGGTCGACGTGGCCGGGCCGAAGGCCGGCGAGGTGCTGGTGCGCATCGTCGCCACCGGCGTCTGCCACACCGATGCGTTCACCCTGTCCGGTGCCGATCCGGAGGGCATGTTCCCGGTGATCCTCGGCCACGAGGGTGGCGGCATCGTCGAGGAGGTGGGCGAAGGCGTGACCTCGCTGCAGGTCGGCGATCACGTGATTCCGCTTTACACGCCCGAATGCGGCGAGTGCAAGTTCTGCCTGTCCGGCAAGACCAACCTGTGCCAGAAGATCCGTGTCACCCAGGGCCAGGGTCTGATGCCCGACGGCACCTCGCGTTTTTCCTTGAATGGCAAGCCGCTGCTGCATTACATGGGCACCAGCACCTTCAGCGAATACACCGTGCTGCCGGAAATCTCGCTGGCGAAGATCAACAAGGCGGCGCCGCTGGAAAAAGTCTGCCTGCTCGGTTGCGGCATCACCACCGGCATCGGCGCGGTGCTGAATACCGCGAAGGTCGAGCCGGGTGCTTCGGTGGCGGTGTTCGGCATGGGCGGCATCGGTCTGTCGGTGGTGCAGGGCGCGGTGATGGCGAAGGCCGGGCGCATCGTGGTGGTGGACACCAACCCGGCCAAGTTCGAGATGGCCAAACTGCTCGGCGCAACGGACTTCATCAACCCGAAGGATTACCCGGACACGCCGATCCAGCAGGTGATCGTCGAACTCACCGACGGCGGCGTGGATTATTCGTTCGAGTGCATCGGCAACGTGCACGTGATGCGCGCGGCGCTGGAGTGCTGCCACAAGGGCTGGGGCGAGTCGATCATCATCGGCGTGGCCGGCGCGGGGCAGGAAATCAGCACGCGACCGTTCCAGCTGGTCACCGGTCGGGTCTGGCGCGGTTCGGCGTTCGGCGGGGTGAAGGGCCGCTCGCAGCTGCCCGGCTACGTCGAGCGCTACCTGGCCGGCGAGATCAGGATCGACGAAATGATCACCGAAGTGCTGCCGCTGGAACGCATCAACGACGCCTTCGAGCTGATGCACGAAGGCAAGGTGATCCGTTCGGTCATCCACTACTGACGTAGAATGGGCAGGCGCCGCCAGCCCTCCACGCTGGCGGCGTTTGTCGTTTCCATGCACGCCCCTGCCGGGCCTCGGGTCGTTCCCGGAACGGTGTCGGCGGCGGTGGCTTCCTTGCCGATGGTTGCCGCCAGCTCCACGGGGTGTGCACATGCGTTTCGTGATATTTCAAATCTGTCCGGCCAGCCCACAGGCCAAGGAGTCGACGATGATTCGTGCAATAGCAATGGCAAGAACTGGCTGGGTCGGCATGGCGGCAGCGTTGCTGCTGACCTCTGCGCTGGTCTTGCCCGGGCTTGCCGACGCGCAGGTCACGCACGCCGGATCGGTCGAGTCGGATCAGCCGGTGGACGAACTGGTGCCGCCGACCAGCGCCAGCGATTTCACCGCGTCGCAGCTGGACAACGTGCTGGCCGGCAGCTGGCGATCCGCTGCCAACAAGGCGCGCGACGAGTACCGTCACCCCAAGGCCACCTTGCAGTTCTTCGGCGTGCGGCCCGACCAGACGGTGATCGAGATCACCCCCGGCGGCGGCTGGTACGCCGAGATCCTGGCGCCGCTGCTGAACGACAACGGGCACTACATTGCCGCGGAGAAAGCCCCGGCATCGGACGGCGAGGCGCGCAGCGATGACAGCGCGCTGCGCAGGAAATTCGCCGCCGATCCGGCGCGCTACGGCAACGCGCGGATCGTTGAATTCGACGGCGCCGCGCCGAAGTTCGGTGTGCCCGCCTCGGCCGACGTGGTGCTGACCTTTCGCAACGTGCACAACTGGGTGATGGCCGATACGGCACCGGCAATGTTCAAGGCGTTCTTCAATGTGCTCAAGCCCGGTGGCGTGCTCGGTGTAGTCGACCACCGCGCCGCTGATGGCAGCGCGCTCGATGCGGTGAAGGGCAGTGGCTACCTGCCGACCTCCTACGTGGTGAAGCTGGCCATCGATGCCGGCTTCGCGCTGGACGGCAGCAGCGAGGTCAATGCCAATCCGAAGGACACCCGCGATCACCCGAAGGGCGTGTGGACGCTGCCGCCCACGCTGAGCCTGGGCGACCAGGACAAGGCGAAGTACCTGGCCATTGGCGAGTCGGACCGGATGACACTGAAGTTCGTCAAGCCAGCCACCAAGGGGGACGGAGGGCATTAAGTAGCTACTTAATGCCCTCCGTCCCCTTGCGCGCATGCTCATTGCCCTCAACAAGCCGTACGGCGTGCTGTGTCAGTTCACCGACGATCGTGGCCGCTCCACGCTGGCCGATTTCGTGCAGCAGAAAGACGTCTATGCGGCCGGAAGGCTGGACCAGGACAGCGAAGGGCTGTTGCTGCTGACCGACGACGGCCGGCTCGCGCATCAGCTGACCGACCCGCGTCACAAGCAGGCCAAGACCTACCTGGCCCAGCTCGACGGCCGCGTCGACGAGGCGGCGCGGCAGGCGCTTTGCCGCGGCATTGTCCTGAGCGATGGCCCGACCTTGCCGGCCGAAGCGCAGCTCATCGACGAGCCCGCCTGGTTGTGGCCGCGCCAGCCGCCGGTGCGCTTTCGCAAGGCGATCCCGACCAGCTGGATCAGCCTCACCCTGCGCGAAGGACGCAATCGCCAGGTGCGGCGGATGACCGCCGCCGTCGGCTTTCCCACCCTGCGCCTGATCCGCGTGCGGATCGGCGAGCACGCGCTGGATGGCCTGCTTCCTGGTCAAACGCGAGTGCTGCCGGACTGACCCGTCCTTGCCTCCTCTCCCGCATGCCCCTAAAGGGACTTCCTTCGGTCGCAGAAAGGGTTGGGGTGGGGTGCTGTTGACCTGGGCCAGGCGGTGCCCGCCCTACGAGGCGGGCGGCAGCCCGAAGAAGGCCTCGGCCGTCCTCGTGCTGTTCGCCGCCGTGACCTCGAAACTTTCGCCACGGTCGCGGGCGATCTCCTCGCAGATGTGCTTCAGGTACATCGGCTCGTTGCGCCGGTGTGGCGGTTGCGGGCGTACCGTGCGCGGCAGCAGATACGGTGCATCGGTCTCGATCATCAGCCGGTCCGCCGGAATCTCGCGCACCAGTTCGCGCAGATGGGTGCCGCGGCGCTCATCGCAGATCCAGCCGGTGATGCCGATGTGGCAGTCCAGTGCCAGGTAGTCGCGCAATGCCTCGCCGGTATCGGTGAAGCAGTGCACCACCGCTGCCGGGATCTTGTCGCGATAGCGCCGCAGCAGGGCGATGAAGTCGGCGTGGGCGTCGCGCTGGTGCAGGAACAGCGGCTTGCCCGCATCCACCGCGATGCGCAACTGGCGTTCGAACACCTGCAGCTGCACTTCGCGCGGCGAATAGTTGCGGTTGTAGTCGAGGCCGGTTTCGCCGACCGCGCGGACCAGGGGCTCCTGCGCCAGCTCGCGCAACAGGGTATCGGTGGCCTCGTCGTAGTCGATCGCGTGATGGGGGTGGACGCCGGCGGTGGCGTACAAGGTGCCGGGATGCGCCCGGGCCAGCGCCAGCGCATGCGTACTGCCCTCGCGCGAGGCACCGGTGACGATCATTCGGCCGACCCCATGCATGTGTGCGCGTTGCAACACGGCATCGAGGTCGTGATGGAACGACTCGTGGCCCAGATTTGCGCCGATATCGAGCAGCTGCATGTGACGCCTGCAAAAGCACGATTGTCGCAGGGAGTTCCAGTCGTGCGAAGTACTACTCGGAATTATTCCGATTGACAGTGCTAAAGCGCGCCCCGTAGTTTGCCCGGATCGCCAGTTCCTGGGGGGAATGGCGGATGACACCCACCAATGGATCTGCAGGCACCCACGGGTAGGCCTGCGGCAAAACTGTCTGCAAAGGGGAAACAGATGCTCAAGAAGAAACTCGCCAGTGCCTTGCTCATGGCCGTGGGCGCCACCGCGATGCCGTTGTGCATGGCGGCGACGCAGGTCGATATCCACGCCGGACAGCTGGGGCGGGTCGCGTCATCCACGTTGGCGAGCCGATTGGGCCTCGGCACCGGCAATGCATTCGTGGCGGCACATCAGCTCAGGACGGCGCATGGCACGGTGAAGACCCGCGAGCAGCAGACCTACAAGGGCGTGCCGGTCTACGGGCGCAGCCTGGTGGTGGAGCGCAATGCGAGCGGAACCGTGCTTTCCGCCGAAGGCTCCGCCGAGCGTGACATCGCCGCGCGCCTGGTGTCGGTGCTGCCGCGCCTGTCCGCGCTGCAGGCGCAGTCTGCGCTGCAGGCGCGGATGGGTCATGCCGGCCTGCCCGTCGACAACGCCAGGAGCAAGCTGTACGTCTATCCGCAGAGCCAGGGCGCACCGAAACTGGTGTACCAGACGTCCTACCTGGTAAATGTTCACGGCAATCCCTCGCGTCCCACCGCGCTGATCGACGCCGACACCGGCGCGATCCTCAAGCAGTGGGACGGCCTGACCGACGGTCGTCGTCCGCCCGGCGGCAGCAGCCAGCCGGTCGCCGTATCGGCCACCGGCCCGGGCGGCAACGAACTGACCGGCCTGTACCACTACGACAATTCCGGTCCGGGCCGCGAATGGCTCAGCGCACAGCGTATCGGCAACGTCTGCTATCTGCAGAACGGTGAAGTGGCCACCTACAATCTGGCCGGCGGCCAGCGCGTCACGCAGTGGTCGTTCGGTTGCGCCGGATCCGATCCGGCGGCCTGGGTCAGCTTCGGCGACGCCATCAATGGCGCCTATTCGCCGATCAACGACGCGCACCATTTCGGTGGTGTCGTGTACGACATGTACAACAGCTGGTTCGGCACGCCGCCGCTGCGCAATGGCGACGGCTCGCCGATGCAGCTTTCCATGTGGGTGCACTACGGCACCAACTTCGAGAACGCGTTCTGGGACGGCAGCGAGATGGTCTTCGGCGACGGCGACCAGTACTTCTATCCGTTCGTGGTGCTGGACATCACCGGCCACGAGATCAGCCACGGCTTCACCGAGCAGCATGCGGGGCTGGAATACATCGGCCAGTCCGGCGGCATGAACGAGGCGTTCTCCGACATGGCAGGCGAAGCGGTGAAGTATTTCGACCGCGGCAGCAACGACTTCATGGTGGGTGCCGATATCGTCAAGCCGGCCACCGTGCCACTGCTTGGCATGCCGGCCCTGCGCGACATGTGCACGCCAAGCAATGATGGAGCCTCGATCGACAACTCCAGCCAGTACACCGACGCCCTCGATGTGCATTACACCAGCGGGGTCTACAACCGGGCGTTCTGCACCTTGGCCAAGACCGCCGGCTGGAATACCCGGATGGCTTTCGAGGTATTCCACGACGCCAACGCGTTGTACTGGGGGCCGGCGGAAACCTTCAACGGCGGCGCCTGCGGCGTTGAGCAGGCGGCGGTGGATCGCCGCTACAGCGATGCCGATGTGGCGGCTGCGTTCAGCACGGTCGGCGTGACCTGCGACAGCGTCGCGAAGTAATCGCAGTCGTATTGCGAAGCGGCCCTCTGGCCGCTTCGCCATTTCTGTTGGCGTGCGAATGGTTGCCCCGAATGTGTGTCGGGTCGGGCATCGCAGTCAATGACCCACGAACAAGGCAATGCCGGCACCGTCGCGCGAACAATCGCCGCGGCAGCGCCGAGCATGGGAGAAGGCAATGAACAAGATCTACAGCAAGGTGTGGAATGCATCGCTGGGCATGCTGGTGGTGGCATCCGAACTGGCGAGCAGCCGCGGCCGCAGCGGCGGCTCGCGGCGTCGAGTGATCGGTGGTATCGCCCTGGCTGCCACGTTGCTGCTGCCACTGGCGCCGCTGACGGCACAGGCGCAGACCGCCGCCGCCTCGTGCGTCTATACCACCGATGGCGTCAGCACCACGGTGCCGGCGGTGCCAACCGGTGACGGTGCATTCACCTGTGGCGTGGATGCCGTCGCCAATGGCGCCAACGCCAGCGCGATCGGCTCCAACGCCAGCGCCACGGCGGATTCGGCGACAGCGGTGGGCGGCGCTTATACCGATACCGACGGCACGGTCTACACCACCGAGGCGAGCGGGTTCGGCGCGACCGCGATCGGTGCGGGCGCGGGCGCCGACGGCGCCGACAGCACGGCGATCGGTTCGCTGGCATACGCCACCGGCCAGGGTGCATTCGCCGGCGGCAGCAATGCCGGGGCCGACGGCTACAACAGCGTGGCGCTGGGTGCGAACGCGCAGGCATCCGATCGCGGCAGCATCGCGATCGGTGGTGGTGACCCGGACCCGGCCAACAATTACCTGGCCACCGAGGCGCAGGGCGAGGGCGCGATCGCGCTCGGCTCGATCGCGGCGGCCGAAGGTCGTGGCGCGATGGCCATGGGCTACCAGGCGGCGGGCATCGGTGACAATGCCACCGCCGTCGGCAACGGCGCCTTTGCCATTGGCGCCGGCGCCACCTCGGTGGGTGGTGCGGCGTATACCGGTGCCGACTCCGCCACCGCCGTGGGCAACAACGCGGTGGCCCAGGGAACCAGCTCGACCGCGGTTGGCGCGGACAGCTCGGCCGCCGGCGCCTATGCCATCGCGATGGGTGCGCAGGACAGCGGCGGTTACGGCGGCGCGGTCGGCAATTACTCGCTGGCGCTCGGACTGGACAGCGGAAGCCTTGGTGGTCAGTCGCTTGCCATCGGCCTGCTGGCCGGGGCATTGAACAACTACGCCACCGCGGTGGGCGGTTTCAGTACGGCGTCCGGCGCTTTCGGCACGGCGCTGGGCTACAGCGCGACCGCCGCAGGCCGGGCCAGCTTGTCCGCCGGCGTGCAGGCCGATGCGGAGGGCAACTACGCGGTGGCGATGGGCGCCGGCGCGCAAGGCCTGGGTGTGGATACGGTGGCGGTCGGCGACAGTGCCAGCGCCACGGCGGATTCGGCGACGGCGGTGGGCGGCGCTTATACCGATACCGACGGCACGGTCTACACCACCGAGGCGAGCGGGTTCGGCGCGACCGCGATCGGTGCGGGCGCGGGCGCCGACGGCGCCGACAGCACGGCGATCGGTTCGCTGGCATACGCCACCGGCCAGGGTGCATTCGCCGGCGGCAGCAATGCCGGGGCCGACGGCTACAACAGCGTGGCGCTGGGTGCGAACGCGCAGGCATCCGATCGCGGCAGCATCGCGATCGGTGGTGGTGACCCGGACCCGGCCAACAATTACCTGGCCACCGAGGCGCAGGGCGAGGGCGCGATCGCGCTCGGCTCGATCGCGGCGGCCGAAGGTCGTGGCGCGATGGCCATGGGCTACCAGGCGGCGGGCATCGGTGACAATGCCACCGCCGTCGGCAACGGCGCCTTTGCCATTGGCGCCGGCGCCACCTCGGTGGGTGGTGCGGCGTATACCGGTGCCGACTCCGCCACCGCCGTGGGCAACAACGCGGTGGCCCAGGGAACCAGCTCGACCGCGGTTGGCGCGGACAGCTCGGCCGCCGGCGCCTATGCCATCGCGATGGGCAGCCAGAACTCCAATGGTTACGGCGGCGCGGCCGCCCAGCAATCGGTGGCGCTGGGCTTCAACAGCGGTGCACTCAACTCGGGCGCCGTCGCCGTCGGTGCGTACAGCCTGGCGCAAGGTCTGCTTTCCTCTGCCATGGGCTACGGCGTGCAGGCCGGTGGCGACTATTCGCTGGCCGGCGGCGCGTTTGCCGCATCCACGGGAGCCAGCAGCGTTGCGCTGGGTGAGAGCAGTGCCGCCAGCGGCGACGAGAGTGTCGCGCTGGGCGGAAGTGCCGCCGGTGGCAGTTTCACCACCGATGCTTCGGGTTACGGAGCGGTGGCACTGGGCGCGGGCAGCTATGCCACCGCCGACTATGCTTCCGCGCTCGGCTGGCTGGCCGGCTCCGATGCGATCAACGGAACCGCGCTGGGCTCCGGTGCCTGGGTCCAGGCGGCGGCGGAAAACTCGGTGGCGCTGGGTGCGCAATCGCTGGCTGACCGGGCCAACACGGTTTCCGTGGGCAGCGCCGGATTCGAGCGGCAGATCACCAATGTCGCGGACGGTACCGCGGCAACGGATGCGGTGAATCTGCGGCAGCTGGAAGCGGTGCAAACGCAGGTGACGCAGACCGGCTCGGCGGTGAGCGACAACACTGCTGCCATTGCGACGAACACCGCGGCGATCGCCGCCAACACCTCGGACATCGCGACGAATACTGCCGACATCGCGACCAACACCACCGACATTGCCACCAATACCGCCGCCATCAGCTCCCTGGACGGCCGGGTCGGCACGATTGAAGGACAGCTCGGTGACCTGCAACAGAGCACGGCGGAGCTGGGTGCGATCAGTATCGACACCGCGGGTGACGGCAGCGACGACGCCGCGGCCGTGGCCGGCTCGCGTGGCGTGGCGATCGGCTCGAATGCAGCGGTGGGCGGTGACCATGGCACGGCCGTGGGCGGCGACAGCTACGCGGCCGGCCCGAACGATACCGCGATCGGTGGCAACGCGAAGGTGAATGCCGATGGCAGTACCGCGCTGGGCGCAAACACCACCATCGCGGCGGTGGCGACCAATGCGGTGGCGGTCGGCGAGAGCGCTGCCGTCAGCGCCGCCTCGGGCACGGCGATCGGCCAGGGCAGTTCGGCAACGGCGCAGGGTGCGGTGGCGCTGGGTCAGGGCTCGCTGGCCGACCGCGCCAACACGGTATCGGTGGGTACGGCGGCGAACAACCGCCAGATCACCAACGTGGCCGCCGGCACCCAGGTCACCGACGCGGCAAACTTCGGCCAGGTGCAGCAAGCCCTGGTCAGCGCGAAAGACTACAGCGACGCCAACGCCCAGCAGACCCTGCAGAGCGCCAACGCGTATACCGACCAGAAGTTCGCCAATGTCGCCAGCACCGGCGACGTGAATTCGCTGCGCAACGACACCAACAACCGGTTCCACGCCATGGACAAGCGCGTCAACCAGGTCGGTGCGATGGGCACGGCAATGGCGCAGATGGCGTTCAGCACGCAGGGCATCAACTCGCCCAATCGCGTGGGCGTGGGCGTGGGCGGCTATGGCGGCCAGGCCGCGCTGTCGGTCGGTTACTCGCGCCAGCTGTCGCCGAAGGCCAACCTGACCTTCGGTGCGGCGGTCAGCGGCAACGAGACCTCGGGCGGCGTGGGCGTGGGCTTCGGCTGGTAGGCAAGGCCAAGGGCTCGGCGAAACGAGTCCGCTACGCAAGACGGGAACCGGCGCCGCGTGGCGCCGGTTTTCTTTTGCGGCTCGGTCTCGTTGCAATCGCGCGAGGTGGCGGTCACGGCCATCCATACCGCTCCCGCCGCCTCTCCCGGAGCGGCATCATCTTCGGGAAGGGAAGGGCCCTCCATGGCGGGCCCTTCTGCCGTGATGCGACGCAGCTTCAGTGGCGTCCGTGAGCCAGGCCCGGGCAGGCCAGGTCGAGCACGAAGCCGTCGTGATCGGAGACGCCGATAGCCTTGCCGATGCCGCTGTCGCCTGCGGCATCGTGCTGGGTCTGGTCGGGAGCGTCGAGGTTGCCGCGGCCGTATTCGAAACCGCGGAAGCAGCGCTGGGCAAGGCGATCAAGCAGCGCCTGGTCGAGCACCTGGGCCACCGGAACGTCGCGCCCGGAGTCGAACGAGCCGGCGCGCTGGTAGCCCTGGATCTCGCCCAGCTGCTGGGTGAACAGGAACGAGTAGCGGTCGTTGGCGGGTACCGACTGCACCGCGTTCCACAGCGCCGGCTTCACGATGTTGCCACCGAGGTCGAGCAGGTTGGCGCTGTCGTCGTAGCTGCCGGCGATCGCGCCCACCACGTCGGTCCAGCCATCGGTGAACGGGTAGGCGTTGAAGTCGCCCAGCACCACCAGCGGTTCGAAGCCGGACTTCGCGTCGGTCTGCAGCGCCTGCACGCGTTGTGCGATGTCCTTCGCCCCGCTGAAGCGCTTGAGGCGATTGCGCGTGGCGTCCGCTCCGCTGTCCACGCCGATCAGTGACTTCGGATGCACCACCATCAGGCGGAACGAGAAGCTGCCCCTGCCCAGCTTGGTGCCTTCCAGCAGCAGCGGCGGGCGGTCATGCAGGTAGGCCGACTGGCCGGTAGCCGGGTCCACCCAGGTGGCGTCGTAGCCAAGCTGGGTCACGCTGGCGATCTGCACGCGATCGTCCTGTACCAGCAGACCCACGTCGATGCCGCTGGGATCGTGGCCGTCGACCAGGTGCGCGGAGTAATGCACGCCGTAGTCGTTGTTCAACTGCGTGGCCAGTTGTTCGAGCACCGGCAGGCTTTCGACCTCCTCGGCGCCGAGCACGTCGGGCAGCTTCAGCACGCCGCCGATGTAGGCGGACAGGCGTTGCAGCTTGAGCTGCAGTTCCGCCGCCGTCGGCGTGCCGCCATCACCGCACTCGTAGGTGCTGTTGCCGCCATCGGTGTCGCACAGCCGCAGCATGTTGAGGTTGCCCACGCGCAACGTATCCGGGCCCCGGCGGTCATGCACCGGACGCGGCATCGTGTTGGCATCGAGGATGTGCAGCGCGGTCGGCTGGAAGTCGTAGTCGCCGAAGCTGTAGCTCATCACGCCTTCGGCGATGAAACGCGCGCCGCCGTTGATGCCGGTGCCGGCCGGCACCGCATCCAGGGCATCGGCGTCCATTTCGAAGACCTCCGGATTGCCATCCCATACCCCGGACCGGATGTCGGACGCCGGCAGGCCGAAGGTGACGCCCTGCGAACGCAACGAACGGATGCCGCCGGCACTGACGAAGACCTCGGCGAACGGATCGTTGCCGTAGCGCTGGTTGCCGCGATCGACGATGCCGTTGATGATCAGCACGCGCATGCCCTCGAAGCATTCGAAGTTGGTCGTGCCGCAGGACAGGTGCGCCGGATCGGTCGACGGCAGGTTGTGACCGAACAGCACCGGGAGAGGCAGGCGATTGCCCGAGTTGAGCACCGTGATGCTGGCGCCGGTCAGTTCGGTCAGGCCGTGGTACTCGGCCACGCGGGCACGCACGTCCACCGCATCACCGACCTTCACCTGTGGCGCGCTGCTGGTGAACACGTACACGCCGTTCGAGGTCAGCCGGTCGTGGTCGTCGCGGCGATCCGGCGTCTGCATGGTGAAGCCGGCCGGGCCGACGCTGGTGACGATGTTGTTGCGGGTGATCACCGGTTGGCCGACGAAGGGCGAGCTGTCGCCGTTGCCCTGGATCTGGAAGATCTCGACCTGGGCCGCATCGTCGTTGAGGATGCCGCCGATGGCCTCGCCGCGGGCAATCGCGAGGCCGCTGGACGGCTCGCTCAGCCGCACGGCGAAATCCTCGTCGGGTTCGATCTTGCTGTCGCCGTGCACGGTCACGGCAACTTCCTGCACGGTGTCGCCGGCGGCGAAGCTCACCACCTTGTCCACTGCATCGTAATCGCCATCGGCCACGGTGGCGGCGCCATCGGCCGTGCTGAAGCGCACCTGCATCGGCGACGGTGCCGGCCTGCTCAGGGTGAGGCGGAAGGTGAGTGCGGTGGCGCCGCTGTCGCCTTCGTCGATCACGGCATCGGCCACCGACACGGCCAGGCCGAGGTCCGAACAGGTGCTGCCGGCGTTGTGCGGCAGCGAGGGCGACTGCAGGGTGAAGTCCACGGCGTTGTTGTCGGTGTCCTGCAGCCGGCCGGCCGCGCCGCTGATGCGGGCATAGGACTGGTCGGCATTGGTCGAGCCCAGCGATGCCAGGCGCGTGCCTTCGCCGTAGGCCGAACCGTCGCTGAGGCCGACCTGGTCCAGCACCGTGCCACCGACATCGGCAATCGCCATGCCGCCGGTGTCGGTGATGCCGGTCTTGTAGACCACATCGCCACTCACGCTGCCGGAGTAGCCGCTGCTGGCGCCGTTGGTCAGCAGCAGGTAGCAGCCCGGCGCGATCGACGTGCCCGCCGGCAGCGTCGCCCGCGTGCCGGTGGTGCCGCTGGCGTTGGAACCGAGCAGGGTGTAGCCGCCCACGTCGAGCGCGGTGGACGAGCCATTGTGCAGCTCGACGAATTCGTCGTTGCCGCCGGACGGTCCGCGCACGCGGAAATTGCTGATCGTGAGATCAGAGGCCAGCGCGGGTAGCGCGACCGCGAACAGACACAACGCCATCCCAACGGCGCGACGCATGGACATCATGGCGAGACTCCCTTCGTTTGACTGCAGACCCCGGAACCTAGCAACCCCGAATGACAGCGCAGTGGCAGGCCACTGATACCCGGCACGGAGCGATGGCTTTGCGACGGCCTCGTCAGTTTCGGCAGGAACTTGCCCGCCGGGCAGGCAAGCTGGCGCTGCGGGATGCGCCACAGGAATTTTTCCTAGATGTTGGGCCGCCATTGCGCCTGCGAACTCGGCACAATGAGGGGCCGCAGCAAAGATGAACGCATGCGGGCTGAATTCCGGGCGCATTCGCGTGTGTCCGGCCGGATGTGATACCTATGGCGTTTGCCGTTTCGCTGCAGGGGGCGTTGACGGTTTCGCGTGCACTGAGCGGGGTGGAGGATGTCGGCAGTGATTGAGCCGGCGGTCAGCGGGGCGGGCATGGCCGTGGAGGATCGCGAGGCGGAAGTCTGCGCGTGGCTGGTGGCTCGCGGTCGCCTGAAGGAAGGCGATCTGGTGCGCGCGCGTCGTCTGCACGAGGAGTCGACCGAGGGCACGCTGACCACGCTGATGGCCCGGCTCGGCCTGGTCTCCGAGCGTGACCTGGCCGAAGGCTGGGCGGAATTGCTGCAGGTGCCGCTGCTGGCCGCGCGCGACGCGCCGGAATTGCCGCCCACCGACCTTGACCTGTCGCTGCGTTTCCTCAAGCAGCAACACGTGGTTCCGGTGCAGGATGAAACTCACGGCCTGGCGCTGATCGTGGCCGATCCGGCCGATCCGTATCCGTTGCAGGCGGTGCGACTGGCCGCCGGCCGACCGGTGGCCCTGCGCGTGGGCCTGCGTTCGGAAATCGACGGGCTGATCGAGCGCTATTACGGCAGCGGCCGTTCGGCGATGGGCAGCATCGTGGAAAACCTCGATGGCAGCGCCGCCGAGGAAGAGGACGTCGAGCACCTGCGCGACCTTGCCTCCGAGGCGCCGGTGATCCGGCTGGTCAACCTGATTCTGCAGCGCGCGGTCGAGCAGCGCGCGTCGGACGTGCACATCGAGCCGTTCGAGAATCGGTTGAAGGTGCGCTATCGCATCGATGGCGTATTGCATGAGGTGGAGGCGCCGCCGTCGTCATCCACCGCGGCGGTGATCTCGCGCGTGAAGATCATGGCGCGGCTGAACATCGCCGAGCGTCGGCTGCCGCAGGATGGTCGCATCCAGTTGCGCGTGCAGGGCAAGGAACTCGACCTGCGTGTGTCCACCGTGCCGACCAGCTTCGGCGAGTCGGTGGTGATGCGCATCCTCGATCGCGAATCGGTGGTGTTCGATTTCGAGTCGCTGGGTTTCACCGACAGCTTCAAGCAGCGCTTCGTCGACGTGCTGCAAAAGCCGCATGGCATCCTGCTGGTCACCGGCCCCACGGGCTCCGGCAAGACCACCACGCTGTACACCGCGCTCAGCCAGATCAACACCAACGACGTGAAGATCATCACCGTCGAGGATCCGGTCGAATACCAGCTCGAAGGCATCAACCAGATCCAGGTGAAGCCGCAGATCGGGCTGGATTTCTCCGGTGCGCTGCGTTCGATCATGCGCCAGGATCCGGATGTGATCATGATCGGCGAAATGCGCGATCTGGAAACCTGCCGCATCGCGATCCAGTCCGCACTGACCGGCCACCTGGTGCTGTCCACGTTGCACACCAACTCGGCCGCCGGCGGCGTCACCCGATTGCTCGACATGGGCGTGGAGGATTACCTGCTCGGCTCCACCATCAACGGCATCCTGGCGCAGCGGCTGGTGCGCCGGCTCGATCCGGAAACCGCGATCCCATACGAGGCACTGCCGGAAGTGATCGAGCAGTTCGAGTTGCACAAGTACACCGACGAGCGGCCGATCCGCCTGTGGAAGCCCGGCAGCAGCGCGGCCAACCCCAGCGGCTATCGCGGCCGCCGCGCGATCATGGAATTCCTGACCATGAGCGATCCCCTGCGCCGGCTGGTGATGCAGCATGCGAACGAGGGCGACATCGAGAAGCAGGCACGCGCCGAGGGCATGCGCACGATGTATGAAGACGGCATCGCCAAGGCGGTGGCCGGCATCACCACGCTGGAAGAGGTCCTGCGTGTGACGCAGGAAGGCTGAGGTGGCGCAGTTCCGCTACAAGGCCGTCAGCGACGCCGGCGAAACGCTGCAGGGGACGATGGAAGCGGCCAGCGTCGAGGAAGTGATCGGCCGCCTGCAGGACCAGGGCCACACGCCGCTGCAGGCGCAGCCGGCCGATGGCGCGGCCGGCGGCAGCGGTCTGGCGGCGTGGTTCAAGCGCGGTCCGTTCAGCGGCGACCAGCTGGCCCAGTTCACCCATCAGCTGGCGACCCTGCTCGGTGCCGGCCAGCCGCTGGATCGCGCGCTCGGCATCCTGCTCGACCTGCCCGAGAGCGAGAGCGCGAAGAAGCTGATCGAGCGCGTGCGCGATCGCGTGCGCGGCGGCAGCACCTTGTCCTCGGCGCTGGATGAGGAACACGGTGTATTCCCCAAGCTGTACGTCAGCCTGGTGCGCGCCGGCGAGGCGGGTGGTTCGCTGGAGGAAACCCTGCGCCGGCTCGCCGATTACCTGGAGCGCGCACAGGCGATGCGCGGCAGCATCGTCAATGCGTTGATCTATCCGGCCTTCCTGCTGGTCGGCGTGCTCGGTTCGCTGGTGCTGCTGCTGGCCTACGTGGTGCCGCAGTTCGTGCCGATCTTCGAGGACATGCAGGTGCCGATCCCGTGGATCACCCAGGCCGTGCTGACCGTGGGCAACGCGCTGCAGTCCTGGTGGTGGCTGATCCTGCTGCTGCTCGGTGGTGGCCTGTTTGCGTGGCGGACGCACCTGCGTGAGCCGGCGGCGCTGCAGGCCTGGCACACCCGTCAGCTGCGGATGCGACTGCTGGGGCCGTTGCTGCTGAAGGTCGAGACCGCGCGTATCGCGCGCACCCTCGGCACGCTGCTGAAGAATGGCGTGCCGCTGCTGAGCGCGTTGAGCATCGCGCGCCAGGTCACCGCCAACCGTGCACTCGACGCCGCGCTGGCCGCGGCGCATGAACAGGTCAAGGGCGGTGCAGGCTTGAGCCTCGCGCTGGGCCAGTCGAAGCTGTTTCCGCGACTGGCGATGCAGATGGTGCAGGTCGGCGAGGAAGCCGGCCAGCTTGACACCATGCTGCTGAAAGTCGCCGACACGTTCGAACTCGAGTCCAGGCGCGCGATCGATCGTCTGCTGGCTGCACTGGTGCCGGCGCTGACCATCGTGATGACCGTGCTGGTGGCGATCATCATGGCCGCCATCCTGCTACCGCTGCTCAGCCTGACCAGCAATATCCAGTAACACTCCACCTTTTCGCCATCCGAGGTCCATCCATGCGCTACACACAACCACGACGACGCGACACCAACGCCGGCTTCACCCTGCTCGAAATGCTGGCGGTGATCGTGCTGATCGGCATCATCGGCGCGGTAGTGGTGACCCAGGTCGGCAGGAACGTCGACAAGGGCAAGTACGGTGCCGGCAAGTCGCAGCTGATGACCTTGAGCCAGAAGATCGAGAACTACGCGCTGGACAACGGCACCCCGCCGCAACAACTCGACGGACTGGTGACCAAGCCGGCCAACGCGGCGAACTGGCAGGGGCCATACGCCAAGGCCTCGGAGCTGAAAGATCCGTGGGGTCACGCGTTCGGCTACCAGTACCCCGGGCAGAACGGCAGTTTCGACCTGATCTTCTACGGTCAGGACGGCAAGCCCGGCGGTGAGGGCTACAGCAAGGACGTGGGCAACTGGCAATGAAACCGGGATTCGGGATTCGGGATTCGGGATTCGCAAAAGCGGACGGCCGGCGCTGGCGCACCTTGCCGAATCCCGAGTCCCGAATCCCCAATCCCGGGCGCGCGCAGCGCGCTGCCCCCTCCTTGATCCTCCCCCGCGGAGCAGGGGAGGAGACGAATGCAAGAAGCGCCTTATTCCACAAGAGTGGAGGCTTCACCCTGCTGGAAATGCTGGCGGTGATCCTGTTGATCGGCATCGCGGTGGCGGCGGTGTCGGTGTCGGTGACGCAGGGGCTGGCCAGTGCGCGCGTGCGGGCGGCCAGCGGCGAACTGGCCGGCGCCTTGCGCGCCACCCGGGCGCAGGCGATCGTGCGCGGCGAGGAACAGCACTTCGACGTCGATACCCGCGCCAACAGCTACGACGATGCGAAACGCCACGACGTGGCCTTGCCCAAGGGCCTGCGCGTCAGCATCACCAGCGCGAAAGAGGATCAGCCCAACGATCACACCGGGCGCATCCGCTTCTTCCCCGACGGCAGTTCCACCGGCGGACGCGTCACCCTGCGCAGCGGCCGCCGCGAGTGGCACATCAACGTGTCGTGGCTGACCGGCGAAGTACGCGTGGTCGATGTGGTGGGGGCGCGATGAAGGCGGGGAATGGGGAACGGGGAACGGGGAACACCAAGACGCCGGCCAGCGTGCAGTTCTGGCTGCGACAAAAAGTGTGTCGAAGCGTACGGACGCAGATCACGAAAGACTTTCGTGTTCCCCGTTCCCCGTTCCCCGCGACCGTCAGGAAGTCCCCTTGTTGGATTCCCCGCTCCCAAAACGGCTTCAGCCTGCTCGAGGTGATCGCCGCGATCATGCTGCTGGCGATCGCGTTCACCGCGCTGATGAAAGTGGCAGGCGCGTCGATCAACCTGACCCAGAACGCCGCCGGCTACAGCCAGGCGGCGATGCGCGCGCGCAGCCTGCTGGACAGCGCCTTCGTCGGCGAGCCGCTCAAGCCGGGCAGTCGTTCCGGTCGCTTCGATGCGCAGTACCGCTGGCAGCTCGACGTGACACCGTGGAATCCGCCGGGTTCGGCCGTCCCGGGTGCGCCGCTGCAGTTGTACCAGCTGGATCTGGCCGTCGCGTGGGGGCCGGATGCGCATCCGCGCTCGACCCACTTCCGCACCTTGCGGCTGGGCACGCCGTTGAACGCCAACCCCACGCCGGCCAGTCCATGAAAGCGCAGGCCGGCTTCACCTTGCTGGAAGTCCTCGCCGCGCTGGTGCTGCTGGCCTTGTTGCTGGTCGGCGTGTACTCGGGCATCCGCACCGCCACGCACAGCGTGCGCTCCGGCACGGCGGCGATCGAGCGGATGGATCAGGTGCGTTCGGCGCAACAGTTCCTGCGGCGCGAACTGGCGCAAAGCCTGGCCCAGCCGATCGAGCGCACCGATCACGGCGAGCCGGTGTACTTCGTCGGCAGCGCGCGCGAGATGCGCTACGTGGCACCCTTGCCCGGCTATCTGGGCAAGCTCGGCCCGCAACTGCAGCAACTGCGCCTGGTCGATGACGGCAAGAATGGCCTGCGGCTGGAACTGAGCCTGGCCCTGCTGCCGCCCGATGGCCAGCCGCCGCAACCGCTGGGTGATAGCCAGGTGCTGCTCGACCACATCAAGAGCGGCAGCTTCAGTTATCGCGGCGTCGACCAGAAAGGCGCAGCGCTGGCCTGGTCGCCGGCGTGGGCCGATGGCCGGCTGCTGCCGCAACTGGTGCGCGTCCAGTTGCAGGTCAACGGCACCGTCGCCTGGCCGCAGCTGGATGTGCCGTTGCGGGTCGAGGCATCGTCGGGTGGACTGCTGCGCATGGGCATGCGTGGCGGGAGCCTGCGATGAAGCGCGCACTTCCGCTCGGCCGTGATCATCAGCGCGGCGTGGCCCTGCTGCTGGTGTTGTGGGCGTGCACGCTGCTGGCCATCCTGCTCGGTGGTTACGCCGCACTGGCGCGCACCGAGGGCCTGCAGGCGCGCTACCAGTTTGCCCAGACGCAGGCGCATTACGCCGCCGAGGCGGGCCTGATGCGGGCGGCCTATGCCTTGCAGGATCCGCAGGCGAAGCAGCGCTGGATGGCCGATGGCCGGCCGTACACCTTCCACTACGACGGCGCCACGATCACCGTGCGCGCGATCGACGAAGGCGGCAAGGTGGATCTCAACGCCGCCTCACCCGACGTGTTGCTGGCACTGTTCCAGGCGGCCGGGCTGAAGCCGGCGCCGGCCCGGGCGCTGGTCGATCACGTGGTCGACTGGCGCACCCTGCCAGGCGCGCAAGACGATGCGGCGAACGGACAGAGCGACTATCTCGCCGCCGGCAGAAGCTACGGCCCGCGGCACGGCCCGTTCGCCAGTGTCGAGGAAGTGCAGATGGTGCTGGGCATGACGCCGTCGCTGTACCGGTTGCTGGCGCCAGCGCTGACGATCTGGTCCGGCAGTGCCAGTCCCGATCCGAACACCGCGCCGCCGCTGGCACTGGCGGCGATTCCGGGAATGACGTCGGAACAACGCCAGCAGATCGAGGCTGCACGGCAGCAGAACGCGAAGGACCCGCGGCTGGTTCTGGGCAGCGGAACAACGCATAGTATCCGGTCCGAGGCTACGCTGGCCGACGGCACGCGCGCGATCCTGCGCGCCACGATTCGCCTGCAGGCGGGGCAGGTGCGACCGTATGCCGTGTTGCGCTGGCAGGAAGGGGAGGCGGAATGAGTTCGGCAACGCAGTCACTGCGGCCGTTGGTCGATGTCGCACGCCGCAGCTGGCGTGCTTCGCCGTTGCCGGGCTTCCTGCAGTGGTGGGGCGGCGAGCTGCGCGCGCTGCTGCCTGTGCGCTGGCGCAGTCTTTTCGGCAGCGGCGCGGACTGGTACCTGCTGCAGAACACCTCGACGACGTGGACGCTGCGACACAGCGGCGACACCGGCGTGCTGGCCAGTTGGGACGAGGCCCAGCAGATCGCCGGCGATGCGGCCGGCAGCGCGCCGATGGCGCTGCGCGAAGCGCTGCACAAGGGCGACCGCGAGGACCTGCGCGTGGCGCTGTTGCTGCCGCCCGCGCTGGTGCTGCGACGCACGCTGAGCCTGCCCCTGGCGGCTCGCGACAACCTCGGCCAGGTCGCCGGTTTCGAGATGGACCGGCAGACCCCGTTCACCCTGGCCCAGGTGCACTACAGCGTGCGCGAGCTGGCGACCACGGCGCCGGCCGGGCGCTTCAACGCGGAGCTGGTGGTGGTCACCCGTGATGCGCTCGATCCGCTGCTCGCGCGCCTGCAGGCGCAATCGATCGGCGTTGACGCGGTGGATCTGGCGGTCGGCGACGGTCGCCTCGGCGTCAACCTGTTGCCGGCCGAACGGCTGCCGCAGCATGCGCGCCCGCGGCGCCGGCTCAACCTGATCCTGGCCGCCGCCTGCGTCCTGCTGCTGGCGTTCGTGCTGGGCGAATGGCTGCACAACCGGCAACTGGCGCTGCAGCAGATGCAAGCCGAGGTCGAGGGCATGCGCGCCGAAGCGCAGCAGGTGGCCGCGTTGCGCCAGCAACTGCAGGACAACGCCGGCGCCGCCGGCTTCCTGGCCCAGCGCAAGAAGAACAGCGTGGCGATGCTCAGCCTGCTGCAGGATGCCACCGCGCGCCTGCCCGACAGCGCCTGGCTGGAACGCTTCAGCGTGGACAACACCGGTCAGATCGGTTTCCAGGGTCAAAGCCAGCAGGCTGCGAAACTGCTCGACACCTTGAAGGATTCGCAGCTGATCACCGATGCCAGTTTCCAGGGCAGCATCCAGCCGGACCCGACCACCGGCAAGGAGCGCTTCTACCTCACCGCGCGGGTCAGGCAGCCGAAGTCGTCGGCGACGGCTGCCAGCGCCGGGGGCACGCCATGAAGCTGGCGGCCATGAAACCGCGTGACAGTCGCATCGCGGCGGTGATCCTGCTGTTGCTGACCCTGCTGCTCGGCTACGTCGTACTGCTGCACTGGTGGTTCGTCGCGCCGCTGCGGCAGATCCGCGGCGAGATGGCCGACCTGCGCGACACGCAGAGTCGCTACGCTGCCGCCATCGCCGAGAAGCCCGCGTTGCAGCAGCGCATTGCCGCGCTCGGCGCCGGCCAGGCGGCCAGCAGTGCGTTCCTGTCGACCGACGATCCGAACACCGCCGCGGCCGACCTGATGCAGCGCGTGGTCGACGTGGTGGCCGCGCATGCGGGCAGCGGTCGTTGCACGGTGAGCCAGAAGATGCCGCTGCCCAGTCCTGCGCTGGCTGCCGGCGAACCGTATCGCCGGGCCGCGGTGAGCATCAGCCTGAGTTGCGACCTCGAGCCGCTGGCCGCGGTGATGCAGGCGCTGGAGCAGGGTACGCCGTATCTGTTCATCGATGACCTCAGCATCTATCGCAACCCGGTGGCGGCGCAGCAGGGCGGCGCGGTTCCGCTGGAAGTGCAGTTCACGCTGTCCGGCTACGTGCGCCCGGCGCGGGTTGCGCCCGGCGCGCCCGGCGTTGCCGCGGAAGACGCGCCATGAACGCCGCCGGTCAGCGTCGTCTTACGCCCTGGTTGATGGTCGGCGCCATCGCGCTGGGCGCGCTGCTGCTGATGTTGCTGCTGGGTGTCGGTCGTGGCGTGCACTGGGACGCGCCGCGTGCGCGCGCGCCGCTGCCACCGGCCGGCAATCCCGCCAACCTGCCGCAGCCATTGCCGCTGCAGCAGTTCGCGCTGGTGTGGCAGAAGCCGCTGTTCGCGCCCGATCGCAAGCCGACGGCGGCGGCAGCCGACGGCGGCAGCCAGCTCGGTGATCTCGAACTCACCGGGGTGATCCTCACGCCCACCCTGCACATGGCCCTGCTGCACGATCGCCAGGCCAATCGCGAGGTGCGCCTGCGCGAGGGCGAATCGCTGCCCGACGGCAGCGTGAAGCTGGTCGAAGTGCATGCGCGCTCGGCCATCTTCGACGCTTCCAGTGGCCGCACCGAACTGAAGTTGCCCGCGGGCGCGCCGATCGATCCGCCGCGCGCCGCCGGCAAGGACGCTGCCAATGAAGGTGTCACGCCGGTTCGCGCGGTGCCGCCGATGCCGAACCGCGCCGAGCCCGATGCGCCACGCGAATCGCCGGCCGAGCGCCTGCGCCAGAATATCCAGAAACGTCGGGCCGCCCGCGCCGCCGCGGCCAACGAAGGAGTACGTTGATCCATGTACCGCACGCTCACCCAGCAAACCCTGCGCGCCGCTGCACTCGCTTTCGTGGTGGGTCTGGCCGGCTGCGCCAGCCTGCCGCAGCCGCATGACGACGGTGCCCTGCAGCGCGAGGCGATGGCCGGCACGCAGAACCCGGTGCCGCCACCCTTGCCGCTGAACTCTGCCGTGGGTTCGAGCGAAGCCGCTTCGACCGTCCCGGAGATCAGCCACGGCAGCGGCCAGTTCATCCATCCCGGCGCGCTGGCCACGCCGCGGCCGGCGGCCAGCGGCAGCGGCGCAGTCACTTTCAACTTCGAGAACCAGCCGGTCCAGGCGGTGGTCAAGGCGATCCTCGGCGACCTGCTCAAGCAGAACTACACCATCGTGCCCGGCGTGCAGGGCAATATCTCGTTCTCCACCTCCGAGCCGGTCGATGCCGGCCAGGCCCTGCCGATCCTGGAGACCCTGCTGGGCTGGACCGGCAACGCGCTGGTACATCGCGACGGCGGCTACGTGGTGATGCCGCAGAAGGATGCGGTGGCCGGCAACCTGGTGCCCAGCCTCGGCGCCACCGCGCCGCAGGGCGGCCTGCAGGCGCGGCTGTTCCCGCTGCGCTACATCTCCGCCACGGAAATGCAGAAACTGATCAAGCCGTTCGCGCGGCCTGACGCCACCCTGCTGGCCGACCCGGCGCGCAACCTGCTGGTGATGTCCGGTACGCCGCAGGAACTGGCCAACTACCAGAGCATGGTGCGCACCTTCGACGTCGACTGGCTGCGTGGCATGTCGGTGGGCGTGTTCAACCTGCAGTACGCCACGGTCGGCGAGCTGATGCCCAAGCTTGACGGCATGTTCGGCGTGCACGGCGACACGCCGCTGGCCGGCATGCTGCGCTTCATTCCGATCGAGCGCACCAACGCGCTGGTGGTGATCAGCACCCAGCCCGACTACCTGCGCGAAGTGGGCGACTGGATCGCGCGCATCGATCGCGGCGGCGGCAACGAGCCGCAGCTGTTCGTCTACGACGTGCGCAACATCAAGGCCTCGGACCTGGCCAAATATCTGGCCAACATCTACACCAACGGCGCCAGCGGCAGTGGCGCGGCCGACAGCGGCGGGCAGGTCGGACCGGGTCTCACCGGCGCCACCCTGGGCAGTGCCGAGAATGCCGGTGCCACCAGCATGGGCAGCACCGCGGGCGGTTTCGGCAATGCCGCCGATGCATCGCGCAACGGTGGCAGCAATGGCGCGGACGGCAATTCCGGCTTCAACAGCGGTGGCGGTCGCGAGGCCGCGGCCGGCGCCGGCGGCAGCGGCTTCGGCAATGCCTCGGCCGGCTTCGGCAACAATGCCGCCGGTGGCAACGCGGCAGCCAGCGAACAGCAATACAGCTCCAGCGACGGCAGCGTGCGGATCAGCTCGGTCGACAGCAACAACCAGTTGCTGGTGCGCGCGCGACCGTCGCAGTGGGAGGAGATCAAGTCGGCGATCGGCAAGCTCGACAACGTGCCGATGCAGGTGCAGATCGAGACGCGCATCCTGGAAGTGAACCTCACCGGTGAATTCCAGTTCGGCGTGCAGTGGTACCTGGAAGGCCTGACCGGCAGCACCACCAGCACCGACAGCAGCGGCAACTCGACCCTGACGCCCGGCCAGCCTTATCGCCATCGCCAGATCGGCCTGGGCCAGGGCGGCAATGCCTTCGGCGGCGAGCCGTTCTTCTACTCCTTCCTCAACAGCAACCTGCAGGTGGCCGTGCGCGCGATGGAGACCAGCGGCAACACCAAGACGCTGTCGGCGCCATCGATGGTGGTGATGAACAACCAGGTGGCGAATATCTCGGTCGGCAACAGCATTCCGATCAATTCGGTCAGCGTGAACTCCGGCCTCGGCAACACGACCAGCCAGAGCGAGGTGAGGTATCTCAACACCGGCGTGATCCTCAACGTGCAGCCGCGGATCAATCCCGGCGGCCTGGTCTACATGAACATCAGCCAGGAAGTCAGCCAGGCGGACCGTTCGGTGGCGCTGGTCAATGGCAATCCAGCCATCTCGCAGCGCAAGCTGGCGACCCAGGTGGCCGTGCAGAGCGGGCAGACCGTGCTGCTCGGCGGCCTGATCCAGCAGGCCGAAGGCAATACCGACACCGGCATCCCCGGACTCAACCGGGTGCCGATCCTGGGCCGCTTGTTCGGCAACACCAGTCGCAGCCGCAACCGCACCGAGCTGATCGTGCTGATCACGCCGCGGGTGATTCGCGGTGGCGCGGATGCCAAGCAGATGACCGACGACTACCAGAGCAAATTCGAATCGCTGGCGCCGCTGCGCACGACGGGCGCGGTCACCCCAGCAGCAGCCATCACGCTGCCGCTGCCGGCATTGCCGTTGCCCGCGCCGGCGCCGAGCTGGCCCGAGCAGATGCAGCGGCATGCGGAAATCGCGCTGGGCCAGGGCGATTATCTGAATGCACAGAACCTGGCGATCCAGTCATGGCAGCAGGGCACGCATCATGGCGCGCTGTGCGAACGCAACTGGCAGGTAGTCGTGCAGGCGCGCGAGCATGCGCAAGACGCGAAGGGCCTGCAGCTGGCACGCAAGCGGCTGGCCGGCTGCAGCGCGCCGGTGAAGTCGCCGTAGCATCACGGCGTGGCGGAGCAGGAAGCGCCTGCTCCGCTTGCAGCCACTATCATTCGCGCGGATGAGTGCATCCACGCCGAGCTTTCCGATCATCCCGCTGCTGCCGCAGGTCGTCGCCGCGCTGGCAGCCCATCCGCGGCTGGTGCTGGAGGCGCCGCCGGGTGCCGGCAAGACCACCCAGGTACCACTGGCCCTGCTCCACGCCGACTGGCTGGCCGGGCGGAAGATCGTGATGCTGGAGCCGCGCCGGATCGCCGCGCGCTCGGCCGCGCAATTCATGGCGCAGCAGCTCGGCGAGTCGGTCGGGCAGACCGTCGGCTACCGCATCCGCTTCGAGTCGAAGGTGAGCGCGGCCACCCGCATCGAGGTGGTCACCGAAGGCATCCTCACCCGGTTGATCCAGCACGATCCGGAGTTGAGCGGGATCGGCGCGATCGTGTTCGACGAATTCCACGAACGCCACCTGGCCGGTGACCTCGGCGCCGCGCTGGCGCTGGACGTGCAGGCGACCTTGCGACCGGAACTGCGCCTGCTGCTGATGTCGGCCACGCTGGATGGCGAGCGCATCGCGCAATGGCTGGATGCGCCGCGGTTGTCCAGTCCCGGCCGCAGCTTCGCGGTGCGCGTCGAGCACCCGCCGGCGCGCCCGCAGGAAGGCATCGAGCAGCAACTGGCCAGGATCGTCAGGCAGGCGCTGGAAGAAAACGACGGCGACGTGCTGGCGTTCCTGCCGGGACGCCGCGAGATCGCCCGTACGCAGACCGTGCTGGCGCAGACCCTGACCCGCGATGACGTCGAGGTGCTGGCCCTGCATGGCGAACTGTCGTTGGCCGAACAGCAGGCCGCACTGGCGCCGGCGGAGCCGGGCGTGCGACGCGTGGTGCTGGCCACCAACGTGGCCGAGTCGAGCATCACCCTGCCGGGTATCCGCGCGGTGGTCGACAGTGGACTGGCGCGCGAGCCGCGCTTCGATCCCAACTCCGGCTTCACCCGGCTGGAAACCGTGACCATCTCGCAGGCTTCGGCCGACCAGCGCGCCGGTCGTGCCGGCCGCGTGGCGGCAGGCACGGCGTATCGCCTGTGGCCGCAGAGCCGGCGACTGGAAGCGGCGCGCAGCGCCGAGATCGGCCAGGCCGAGTTGTCTTCGCTGGCGCTGGAGCTGGCGGCCTGGGGCATCACCGCGAGCAGCGCTGCCGACCTGCGCTGGCTGGACCCGCCGCCGACCGGTGCGCTGGCGCAGGCGGGCGAGTTGCTGCAGCGATTGGGTGCGCTGGGCGACGACGGTCGCATCAGTGCGCTGGGTCGTCGCATGCTCGAACTCGGTGCCAGCCCGCGGCTGGCTGCGGCGGCGTTGCGGGCACCGGCGTCGTGGCGCGCGCTGGTGGCCGATCTGCTGGCGCTGCTCGACGCACGCTCGCCGATGCGTGGCGAGCAGGCGCGCAACGACGACCTGCGCTTGCGCCTGACCGCGCTGCATGCGTGGCGCGACCGCCGCGGTACGCAGGCGCGCGAGGCCGATGCCGGTGCGCTGGCGGCGATCGAACAGGCCAGCAAGGGCTGGCGCCGGCGCCTGGAAGTGAGCACCGCTGCCAGTGGCGTGCCGCATAGCCACAGTGTCGGCGAATTGCTGCTGCATGCGTTCCCCGACCGGGTGGCGCGCCGCGATGAGAACAATCCGTCGCGCTACACGCTGGCCAACGGCCGCGGCGCCCGCCTGCACGAGAACACCGCTTTGTCGGGCGAGCCGTGGCTGGTCGTCATCGAGCTGCGCCGCGACGCGCGCGACAGCCTGATCCTCGCCGCGGCGCCGCTGGATCCACGCGTGCTGGAACGGGATTTTCCGGCGCAATTCAGCCGTGAGCGCAGCCTGCGCTGGAACGACCAGCGCGGTGCCGCCGAGGCCTTCGATGAACTGCGCTTCGGCGCGATCGTGCTGGAGCGCCACAGCGTGCCGGTCACCCCGCGCGATGCCTTGCCGGCGATGCTCGCCGCGGTGCGTGCGCGGGGCATCGACAGCTTGCCGTGGAGCGATCGGGCACGGCGCCTGCGTGCGCGGATGCAGGCCCTGCGTGGATGGATGCCCGAACTCGGCTTGCCGGATGTCTCCGACGCCGCGTTGCTGGCGTCGCTGGAGGACTGGCTGGCGCCCTGTCTGGCCGGCAGCCATCGACTGGATGCGCTGGCCGCGGAAGAGCTGTCGCAGGCACTGGTCGCGCGCCTCGACTACGAGCAACGCCGCACGCTGGAGGTGCAGGCGCCCGAGAGCCTGCTGGTGCCCAGCGGACAGAGTCGCCAGCTGGAGTACGTCGCGGGCGAGCCACCGGTACTCGCGGTGAAACTGCAGGAATTGTTCGGCCTGGCCGATACCCCGCGCGTGGGTGGCGGGCGGGTGCCGGTGACCTTGCACCTGCTGTCGCCGGCCGGCCGACCGATCCAGATGACGCAGGATCTGAAAGGCTTCTGGGAGCGCACCTACCCCGAGGTCAGGAAGGAGCTGAAGGGTCGCTATCCACGCCACCCCTGGCCGGACGATCCGTGGACGGCCACGCCGACCCACCGCGCCAAGCCACGCGAACGGCGCTGATGGACCAGGCCGTGCGCCCCGTAACATCACGCCCACATTCTGCTCTTGTACCATCGGGCCATGGACTCCCACGGTGGTCACCTTGCCAGAGAACATGGATCTCGACGAGATTGATGCCGCGCGGCCAGCGGCGCGCCGGCATCGCGGCGCTGACGGCCTGCCGCTGGCGAAGCCATCGCCCTGGCGTCTGAGTGCCTTGCTGTGGAGCGCGCTGGCCTTGCTGGTGGGCCTGGCGCTGGCCTTGCTGATCCATCACCAGCAGCAGCAAAGGCAGCTGACGGAACGGACCTTTGTTCGCGGCGAACTGGCCGGCAAGACCTGCTCGGCGCTGCAAGCCAGACTGCAGGCGGCCGAAGCGATGCTGCGCGCGGTGCAGACCCTGTTCCTCGCGTCGGATGACGTCACCCCGGTCGAGTTCGCCAATTTCTACGCCAACCTGCGTCCGCGCGAGCAATTTCCCAGCCTGCTCGCGATGGCCTACGCGCAGCGCGAGACGGGTGCCGCGGGCGAACGCTACGTGACGCGCTGGGTCGAACCCGTCGCCGGCAATGCGCCGGTGATCGGCCTCGATGTGGGCGCGCAACCGAACAACCTCGCCGGTCTGCTGGCATCGCGCGACAGCGACCAGGCCACCTTGTCCGCACCGTTCCGGCCGGTGCAGCAACGCGGTAGCGCGGGCGCCGATGACGGGATCACGCTCAGGCTGCCGGTGTTCAGTCCGGGCGATCCACCGCAAACCATGCAGCAGCGCCGGCAGCGCATGCGCGGGTCGATCGCGGTGTCGTTTCGCGTCAGCACCCTGTTCAACAACGTGTTGCCCGACGATGTGCGGCGCGAGCTTCGGCTGCAACTCAGCGACGTCACCGATCCCGGCCGCAGCCTGCCACTGTTCGATTCGGCGCCTGGCGAGACGCCCCCGGCAGACGATTACCGGTTCGAGCGCCGCATGACATACTTCGGACGGACCTGGAGCGTGGTGATGCTGCCGCGCGAAACCTCGGCACGCGGCATCGACTGGCGGCAATCGACGTTGCCGCTCGGCATGCTGGCCAGCGTGCTGCTGGCGCTGCTGGTCTACTCGATCGTGGGCACACGGCAGCGCGCGCTTGAACTCGGCTGGCAGATGAGTCGACGCTATCGCGAAAGCGAGAAGCGCTTCCGCGCGCTGAATGAATTGCTGCCGGCGCTGGTGCTGCTGGCCGAAGTCGATGGCGGCCGGATCACCTATGCCAACCAGGCGTCGCGTGATCGTCTCGGCGACCAGCTCACCGAACGCCGGCTGCCGGATCTGTTCGAGGACACGGATTTGCGCGAGCAACTGCAAGCGGCCGATACCCGTGGTTGCGGGCGGATCGAGGCGCGCCTGCAAAATGGCGAAGGCGTGCGTTTCTGGGCCAGCGTGGCGATCTCGCGGGTGGAACTGGCCGGTCGCAGCAAGCTGCTGATGGTCGCCAGCGATATCAGCGAACAGCGCCAGCTCACCGAGTTGCTGAGTCATCAGGCCAGCCACGACGCATTGACCGATCTCTACAACCGGCGCGAATTCGAGCGCCGGCTCAGCGATTCGCTGGTGGTCGATCCGGACGCTGCGCGCATCGTGGTGCTGCTGTACGTCGACCTCGACCAGTTCAAGCTGATCAACGACACGTCCGGCCATCTCGCCGGCGACCAGCTGCTGGCCCAACTTTCGATCGTGATGCGCAAGCAGTTGGGCGGCACCGACGTGCTGGCCCGGCTCGGTGGCGACGAATTCGGCGTGCTGCTGACCCGGGTGGCCGACCAGGCCGAGGCCGAGCAGATTGCCGAGCGCCTGCGTCGCTGCATCGATGGCTATGTCTTCCTCTGGGAGCAGCGCAGCTACACCATCAGCGCCAGCATCGGCGGCGTGGTTACCGACCCGGCCGGGGTCTCGGCCAAGGACTTGCTGACCCAGGCCGATACCGCCTGCTACATGGCCAAGGAATCCGGTCGCAATCGGGTGCACTTCTATTCCGAACGTGACGACCAGACCGTGCGCCGGCGCAGCGAGATGGAGTGGGCCAACCGGCTGCGCTGGGCGGTCGACGAGCATCGGTTGCAACTCACCTATCAGGAGGTGTGGCCGTTGCCGCTGAACCAGGGTGGCGAGCCCGGCATCGAGATGCTGCTGCGCTTTCGCGAGGAATCCGGCCAGCTGGTGGTGCCGGGCGTGTTTCTGCCGGCAGCGGAGCGTTATGGGCTGATGCCGCTGGTCGATCGCTGGGTGATCGAAACCACGCTGGCCAACTTCGATCGGCTGCATCCCGCCGGCAGCCGGCTGGACATGGTGGCGATCAACCTGTCCGGCGCCAGCATCGAGGACACGGCACTGGTGGACCGCATCATCGCGCTGTTGCAGCGCTACCGGGTGGAGCCCTCGCGGGTCTGTTTCGAGATCACCGAAACCGTGGCGGTGCGCAACCTGTCGCAAGTGGTGCGCTGCATGGGGCAGCTGCGTGACGCGGGCTGCCGCATCGCGCTGGATGACTTCGGCGCGGGCATGTCCTCGTTCACCTATTTGAAGAACCTGCCGCTGGACATCATCAAGATCGACGGCAGCTTCGTGCGCGACATGATGACCGATCCGGTCAGTCACCTGATGGTCAAGGCGGTGACCGATATCGGCCACCGGCTGGGCCTGGAAGTGATCGCCGAATGGGTGGCCGATGCCGAGACCGTGCAGGCGCTGACCGCGCTCGGCGTGAACCGGGTGCAGGGCTTCAGCCTGCACCGGCCGGAACCGGCGCTGTTCTATCGCGACTGAGCGGCTGGATTCACCGAGTCCCGCCGGCAGGCGCCGTTGCCGGCGAGCGCTCGAAGCTGCCGGCGTAGCCCGGGAACACCACCGGGCTTTCGTAACCATCGGCCGAGATCGCCGAGACGCCGAAGTACCAATCGTCGATCACCACGTCCTTGATCACCGCGTGGTCACTATCGCCGACCGCACGTCGGAACTGCCACTGCGGCGCACTGGTATCGCGCCAGTGCACGCGATATCCGGCCGCGCCTGGCACCTTGTTCCAGCGCAGCGTGGTGTCGGTGGCCAGCGAGCCTTCGCTGTCGACGCCGGTCGGTGGTGCGGGCGCCCGGCTGAGCATCGCCATGGTCACGCTGTTGAGTGCGGTAACCCGGGCCAGGTAGCGGAAGTCGATCCCGTCAAGGGTGTCGCCGTAGCGCACGCCCCGGTCCGTCTCCGCGTGCCCGCTGCGCAGGTCCTGATGCTGGCGGGTGTAGTCCTCATGCGCTTCGGTCACCCGCACCGCAGGGAAGCCGGCTTCGAGGAACGGTACCTGGTCGCCGCCGCGGCCGTAGCGGTCGGTTCGATAAATCATCCGCACGCGGAAATCGGGCAGGTACTGCTCGGCAAGGGTGGCCATCATGCGAACCAGGTTGCGCGACGGCGAATCCACCTCGCCGCCGTGATAGCGACGGTAATTCGCCTGCGCCGGCGTCTCGTTGCTCTTGGTGCCTTCGGAGAAAATCCGCACGCTGGTGCTGTCGCTCGCGCCGTTCTGGCCACGGCTGTTGCCGACGATGTCGTTGTTCAGCTCGGCCTCGACCTGCCAGCCCTGGGCGACAGCGTAGTCGGCCAGCACCTTGCCGCCGTACAGCCCCTGCTCTTCGCCGGAAAGCGCGGCGAATACCAGGGTGGCGTCGCTGTCCTGTTTCGACAGCAGTCGTGCCGCCTCGATCAGGGCGGCCACGCCGGAGGCGTCGTCATTCGCGCCGGGCGCGTCGCTGGTGGAGTTCATCACATCGGTGACCCGCGAATCGAGATGTCCGGTCATCACGATCACCCGTTGCGGATCGCGCCGGCCGCGCTTGATGGCGACCACATCCATTACTTGCGTCGACACCGGCATGCGCTTGCCGGTGAACGCCTGCGATGGCGTAACCACCTCGATGCAGCCACCGCAATCGCGCGAGACTGCCTCGAAGCGGGCCTTCACCCAGCGCCGTGCCGCGCCGATGCCACGGCGGTCCGACCTGGTGTCGGACAGCGTATGCCGCGTGCCGAAGCCGACCAGCTGCGTGATCGTGCTGCGCAGCTCGGCCTCGCTCGGCGCGCCGGCCAGCGCGTGCAGCGCCGGTTGCTCGCGCGGCACGGCCGGCATCGACGTTGCCCTGCCGGCGTCCGGCGTCGCCAGCAGCAACAGGGGAAGCAGGAGCATGCCTCGACGCATCGTGAATGTCCTTCGGGAGGAGCGTTCACCATACAACGTCGCGGCGGGACAGGGACCGCGCGGCGTTGGCGCCCGGTCCTGTCTGCTGCGTGCCTGTTGCTGATCCCGCGCGGCATGCGACCATGCACGGATGAACCGGACGAAAATTCCCCGCGTGGCGATCATCGGCGGCGGTCCGGCGGGACTGATGGCGGCCGAGGCCGCCTGCGCGGCCGGCGTGGCGGTCGACCTGTATGACGCGAAGGGTTCGGTGGGAAGGAAATTCCTGCTCGCCGGCAAGGGCGGCCTGAACCTGACCCATGGCGAGCCACGCCCGCGTTTCGTCGAGCGCTACGGCGCACGGCGCGACGAGGTGGCGCGCTGGCTCGATGCGTTTGACGCCGATGCGTTGCGTGCCTGGGCAGGTGGGCTCGGGGTCGAGACCTTTGTCGGCAGCTCCGGCCGCGTGTTCCCGCGCGACCTGAAGGCGGCGCCGCTGCTGCGCGGCTGGTTGCGTCGCTTGCGCGAATCGGGGGTGACCTTCCACATGCACCATCGCTGGCTGGGCTGGCAGGCGCACGATGCGCTGCACTTCGACACGCCGCAGGGCCAGCGCGTGGTGTCGGCCGATGCGGCGATTCTCGCCGCCGGCGGTGCCAGCTGGCCGCAACTGGGTTCGGACGGCGGTTGGGTGGCACCGTTGCAGCAGGCCGGCGTGGACATCGCGCCGCTGCAGCCGGCGAACTGCGGTTTCGAGATCGACTGGAGCGAGCACCTGTCCAGCCGGTTCGCCGGTGCACCGCTGAAGCCGGTGGTGGCGCACTGGGTCGACCGCCGTGGCGTCGCCCATGCGCGCCAGGGCGAGTTCGTGCTGAGCGAGTACGGCATCGAGGGCAGCCTGATCTACGCGATCGGCGCCGACCTGCGCGAGCAGATCGCCGAGCAGGGTCACGCCATGCTGATGCTGGATCTGGTGCCGGGCTACACCGAAACGGCGCTGGCCGAGCGCCTTGCCGCGCCGCGCGGCAAGCACAGCATCGGCGACTGGCTGCGTCGCCGTGCCGGCCTGGACCCGGCGAAGTGTGCGCTGGTGTTCGAACGCACCGACAAGAGCACGCTGGCCGACCCGCTGGCGCTGGCGGCACGGCTCAAGGCGTTGCCGCTGCACCTGCGCGCACCGCGGCCGGTGGCCGAGGCGATCAGTACCGCCGGCGGCGTGCGACTGGAAGCGCTGGATGAAAACCTGATGCTGCGCGCTCGTCCGGGCGTGTTCTGCGCCGGCGAAATGCTCGACTGGGAAGCACCCACCGGCGGCTATCTGCTCACCGCCTGCTTCGCGAGCGGGTTGCTGGCCGGGCGTGGCGCGGTCAGCTGGCTGCAGCGCTAGCGGCCTGCAACGGCCGGCTCACTCGCCGGTCCGCTGCACCAGCTGGATCTGGAACAGCTTCGGCCAGCACTTGCCGGTGACGAACAGGCGCTTTCCGCTGGCATCCCACGCGATCCCGTTGAGCACGTCGTCGACCGGGTTCGGCAACTGGCTGATGTCGAACAGGCCGGTCAGGTCGATCCAGCCGACCACGTGGCCATTGGCTGGATCGATGCGGGCGATGCGATCAGTCAGCCACACGTTGGCGTAGATCTCGCCGTCGACCCATTCCAGCTCGTTGAGATGAGTGACCGGCACGCCATCGGCGGTGACCGGGATGCGACGGGTCTCGGCGAGTGTTTCCGGATCCAGCACGCGCAGTTCCGCGCTGCCGTCGCTCATGTAAAGGTTCTTGTGGTCGCGGGTCAGCGCCCAGCCTTCACCGGGATAGTTGAAGGTACGCTGCGGCGTGAAGCTGGCCAGGTCGTAGACGAAGCCGGTCTGGCTTTGCCAGGTGAGCTGCACCATGCGGCCTTTCCAGTCGACGATGCCTTCGCCGAAGTATTGCCGGGGCAGGCGGTGGCGCTGCACCACGTCACCGGTTTCCAGGTCGACCTTGCGCACGGTCGACTCGCCGACCTGACCGGTGCTTTCGTACAAGTGGCCATCCTTGTAGAACAGGCCTTCGGTGTACGCGGCGGTGTCATGCGGATAGGCGTGAACCACCTTGAAACCGTAGACCGGAATGGCCGCCCACGCAGGCGCCACCGCGCCGAACAGGATGAGGGCAAGCGTGCGATGGAACCAGCGCGACATGGCAGGAGCTTCCGGCAAGGTGGACGCGCTCAGCCTAACGGCCGCACGCGGAAATTCCGACCTTTGATCTTGCCGGCGCGCAATCGTTCCAGCGCCTTGTTGGCCAGTTCACGGCTGATCGCCACGTAGGCGCGGGTGGCGAACACGTCGATCTTGCCGATGTCCTTCGCCGCCAGTCCGGCGTCGCCGGTGAGCGCGCCGAGGATGTCGCCAGGGCGCAGCTTGTCCTGCCGCCCGGCGTCGATCACCAGGGTTTTCATCGGCGCCAGGTGCAGGGTCTTGCCGCGTGCCGGCGAAATCTTCAGCGGACGCCACGGCAGCGGCGTGCCGCTCAACTCCTCGATGTTCGCCGCCTTCGGCCGCTCGCGCGGCGTGCACAAGGTAATCGCCAGGCCCGCCTGGCCGGCGCGACCGGTTCGACCAATGCGGTGCGTATGCGTTTCCGGGTCGTGCGCAATGTCGTAGCTGACCACCAGCGGCAACGCCACGATATCCAGCCCGCGCGCGGCCACGTCGGTGGCCACCAGCACGGCGCAGCTGTGGTTGGCGAAGCGCACCAGCACCTCGTCGCGGTCACGCTGTTCCATGTCGCCATGCAGCGCCAGCGCGGAGAAGCCGCGGCGGTCCAGTTCCTGCGCCACCGCGTCCACTTCGCGACGCATGTTGCAGAACACCAGTGCCTGCTCGGCCAGTACGCCGCCGAGCAACTGCGTCAACGCGTCGATCTTCTGCGTCGCTTCGACCTCGTGGAAGCGCTGCTCGATCGCCGGCTTCTCATCGGCCGGCGCATCCACCGTCACTTCCACCGGGTTCCTCTGCACGCGCTTGCTCACCGCGCGGATCTCGTCCGGATAGGTGGCCGAGAACAGCAGCGTCTGATGGTGTTTGGCGATGCGCCCGATGATGTCGTCGATCGCCTCGGTGAAGCCCATGTCGAGCATGCGGTCCGCTTCATCCAGCACCAGCACCTTGATGCCGCCGCCGTGCAGGCTCTCGCGCTTCAGGTGCTCCTGCACGCGCCCCGGCGTGCCCACCACGATGTGCGGGTCGTGCGTCAGCGAGGCCAGCTGCGGCCCCAGCGGCATGCCGCCGCACAGGGTCAGCAGCTTCACGTTCGGAATGTTGGCCGCCAGCTTGCGGATCGCCTTGCTGACCTGGTCGGCCAGTTCGCGGGTGGGACACAGCACCAGCGCCTGCAGGCGGATGACGTCCGGGTCGATCGACTGCAGCAGGCTCAAGCCGAACGCCGCGGTCTTGCCGCTGCCGGTTTGCGCCTGCGCGATCACGTCGCGGCCGTCCAGCATCGGCGGCAGGCTTTGCGCCTGCACCGGGGTCATTTCGGTGTAGCCAAGCGTCTCGACGCTGGCGAGCAGGGCGGGTTTGAGCGGGAGCGTGTTGAAGGCGGTCATGCCTCCATGATCGCACGGGCGCCCCGTTGCGACTTGCATCTGCGCGCCGCCTCGCCGACCCTGTACGGCTACCGCCTCTTGCCGACTACCGCCATGGATATCGTTTTCATCGAAGACCTGCGCATCGACGCCGTGATTGGCATCTACGACTGGGAGCGCCGCGTGCGGCAGACACTGGCGTTCGATATCGAGATGGCGTTCGACAATACGGTGCCGGCGGCCAGCGACGACATCGCGTTGACGCTGAACTACAAAGACGTGTCCAGGCGCCTGATCGACTTCGTGGGTGGGTCGAGCTTCGGCCTGGTCGAGACCCTGGCCGAGCGTTGCGCAGCGATCATCCGCGAGGAATTCGGGGTGAGCTGGGTGCGACTGAAGCTGTCCAAGCCGGGCGCGGTGCGTGGCGCGAAATCGGTCGGCGTACGCATTGAGCGCGGTGTGCGGCCGCAGTAGCACGGCGTTCGCGCGGCGCGCCTGCGGTTGTTTCGGCGGCTTGCGGTCCCCATCTTTTCAGGTTGATGCGACTTTTCGCGCTCCATGCCGCGCGGATCCGTGCGCACTTTCCGGCACGCGGTCGATGAGCCGACAGGAATCCTGATGCAAAACCTGCAAGACCTGCTTGACCTTCCCTGGATGCGCACCACCCTGGGCGTGCTGGCCCTGTTGGGCCTGGCATGGCTGGCTGGGGCGCTGGTACGCCGCTTGTTGCACCGCGTGGTCGGCAGCATTGCCCGCCGCACGGCGACCCGCTGGGACGACGCGCTGCTCGGATATGGCACCTTTCGCTGGCTGGCGTGGGCGTTATCCCCGCTGATCATCCAGTACGGCATGGCGCTGGTGCCGGGTGTGCCGGACAGCAGCGAAGCACTGGTCGGCAACGTGATGACCGCGCTGGTGGTGTTCTGCATCGTGATGTCCATCAACGCCGCGTTGTCGGCCAGCGAGGACATGTACCGGCGGACGCCGCGCGGCCAGCAGCGTTCGATCAAGGGGCTGGTACAGCTGGTCAAGATCGGCCTGTTCATCGTGGCCGGACTGATCATCATTGCCGCCGTCACCGGCAAGCAGGTGGGTCTGTTGCTGTCCGGCGTGGGTGCGATGTCAGCGGTATTGATGCTGATCTTCAAGGACACCATCCTCGGTTTCGTGGCCGGCGTGCAGCTATCCACCAACGACATGCTGCGGGTCGGCGACTGGATCGAGATGCCGCAGTTGAATGCCGATGGCGACGTGATCGACATCGCCTTGCATACCGTCAAGGTGCGCAACTGGGACAAGACGATCACCACCATCCCCAGTTGGCGGCTGATCTCCGATTCCTACAAGAACTGGCGCGGCATGCAGGAAACCGGTGGCCGCCGGATCAAGCGCGCGATCTACATCGATGCGGCCAGCGTGCATTTCCTCGATGATGCGGAACTGCGTCGGCTCTCCCGGCTGCGTCTGCTGGCAGATTATCTGCCGTCGAAGGAGCGCGACGTGGCGCAGTGGAACCACGGGTTGGGCGAGGCGGCGGCGTTGCCGGCGAACCGGCGTCGCCTGACCAACCTGGGTACCTTCCGCGCCTATGTGCAGGCGTATCTGGATGGACATCCGCAGATCCACCGCGAACTCACTTGCATGGTGCGTCAGCTGGCCAGCGAAGCGCAGGGCATTCCGCTGGAGTTGTACTGCTTCACCACGACGGTGGAGTGGGCCGAATATGAAGGCATCCAGGCCGACATCTTCGATCATCTGTTCGCCTTGCTTCCCGAGTTCGGGCTGGCCTTGTACCAGCAGCCTTCCGGGCAGGATGTGCGGGCGGCGCTGGCGGTGCGCGGCGAATCCCGGGCAGAATCGGGGGCCGGCCGCAGGGCCGTTGAACACGCTGGGGCGTAAAGCACGTGGCACGTGTGTACTTGAGTCTGGGCTCCAATCTCGAACCGCATCGCCATCTGTCCGCGGCGCTGGCGGACTTGCATGATCGCTTCGGCCGACTGACCGTGTCGCCGGCGTATCGCAGCGCCTCGGTCGGTTTTGACGGCGCGGACTTCGTCAATCTCGCGGTGGGGCTGGATACCGGGCTGTCGCCCGCGGCCTTGAACGACTGGCTGCACGCGCTGGAGGATCGCCACGGCCGCCGCCGCGACGTGCCGCGCTATGCGGATCGCACGCTGGACATCGACATCGTGTTCTACGACGCGCTGGTGCTCGACGGTCCGGGCCATCTGCAGATTCCGCGCAACGAGTTGCAGCACGCGTTCGTGTTGCGGCCGATCGCGGACATCGCGCCGAAGTTCCGTCACCCGATCAGTGGCGTCAGCATGGCCGAGCTGTGGTCCGCGTTTCCGGCCGAGGCCGAGCCGCTGCAGCTTGAGCCGCTGTCGCCGTAGACACGGCGCACTTTCGCACCCGTGCGCCGGATGCTAGAAAGGGCGCAGTCGCGATCCGCGCTTGAGGGGGAGAACAGGCATGGCAGGCAAGTTTGCACGCAGCTGGGCGTTGATGAAAGCGAGCGCGGCCGTGCTGCGCTCGGACAAGTCGTTGCTGCTGTTTCCGTTGTTGTCCGGCATCTGCACGCTGCTGGTGGCAGCGAGTTTCCTGATCCCGGTGGGCATGATGGTGATCGGCGGTGCGCATGCCGGCGGGGATTTCCACGAACGCATGTCGGTCGGCAGCTATCTGCTGATGTTCGCGTTCTACCTGGTGCAGTATTTCGTGATCATCTTCTTCCAGACCGCGCTGACCGGCGTGGCGCTGATGCACCTGCGCGGTGAACCGATCAGCGTGGGCGCCGGCCTGGCGCTGGCCCGGGCGAAGCTGCCGCAGATCTTCGGCTACGCCTTGATCGCCGCCACCGTCGGCCTGCTGCTGCGGATGATCCAGGAGCGGCTCGGCCTGATCGGCCGGCTGGTGATCGGTTTCATTGGCCTGGCCTGGACGGTAGCCACCTTCCTGGTGGTGCCGGTGCTGGCCAGCAAGGACGTCGGCCCGGTCGATGCGGTGAAGGAAAGCGTCGAGCTGCTCAAGCGCAGCTGGGGCGAGAACCTGATCGGCAATGGCGGCATCGGCGTCGTGTTCGGCCTGATGATGGTGCTGGCGGTGCTGGTCAGCGCGGCGCTGATCGGCGGCGCGGTGGCGATGCAATCCATCGTGGCGATCGTGGTGGCGGCGATCGTGGTGGTGCTGGGTTTCATCCTGCTCGGGCTGATCCAGGCTTCGCTGCAAGGCATCTACGCCGCCGCGCTGTATCGTTATGCCGAAGCCGGTGAAGCCAGCATCGGCTTCGACCAGGCACTGCTGCAGCAGGCGTTCGCACCGAAGAAGAGATAGCCGGGTCAGGAGCGACCCCACCCCGACCCTCCCCTGCAAGCAGGGGAGGGAGCAGAGCGGAAGCGCGAAGCCGCCTTGCATTCCGACAAAGCGCGAAGCCACTGAAATACGCTCCCCTGCGAAGCAGGGTCGCAGAGCGGAAGCGCAGTGCTACCTCGCGTTCCGAGAAAGCTCGAAGCTACCGGGATACCCTCCCCTGCGTGCAGGGGAGGGCAGGGGTGGGGTCCACGCCGCCGCGTTGCTAGCCGAAGCGACGTCAGCGACTCACACCGACAACGTCCTCCCCCCATCCACCCGGATGATCTGCCCGGTCACGAACGGTGCATCGCGCAACAACCACAGCACGGCGCTCGCCACGTCCTCCGGCGTGCCGGCGCGCTGCAGCGGTGTCCGCGCCAGCATCGCCTGCTGGTCGTCGTACGCCTTGCCGTCGCCGGGCCACAGCACGGCGCCGGGCGCGACGCCGTTGACGCGGATCTCCGGCCCCAGGTCCAGCGCCAGCGAGCGTGTCATGGCGGCCAGCGCGGCCTTGGCCATGCAGTAGAGCGGATGCTCCGCCAGCGGGCGCTCGGCGTAGATGTCGATCATGTTCACGATCCCGCCGCGCGATGCGCGCAAGGCGGGAATGGCTGCCTGGCAGAGAAAGAACGGCGCCTGCGCGTTGGAGGCAAACAGCTCGTTCCACTGCTGCGGCGTCGCCGTACCCAGCGGGGTGGGAAAGAACGCCGATGCGTTGTTGACCAGCGCATCGAGCCGTCCATAGCGGGCCAGCAGCCGGTCGATCAGGGTGGGCAGTGCCTGCAGCTCGGCCAGCTCGGCCTGCAGCAGCAAGGTGCTGCCGCTGCGTTGCGCTTCCAGTTCTTCGGCCAGCGTACGGGCTGCATCGGCAGAATGGCGGTAGTGCAACGCCAGGTCGTAACCGGCAGCGTGCAGCACGCGCGCGGTCACCGCGCCGACGCGGCGGCCGGCGCCGGTGATCAGCGCGACGGGCCGCGCCGCGCCGTGAGGATCGTGAGTGGGTGACATGCGGCGGCTCCGGCAAACAGAAGGCCTGCAGCTTGCCGCAAAGCCGTGCCACCGTCATCCGCGTTGGCGTTACTCGGGCTTCTTCTTGCGCGGCTTGCCGGCAACCTTGCGTGCCGTGCTGGCGAGCTTGCGCGTGGCACCGGCGACGGCCTTGTCGACCAGCTTGTCCGCCACGCGGCGCACCGTTTTGGCTTTCGGCTGCGGCGCCGCGTTCGGCTTGCCGGTGGCCGAGTCGTCCGCATCGGCGGCGTCCTCGATCGTCATCTCGCTCTCGAACATCTCGATCGCCGTGCTGGCGACTTGCCTGGTGTCGTAGTACGCATAGGCCCCGACGCCCAGCGCGCCGACCACCGGCAGCCAGCGTGAAAGGCCCTTGCTCAGCGTGCGCTGGGTGAGCTTGACGCCGACCTGCCTGGCCACGCGTTGCGCCACGCCCCAGGACATGCGGCGGAAGATCAGCCGGTCGCCCATGCGCACCACCAGGTCGCGGAACGCCTGCGCCGCGGTATGGCGGAACAGGCACCACATCATCTGCTCGCGTCCCAGCGCGGCATGGCGGCCGTAGGCGGCGGCGATGTCGCTGACCATCTGGCCCTGGATCTTCCAGATCGCGATCAGCTCCGGCAGCAGGGTCAGCCAACCCAGCGGACCCGGCGGCAGTGCCAGTGAGCCGGCGGTCAGCGCCGCCCGCTGGGCGGCGCGGCTGGCCAGCCGCCGCGCCTCGTTCGCCGGGTCCTTGCTGGTGTCGATCCTGCTGTCGGGCACCTCGCTGACGAAATCGAGGATTGCCGCGGTGATCCGGCCCGGTTCGGCCGGAACGATCACCGCGGGCACCTGCTGGCTGCTGGACTTGGTCATGCGTGACTCCGTGGGGCGCGCAAGGCGCGGCTGGCGCACTTGCTGTCACTGCAGTCTAGAGATCGTCCGTGAAGCGCGGCTCAATGCGGCAGGCGGACGGCTCGACGTCCAGGCGCGTGGCGAGGCATGACTTCAGACATGGGCCAGGCTCGCCCAAGAAAAGCTATGTTATAACATAACACTATACTTCCTCGTCTCTGCCGGAACTCCCGCATGAAACCCTCCCTGCTTGCCTTGAGTCTCGCCACCGCGCTGGCCACCACCGCTGTCCACGCCACCGACACGATCGCCGCGCCCGCGTCGCCGCCGATCGCCACCAACGCAGACGACCCGACCGACAGCGGCAGCCGCAACCGGCAGCCCCAGGTGCAGGAGCTCGGCGCGGTCTCGGTCTCGGCGGCGCTGGACCAGTCGCGCAACGGGTTGTCGACCGATACCGGCAGCAGCCAGTACGTGATCAGCCAGAAGGCGATCGCGCAGCTGCCGCTGGGTGCCTCCACGCCGATCAACCAGGTGCTGCTGCAGGCGCCGGGCGTGGTGCAAGATTCCTACGGCGGCCTGCATGTCCGCGGCGACCACGCCAACCTGCAATACCGCATCAATGGCGTGATCATCCCTGAATCGATCGGCGGCTTCGGGCAAAGCCTCGACGCGCGCACGATCCGTACCGTGAAGCTGCTCGACGGCGCCCTGTCGGCACAGTACGGCCTGCGCACCGCGGCCGTGGTCGACATCACCACGAAGAGCGGGCATGACCTGGGCAATGGCGGCAGCGCGGGCATCACCGGCGGCAGCAACGGCACCTTGAATCCGAACGCCTCGGTGTGGGGCAGCAAGGATCGCTGGAGCTGGTTCCTCACCGGCAACTCCATGGAGAACGACGCCGGCATCGAGAACCCCACCGCCAGCAGGAGGCCGATCCATGACCACACCAATCAGGTGAAGGGTTTCGGCGACATCAGCTACCTGATCGACAACGACACCCGCCTGAGCCTGCTGTTTGGCGTCGCCAACAACCGCTTCCAGATCCCGAACAATCCCGGCCAGGCGCCGCAGTTCGGTTACCTCGACACGGTCGACTTCAACTCCGCCGACTTGAACGAACGCCAGCGCGAGAACACCCGTTTCGGCGTGCTCGCCCTGCAAGGCAAGCTGGGCGCCACCGACTACCAGGTGTCGGTCGGCCAACGCTACAGCAGCCTCGCCTACACGCCCGACCGGATCGGCGAGTTGATGTTCAACGGTGTCGCCTCGGCTGTGACCCGAACCAATCGCGCCAGCACCTTGCAGGCGGATTTCGCCACGCCGCTGGGTAGCCGCCACACCCTGCGCTACGGCGTCTACGGCAGCTTCGAGCGTGCGGCCAGCGGCAACGATGCCTGGGTGTTCCCGGCCGGCGCCGACGGCCTTCCGACCAGCACCACGCCGCTCAACATTCTCGACGCCAGCCGCCTCAGCGCGAAGACCTGGTCCGCCTATGTGCAGGACGAGTGGAGCATTGGCCAGGACTGGACCTTGAACTACGGCCTGCGCGGCGATCGCTACCATCTGGCACGCAGCGAGAGCCAGCTGAGTCCCCGCCTCGGCCTGGTCTGGCAGGCCACCGGCAGCACCGTGGTGCATGCCGGCTACTCGCACTACTTCACGCCGCCGGCCACCGAGATGATCGCCAGCAGCAACATCGCCAGGTTCGACGGCACCACCAATGCGGTGGCGGACACCGGCAACAACACGCCACTGGCCGAGCGCTCGGACTATCTCGATGCGGGCATCTCGCAGAACCTCGGCTCGGCGTGGACCGTCGGCGTAGACGCGTACTACCGCAAGGTGCAGCGCCTGCAGGACGAGGGCCAGTTCGGCTCCGCGCTGGTCTATTCCACCTTCAACTACGCCGCGGGCCAGGTGAAGGGACTGGAACTCACCGCCAATTACCAGCAGGGTCCGCTGTCGGCGTACGTCAACGCTTCGCTGGGCAAGGCCATCGGCAAGCGCATCATCACCAGCCAGTACAACTTCGCCGCGGACGACCTGGCCTACGTCAACAGCCACTACATCTTCCTCGACCACGACCAGAAGCTGACCTCGTCGGGCGGCATCAACTACGCCTTGAGCGAGCGCACCCGCGTCGGTGCCGATTACCTGTTCGGCAGCGGCCTGCGCAAGGACGGCGTCGTGCCGAACGGTGCCTCGCTGCCGGCGTATTTCCAGCTGAACCTCAACGTCGCGCATGACTTCGCCTTCGACGGTTTCGGCAAGCTGCACACCCAGCTGGCCGTGCTCAACGTGCTCGATCGCAGCTACGAGCTGCGCGATGGCAGCGGCATCGGCGTCGGTGCACCGCAGTTCGGTCCGCGCCGCGGCGTGTACCTGAGCTTGCAGAAGGACTTCTGAGCCGGGCGACGCGGGGTTGGCGGGGGGGGCCACAACCCGGGGCGGCGGGGGGCACCCGTAAACATTGGGGGCGGGAAAACAACGCCCCCAAGAAGAAAAACCCGGTTAACCAAACCCCCCCCCCCCACCGCGCCCCCACCCACCCCCCGCAGCAAAAGCGG
>NZ_JALBWO010000033.1:0-60939 GCF_050026815.1 Rhodanobacter ginsengiterrae | reverse complement strand
GCTGATTAGCTTGTTCAACCGCGCCACGCTTGAACTCGCTGCTGAATTTTCTTCGCTTCGACATGAACACTCCTCATCGGCCGCATCGGCCTTCTCGTAAGTGTCCGTGAAATCGGGGGTGAACCCAGATCAGGAAATGCGCTCTAGCCGGAACAGGTAGTAGCCGTGCGTCGGGTTGGCGCAGGTGCGTAGTAGATCAGGAAATGCGCTCTAGCCGGAACAACACGGATCTGCAGACGTGCAAGTCCACGGTGCGTAGTAGATCAGGAAATGCGCTCTAGCCGGAACGACGATCCAGTCGAAGGTGTTCATCACGCAGTGCGTAGTAGATCAGGAAATGCGCTCTAGCCGGAACATCGGCGACACCGACCAGGTGGCCCGGGTGGTGCGTAGTAGATCAGGAAATGCGCTCTAGCCGGAACGAAGAACGCCGCCTCGTTGGTCAGCTCCATGTGCGTAGTAGATCAGGAAATGCGCTCTAGCCGGAACGACGTTACCGCCTATGCCCAGGCCAAGGCCGTGCGTAGTAGATCAGGAAATGCGCTCTAGCCGGAACTTTCAGCACTCCACGTCGGCTCGAACAACTCCCAAATGATGTTTGTATCCAGCACGACAATCAAAGGAAGTCCGGTGGCTCACGCATGGGCTCGCGCTCAGGAAGCTCCAGCTCGATGCCGCCGTACGGCTCCACCCCTCGCACGGATGCTGTCCAGCAGTGACTGCCCGCTCGATGGCTCGGCCTGCAAGGCGTTGCACAAAATGCTGCGCGCCTCGTCCTCCATCGACTGCCCATGCTGCGCCGCTCGCAGGCGCAGACGCGCCTCCAGGTCGGCGTCCAGATGTCGGATCGTTATTGTCGTCATGGGAAGGCCTGCGGCGGTGACAGCAGTGGCTGCATTGTAGTCAGTGTCGGAGGAGAGGAGAGTTCCGCTGTCGCTTCGACTGCTCGGACGTAAGCATGTCGATCAATTTTTGTGTGGATCAATGCCGCGCAGGTAACCCTGAGAACTTCTCCTTCTTGCCGGACGCAACTCTCGTTGTCTGGGTGTCTTTGATACTGCGACAGTTCAACGGTCAACGGCTCACGGGGTGCGTCGCTTCAAGCGGCTCTTCGCGAAAGTCTGGATGCGTGAATACCCGCACCACAACGCACGGAATACTCGATCCGCCATCGTCTTTCCGCTCTTCAGTTCAACGCTGTGCAGAACCACGCGTAACCGGCAGAACTGCTCTTCATGCACCAGCCAGCTGCCGCCGGCGCCGCGCCAGCCTGCTCTCGTGCCGGCGTGCCGACCACGCCTTCCGCCGCTCCGCCAGGCACGAGAAGATCACGTACAGCGCCGGCGTGCTCAGCAGGGTCAGGCTTTGCGAGATCAGCAGGCCGCCGATCAGGGCGATGCCGAGCGGGCGACGCAGTTCGCTGCCTTCGCCAAGGCCGATCGCGATCGGCAAGGCGGCGAGGATGGCGACCATGGTGGTCATCATGATCGGACGGAAGCGCACGGTGCAGGCTTCGCGTGCGGCTTCCAGCGGGTTCTTGCCGTGTTCGCGTTCGGCGACCAGGGCGAAGTCGATCATCATGATCGCGTTTTTCTTGACGATGCCTATCAACAGCACCAGCGCGATCTGCGCCACCACTGACAGCTCGGTGCCGGTCAGCCACAACGCCAGCAGCGCGCCCACGCCAGCGGCCGGCAGGGTGGACAGGATGGTGATCGGGTGGATCAGGTTTTCGTAGAGCATGCCGAGCACGATGTAGACGGTCAGCACGGCGGCCAGCACCAGCCACAGCATGCCGCTCTGCGACTGCTCGAAGCGGCGGAAGTCGCCGCCCAGGTTGAGCTTGATGTCGCCCGGCATGCGCATGTTCTGCACGGTCGCCTGGATGATCGCCATCGCCTCGCCCATGCTCACGCCCGGCGCGAGGTTGAAGCTCAGATCCATCGTGGTGTACTGGTTCTGGTGGCGGATCTGCGACGGCGCCAGCCCCGGCTGTTGCTGCGTGAAGGCAGTGATCGGGATCATCTTGCCGCTGCTGGAGGCCACGTAGATGCGGTTCAGCGCATCGGGCGTGGCGGTCTGGTCGGGCAGCGCATTGACCACCACCTTGTACTGGTTGATGTCGGAGTAGATGGTGCTGACCTGGCGCTGGCCGAACGCGTCGTACAGGGCACCATCGATCGCGCCGATCGACACGCCCAGGCGGGCGGCCTTGTCGCGATCGATCACCATGTTCTGGCGCAGTCCGGCCTCGTCGACGTCGGTGCCGACATCCATCAGCTTGGGATTCTTCTTCAGCTCGGCCTGCAGTTTCGGCAGCCATTCCTGCAGCCCGGCCAGGTCGTTGCCCTGCAGCGATACCTGGTACTGCGCGCCCTGGCTGGTGCCGCCGCCACCGCCGCTGGGCAGGTCCTGCACCGGGCGCAGGCGCAGGTTGAGGTCGGGATACTTGGCGGCCTTCGCGCTCAGTCGCGCGAGCACGGCGAAGGTGTCGTCCTTGCGACCTTGTGCGCGGGTCTTCAGGTCGATATTGAACGAGCCACTGGTGCCCTGGCGGCTGCTGCCCAGGCGCGAGCCCACGGTGGCCACGTCGGGATCGGCCATCAGCATCGCGGTGAGGCGCTCCAGCCGCTGCTTGCTTTCGGCGAAGGAGACGGTGGCGCTGGAGTTGGCGCGGCCCCAGATCAGGCCGGTGTCCTGCTGTGGGAACAGGCCGGCCTTGACCACGCCGAACAGGAAGAAGGTGGCCACGATCAGCGCCAGCGGAGTCAGCGCGAACAGCAGCGCATGGCGCAGCGAGAAGTTCAGCGCGCGGGTGTACAGACGCAGCATGCCGGCGTGGAAACCGTCCAGCGCCCGCGCCAGCCGCGACGGCGCCGCCACTTTCCTGGCGTCATGCCCGCTGAGGAAGCGCCCGCAAAGCGCCGGGGTGAGCGTCAGCGAGACCAGCGCAGACACCACGATCGCCGCCACCAGGGTCACCGCGAATTCGTGCATGAACATGCCGGTGATGCCGCCGGCGAACAGCAGCGGAATGAACACCGCGATCAGCGAGGCGGTGATCGACACGATGGTGAAGCCGATTTCTCGCGCGCCGGCGAGGGTCGCCTGCATCCGCGTCATGCCGGCGTCGATGTGGCGGATGATGTTCTCGATCACCACGATCGCGTCGTCGACCACGAAGCCGATCGCGATCACCAGCGCCAGCAAGGTCAGGTTGTTGAGCGTGTAGCCGAGGATGTACATCACCACGAAGGCACCGGCCAGCGACAGCGGCACGGCCACCGCGGCGATCAGCGTGGGCGCCAGTCGGCGCAGGAACAGCGCCATGGTCAGGATCACCATCGCCAGCGAGATCAGCAAGGTCGCCTGCACCTCGTGCAGCGAGGCGCGGATGGTGGGCGTGCCGTCGAAGAACGGGGTCAGTTCGGTGCCTGGCTGCAGGTACGCACGCAAGGTCGGCAACTGATCCTTGACCAGGTCCACCGTGGCGATCACGTTGGCATCGGCTTTCTTGTAGACGTACATCAGCACCGCCGGCTTGCCGTGGAACCAGGCCGCCTGGTAGGCGTCCTGCTGGCCGGCGTAGACATTGGCCACGTCGGACAGCCGCACCGGCGTGCCATTGCGGTTGGCGATCACCAGCCGCGCGAACTCGTCTGCGCTGTGCATCTGCGTGGTGGCGCTGATCGCCATGGTGGTCTTGCCGTTGGACAGGAAGCCCTCCGGCGACGTCACGTTGGCCGCACTCAGCGCGTTGCGCAGCTGATCGGGCGACAGTCCCATCGCGTTCAGCGCGCGCAGGTTCACGTCGACGCGGATCGCCGGCGTGGCGGCGCCGGCAATCTCCACCGACGATACGCCGGACAGCTGGCGCAGCCGCTGGGCCAGCAGCGAGTCGGCGGCGTTGTACAGATCGGCGGCGGACTGGGTCTCGGAGGTCATCGCCAGCGCGATGATCGGGTCGTCGTTCGGGTTCGCCTTCTGGTAGCTGGGCGAACCGTTCAGGCCGCTGGGCAGGTCCGGCGCCGCCGAGTTGATCGCGGCCTGCACGTCACGCGCGGCCGAATCGAGATCGGTGCCGTTCTGGAACATCATGAAGACGAAGGTGCTGCCTTCGGAGCTGGACGAACGCATCGTCTCGATCCCCGGCACCTGGCCCAGGTGGCGCTCCAGCGGCGCCGCCACGGTGGAGGCCATCGTGCTGGCATCCGCACCGGCCTGGCTGGCCTGCACGAAGATCGCCGGGAACTGCATGTTCGGCAGCGCCGCCACGCCGAGCAGGAAGTAGCAGATCATGCCGCCCACGAACAGGCCGATCGCCAGCAACGAGGTACCGATCGGGCGGCGGATGAAGGAGCCGGAAATATTCATGGATTCAGCGTAGGCGGGGGATGGGCGAGGTATTGCAGATGACGCGTGAGCGAATCATCCCACCCACAACGCGCGGGCTGCGAAAAGGTTGATCGGGACAGAGGGCCATGCTTCCTGCGAAGAGCGACCCCACCCCAACCCTCCCCTGCTGCGCAGGGGAGGGAGCAAAGCAGTGCGCGGTGCTCCTGCTGCAACGTCGGGAGGGAACAAAGCGACGAACACGGCTCCGCCCCCTGCGCAGCAGGGGGCGGTTGGCGACCGGAGCGAGTCCTTCAGGTGAGGGGGTGCTTTTGACTTTGCGGCGAAGAGCGACCCCACCCCGGCCCTCCCCTGCGACCGAAAAGTCCCTTGCGGGCATGCAGGGGAGGGAGCAAGGCAAACGACGGCGGGTCACGCCGCGCCGCGGGCCCGGGCCTGGTGCAGCGCCCGCTGTTCGCGGCGCGCCGCGAGCCAGTCGGAGAAACGCTCCATGTACAGGTAGATCACCGGCGTGGTGTACAGCGTGACCAGCTGCGACAGCAGCAGGCCACCGACGATCGACACGCCCAGCGGCCGACGCAGCTCCGAGCCGATGCCGGTGCCCAGCGCCAGCGGCAGGGCACCGAGCATCGCCGCCGCGGTGGTCATCATGATCGGGCGGAAGCGCAGCAGGCAGGCGCGATGGATCGCGTCGCGCGCGTTCAGCCCGGTGCGCCGCGCCTCGATCGCGAAGTCGATCATCATGATCGCGTTTTTCTTGACGATGCCGATCAGCAGCACGATGCCGACAATGCCGTCCACCGACAGGCTCATGCCGCACAGGATCAGCGCCAGCAGCGCACCGACACCGGCCGGCGGCAAGGTGGAGATGATCGTCAACGGGTGGATGTAGCTCTCGTACAGCACGCCCAGCACGATGTAGATCACCACGATCGCGGCCAGCAGCAGCAACACCTCGTCGCCCAGCGAGGAGGTGAACTCGGCGGCCTTGCCGACGAACTCGCCACGCACCTGCGGCGGGAATTTCAGCTGCGCCTCGACCTGATGGATCGCCGTCACCGCGTCGGACAGCGAATAGCCCTGCGCCACGTTGAACGCCAGCGTCACCGCCGGCAGTTGCTGCTGGTGGCTGACCACCAGCGGCGCACTGGTGACCTTGGCGGTGACCAGCGAGGACAGCGGGATGGTGCCGCCGCCGCCGAGCTGGAAGCCGACATTGCCGGCATTGCCGATGCCCGAGGGCGTCGCCGAATTGCTCGATTTCAGCTGGCCGAAACTGGTCGCGTTGCTGCCGGTGAGCGCGCCGCTGCCGTTGCCGCGCACGGTCAGCTTGTTCAGCAGATCGTCGCTGTTGCGGAACTCCGGCGCCACTTCCAGCACCACGCGGTACTGGTTCAACTGGGTGAAGATGGTGGAGATCTGGCGCTGGCCGAACGCGTCGTACAGGGTGTCGTCGATGCTCTGCACCGGCACGCCCAGGCGGCTGGCTTTCTCGCGGTCGATGTCGAGCTTCAGCGCATTGCCGTTGTCGGCGAGGTTGTTGTCGACATCGGCCAGCTCCGGCCGCTGGCGCATCGCCTCGGTCATCTGGTTGGCATAACCGGCCAGCTCGGCCGAGTTCACGTCGGACATCGTGTACTGGTATTCGGTGGCGGCGACGCGGCTGTCCAGCGTCACGTCCTGCACCGGCTTGAGATACAGCGCCACGCCGGGAATGCCGGCCACCGCCTGTTGCAGCCGCGGCAGCAGCTTGTCCAGGCCGTCGCGGTCGCCACGATCCTTCAGCACGATGCTGAGCTGGCCCTGGTTGAGCGTGGGGTTGATCGTGCCGGCGCCGATGAAGGCGGCCACGCCGGCCACCGCCGGGTCCTTGCGCAGGGCTTCGGCGACCGCCTTGGTGCGGTCTTCCATCTGCGGGAAGGCGACGTTATCGTCGGCCTGCACCACGCCGGTGATCAGGCCGGTGTCCTGCTCGGGCAGCAGGCCCTTCGGAATGGCGATGTACAGGAACACGGTCAGCACCACCGCGGCGCCAGCCACCAGCATGGTCAGGCGCTGATGATCGAGCACCCAGTCCAGCGAACTTTCGTAGACCGCCACGGTGCGCGACCACACGGTGCGCTTGCCCGCCGCGGCGTGGTGCTCGTGCGCGTCGTCGCCCTCGGGCAACTGGTCGGGCTTGAGCAGGTAGGCGCACATCATCGGCGTCAGCGTCAGCGAGACCAGCATCGAGATGGTGACCGCGATGGTCAGCACCCAGGCGAACTCGTGGAACAGCCGGCCGGTGACGCCGGGCATCAGCAGCAGCGGCAGGAACACCGCCACCAGCGACACGGTCAACGACAGCACGGTGAAACCGATTTCCTTGGCGCCGATCTCGGCCGCTTCCTGGCCGCTCTTGCCCTTCTCGATGTAGCGCACGATGTTCTCGATCATCACGATCGCATCGTCGACCACGAAGCCGGTGGCCACGGTCAGCGCCATCAGCGACAGGTTGTCCAGCGACATGCCGGTGAACGACATCACCCCGAAGGTACCCAACAGCGACAGCGGTACCGCGGTGGCCGGAATGATGGTCGCCCACAGCCGGCGCAGGAACACGAAGATCACGCCGATCACCAGGAACACGGTGAGGATCAGGGTGAATTCGACATCGTGCACCGAGGCGCGGATGGTCACCGTACGGTCGGCGAACACGTCCAGGTGCACGTCGGCCGGCAACGCGCTGCGCAGTTCCGGCAGCACGTTGCGGATCTGCTCCACCGTCTGCACGATGTTGGCGCCGGGCTGGCGGCGCACGTCCAGCAGCACCGCCGGCTGGCCGTTCGCCCACGCGGCGAGCTGGTCGTTCTCGACGCCGTCGACCACCTTGGCCACGTCGGACAGCCGCACCGGCGAGTTGTTCTTGTAGCTGATGATGGTGTTCTTGTACTCGGCCGCATCACTCAACTGGTCGTTGGTGCCGATCGAGTAGCTCTGCGTCTTGCCGTTCAGCGTGCCCTTGGGCGCGTTGACGTTGGCCTGGGTCAGCGCGCTGCGCACGTCCTCCATGGTCAGGCCGAGGTTGGACAGCTGCGCCGGGTTCACCTGCACGCGCACCGCGGGGCGCACGTTGCCGGCGATCGAGACCAGGCCCACGCCCTGCACCTGCGACAGCTTCTGCGCGATGATCGAGTCGGCCAGGTCGTTCACCTCGCGCAGCTGGCGGCTGTCGGAGGTGAGCTTGAGGGTGAGGATCGGCGCGTCGGCCGGATTGACCCGGTTGTACACCGGCGGATACGGCAGGTTGCCGGGCAAGGTGCCCTTGGCCTGGTTGATCGCCGCCTGCACGTCCTGCGCGGCGATATCCACGTCGCGATCCATCGAGAACTGCAGGATGATCGTGGACAGCCCGGCGGAGGAGTCCGAACTCATCATCGTGAGCCCGGAGATCTGCCCCAGGTTGCGTTCCAGCGGGGTGGTGATCAACGAGGCCATGGTGTTGGCGCTGGCACCGGGATACTGCGTGCTCACCACCAGGCTGGGCGCCTCGATCTCCGGCAACGCCGACACCGGCAGCTGGCGATAACCCAGGATGCCGAGCAGCAGTACCGCCACCATCAGCAGCGAGGTGGCGATCGGTCGGCGAATGAAGAGGGTCGAGAATCCCATGGCTATCCGTAACGTCTAAAGTGCGGTTTCAGCCGCGATCATGGCTGGCGCGCGGCCACAGCCGCGCAACTTCGAGTGGCGCGGCGGGCAGCTGCCTGCTCAGCCGTGACGGCGACCACCGCCCTTGCTGTTCTGCTTGGCCTTTTCCATTTCGGCCGCGGTCGGCACGGCCGGTACTTCGCCCGGCTTCAGCGCATTGACCTTGCTGCCGGGCTTCAGCCGGAACTGGCCCTCGGTGACTACGCGGTCGCCGACCTTGAGCCCGCTGCCGATCATCACGTGGCTGTCGCCGACCTCACCGGCCACCACCACCGCCTGCATCTTGACCGTGCTGTCGGGTTGCACCTGGTAGACATAGTCGCCATCCGGACCACGCTGCACTGCCTGCGCGGGAATCACCAGGCCGCCATCGACCGTGCTCACCAGCAATTGCACGTTGACGAACTGGCCGGGCCACAGCTCGTTCTTCGCATTCGGGAATTCGGATTTCAGGCGGAAGGTGCCGGTGCTGGTGTCGATCTGGTTGTCGATCACCTTCAGCACGCCACCGCTGGCGATCGGATGCGCGTCGGTGCGATCGAGCGCGGTGACCTGCAGCTCGGCACCCTCCTGCGCAGCGGCCTTGCGCACCAGGTCGAGGCTCTGCTCGGGCAAGGTGAACATCACGTTGATCGGGTGCAGCTGGGTCAGCGTGACGATCGTGCTGGAGGTGGTCACCACGTTGCCCGGGTCCACGCCGCGGATGCCGGCCAGGCCGTCGATCGGCGAAATGACCTTGGTGTAGTTCAGCTGCACCTGGCTGTCGCGCACGCTGGCCGCGTCGGCCGCCACGGCGGCCTGATACTGGCTGGCGGTGTTGCGCAAGGTGTCCAGATCCTGCTTGGAGATGTAGCCCTTGGCTGCCAGGTCCTGGCTGCGCGTCAGGTTGCTCTTGGCGGTGTCGAGCATGGCCTGGTCCTGGCGTTGACGCGCCACGGCCTGGTCATAGGCCGCCTGATAGGTGCGCGGATCGATCTGCGCCAGCACCTGACCCTTCTTCACCGGCTGGCCTTCGACGAAATCCAGGCTGAGCAGCTGGCCGCCGACCTGCGGGCTCAGGCTGACCGTGTTGAGCGCCTGCACCGTGCCCAGCGCGGTCAGGTAGACCGGCACATTCTGCTTGGCCACCGGCACTACCGTCACCGGCACCGGCGGCGTTTCGTCCTTGCCATCCTTGCCGCCACGGGCCTTGCCGCTCGCCTGGGCCGAGGCCGCGGTGCCCGCCGGCGCCGGTTTGTGCAGCAGGCGGAAACCCAGCGCCGCCACCACGATCACGGCGATGACGATCAACGCGATCTTCCAAAAACGCGACATGTAAAACTCCTGGATTGAACGGTGCGGCCATGCGGCACGCAGCAGCGTGACTTGCATCTGCAGCTGGCGACGCTGTCGGACAGCGCCGACGAGCGGCTCTCGAAGTGAAAGCATAGGGGCAGTTCAACGGAAATGAACAATGCCGGTTGACATGGGTGCGCCATGACCGATGGCAGGGTAGCGGCTTAGCGCATGGCGGCGCCGGCACATGGTGACGGCATGCCAGCGCGGTCGGTCGTCACGCAAGCCTGAAACTTGCCGCGCGCTTCGTTTATAATCTCCGACTGGTTGCCTGTCCGATCCCCGAACCCGGGCCGGGGGCAAGCTTGATCCTCGTCGCTCGCTCATGAGGCGCCCCCGCGGGAAGTGCTCATGGTCCGGTGCGACGGCAACAGGCAATCGAGGCAGGACGGGGCAGCCATCGTGGCGTTCCGTCGCGCCCACTGACAGGAGTACGTGCGTGAGCGGTTCCATGAGCAAGGCGGACCACAGCGTCCTGCGCCAGTTTTCGATCATGATCGGCGGCCTGGCCGTGCTGACGGTGGTGCTGATCTTCGGCGCGCTGGCCATCCACGAGCACGAGCCGAAAGAAACCAATCCCGACCAGCCGGCCCAGGTGACCGCGCGGATCGCACCGGCCGGCGCGGTATATGCCGGCAACACGGGGCGTGCCGCGATGCAGGCTGCCGCCGATGCCGCCGCCAAGGCCGCTGCTTCGCAGGTCGCCTACGGTGGCACCACGGACGGCAAGGCGATCTTCGATCACCTGTGCACCAGCTGCCACACCGCCGGCGTCGCCGGTGCACCCAAGGTGGGCGACAAGGCCGCCTGGGCGCCGCGCCTGGCCCAGGGCATCGACGTGCTGGTCAAGCACGCGATCGAGGGTTACCACGGCCCCGATGGCAACTTCATGCCGGCTAAGGGCGGCAACCCCGCGCTCACCGACGAACAAGTGACCAACGCCGTGCACTGGATCGCCGATCAGGCGAAGTAAACTTCGCCTGATCCAACAAGCCTTCTCCAAGCGCCGCCCTCGGGCGGCGCTTTCGTTTGCCCCTTCCCCTGCAACGCAGGGGGAGGTTGGGAGAGGGTCCGCTCTTGATCTTGATCCAAGCCGCCATGCAGAAGATCAAGAGCACCCCACCCCAGCCCTCCCCTGCAAGCAGGGGAGGGAGCAATTCAATGCCCCGCGATCCATTCCCGCGCAAACTCCCGCAGCTCCGGAAAGAACGTCTCGAACCGCTGCTGCAGTCCCGCCTCGTGCTCCAGCAGCACCGGCAAAGCCGAATCCAGCGGATTGGCCCGGCTCAGTCGTTGCCCGATCCCCGTCAGGGCATGGCCCAACACCATCGGGTCGGCGTAGTTCGCCGGCAGTCCCTGCAGCTCCATGTACTCGCGGAAGCGCCGCAATGCCGGCGGCAGCAGTGCGTCGCGCTGCCACAGCAAGCCGCGCAACGCGTCGGAATACGGCTGCAGCGGCAACCCGCTCCAGCGCGGAAAGCCGCGCGCCAGGCAGTGGTCGAACCACATGTCGAGCAGGATCCCTGCATACCGCCGATATGGCGCGGGCAGCAGCGCCTTGGCCGCCAGCACCTCGGGGTGGGCATCGGTGTACACGTCGATCGCGCGATGCAGGCGAATCCCGGCGATCACCCGTGGCGGAAACAGCGCCGGATCCGGTTGCCCGTGGACGAAATCGCCCAGCATGCCGCCCAGTTGCAGTTCCTCGTCGTCACCGGCCAGCAGCGCATGGGCCAGATGGTTCACGGGCGGCTTCCGCGGCAGCCGAGCCGCGCGGCGGTTATCATCGTGCGCATGAATCCCACCGAACTCCCGGCCGCACCGGCCACCTTTCCCGATATCGCCGCCAGTTTCATGCTGGATGGCCCGGCCGGCAAGCTGGAAGCCATCAGCGATGTCGCCGAGCCGGCCGGCGCACGCCGCGGCGTCGCGGTGATCTGCCATCCGCTGACGTCTGAAGGCGGCACCATGCATAACAAGGTGGTGACCATGGCCGAGCGCGCGCTGCGCGAATCCGGACTGGATACCATCCGCTTCAATTTCCGCGGCGCCGGCAATTCGGCCGGGGCATTCGACAAGGGCGACGGCGAAAGCGCGGATCTGGCCGCCGTGGTGGCCTGGGTACGCAAGGTGCGGCCGGATGACGCGCTGTGGCTGACCGGCTTCTCGTTCGGCAGCTACGTGACCATCCGCAATGCGGGGCAACTGCACGCCGACGTGCTGATCAGCATTGCGCCGCCGGTGGGTCGCCGCGAGTTCGGTCCGGTCGCGCTGCCGACCTGTCCGTGGCTGGTGGTGCAGGGCGAGGCCGACGAGGTGATCGACCCGCAGGCGGTGTTCGACTGGATCGACACGCTGGAACACCAGCCCGAACTGGTGCGCATGCCCGATACCAGCCATTTCTTCCATCGGCGACTGATGGACCTGCGCGGCGCGATCAAGCACGCCGTGCTGGGCTGGCTGCCACCGGCGCGACGCGGCTGACCTGCGCCTTCCACCTCTCCCGGACCTGTCCGCTCCATGCGTGAAAATCCCTCGCTCGCGCCCAGCGCGCGCTACCACGAAGGCGTCGCTGCGCATCGCTGGGAATCCGACCCGACCCAGCTGGCGCTGCTGCCCGAATTCGATCGCATGCATGCGGCGCTGTGCGCCGCGCCGGCAAGTGAAACCGGGCTGCTTGGTCGACTGAAGTCCCTGCTCGGCAGCGACGAGCCGCCCGTCGCGGTGCCCGGCCTGTACCTGTGGGGCACGGTCGGCCGCGGCAAGACTTTCCTGATGGATCTGTTCGCCGCCAGCCTGCCCGGCGGCGTGGTGCTGCGCCGGCACTTCCACCGCTTCATGGGCGAGGTGCACCAGCAGCTGCGCGAGCTCGGCGAGCAGCAGAGCCCGCTGGTCGAGGTGGCTGCCGGCATCGCCGCACGCTGCCGGGTGCTGTGCCTGGACGAGTTCCTGGTCAACGACATCGGCGACGCGATGATCCTGGCCAACCTGCTCGACGCCTTGTTCGCACGCGGCGTGAGCCTGGTCACCACCTCCAACACCGCGCCGGCCAATCTGTACCAGGGCGGCCTGCAGCGCGCGCGCTTCCTGCCTGCGATCGCGCTGATCGAGCGGCAATGCCACGTGGTTGAAATGGCCTCCTCGCGCGACTGGCGACTGCGCGCGCTCAGCCAGGCTTCGGTCTACCTGACTCCACCGGGGGCCGAGGCGCATCGCGCGCTGGAGAAAATCTTCGCCGGCCAGGCCGGCGGCGAGACGCAGCTGGACGGCCAATTGCCGATCAACGGTCGCGACATCCCGTTCCACAAGCGCGCCGAGGGCGTGCTGTGGTTCGACTTCAGCGCGTTGTGCGAAGGCCCGCGCGCAGTCGCCGACTACATCGCGCTGGCCAAGGCCGGGCCGGCGATCATCATCTCCAACGTGCCGCAGTTCAGCATCTACAGCGAGGACGCGGCGAAGCGCTTCGTGCAACTGGTCGACGAGTTCTACGACCGCCACGTGAAACTGGTGCTGTCCGCCGCGGCGCCGATCACCGAGCTGTACGACGGCGAGCGCCTGCGGGCCGAATTCGGCCGCACCGAGTCGCGTTTGATCGAGATGCAGAGCGAGGAATATCTGGCCCTGCCGCATCGACCGGAATGAACCGGTCCGGCCGTGCTACAGCGCAGTCGCGGTATCCGGATGGGCGCGCTGGAAACGCCGATGGTGGATCAGCAGGCCGGTGAAGTAGGCGATGTAGTAACCGACCAGCAGGCCGATCACCAGCATCGTCAGTGGACTGAGCGCCTGCCCCATCGGCTGCATCGCCGCGTAGCTTGCAGACGCCGCCGGTGCCAGCTGCATCTGGTGCCACATCTCGAACAGGCGCCAGGCCAGCCGGCCGAGCAGCAGGGCGGTAAGCAAGGCGCCGATCCACGGATTCGGCACATAGCAGTCACCCTTGACCGGATCGACTTCGAAACGGGTGAGGCGCAAGCCGAGCAGACCCACCGCGCCACCGACCAGGACCCCGCCCAGCAGGCCTTCGGCCAGCGCGGGCCGTTGCAGACCGGTGAGCGCGAGCAGACTGCCGATGATCGCGAACATCACGATGCGGCCGATCATCCGCTTGCGCCGGATCGGCTGGCGGCCGAACTGGCGGCTTACGCGCTTCCAGACCATCCAGGCCAGCAGCGGCAGCATGATCAGGTAACTGGTCAGATGGGCAGGCATGGGCGCGGATCACTTTGGCGGGAATGGGTACAGCTTAGCCGGGCCGGCAGCGGCTGACGATTGACGCCTGTCATGCATCGACGCCCGTTCGGCACACTCAGTCGCCACCCAGCTGCTGGGCGATCGAGCGCGTGCGTTCGGTGACGACATTGCCCGTATGCAGGGTCGACTTGCGCTCGATCAGCAGCAGCAGGCACTCGGCCGCGGCCACCGGATTATGGCGAACGCCCCTGGGCACCACGAACAGTTCGCCCCGGTCCAGTTCCACCACGCCGGTTTCCAGTTCGATGCGCAGGTGGCCGTCGAGAATCAGGAACAGCTCGTCCTCGCCGTCATGGCTATGCCAGCCGAACGTGCCGAGGACCTTGGCGACCTTGAGGTAGCTGTCGTCCAGCTCGCCGATCACCCGCGGCGACCAGTACTCGACCAGGGCGGCAGCGGCGGCCTTCGGCGAGATGGCGGCGGGCATGCCCTACTTCGCCTTGCCCTGGTTCGCCACCGCCGCCATCTTCGCGGCGATCGCCGCAGCGTCACCGAGGTAGTAGTGGCGCAGCGGCTTCAGCGCGTCGTCGAACTCGTAGACCAGCGGCACGCCGTTGGGGATGTTGAGCTCCACGATCGCCTCGTCGGAGATGCCGTCGAGGTATTTCACCAGCGCGCGCAGCGAATTGCCGTGCGCCACCACCAGCACGCGCTGGCCGGCGCGGATCGCCGGCGCCAGCACCTGGTGCCAGTACGGCAGCACGCGCTCGACGGTGTCCTTCAGGCATTCGGTGTCGGGAATGTCCTGTGGGTCGAGGGTCGCGTAGCGCGGATCGCCGACCGCGTCGTTGGCGGCGCGCTCCAGCGGCGGTGGCGGAATGTCGTAGCTGCGCCGCCACACCTTCACCTGCTCCTCGCCATACTTCAGCGCGGTCTCGGCCTTGTTGAGGCCGGTGAGGCCGCCGTAGTGGCGCTCGTTGAGGCGCCAGTCGGTGACCACCGGCAGCCACATCAGGTCCATCGCGTCCTGCACGCCCCACAGTGTGCGCACGGCACGTTTCAACACCGAAGTGTGGGCCACGTCAAAACTGAAACCGTCCGCCTGCAGCAGCCGTCCGGCCTCGCCTGCCTCGGCGATGCCCTGCTCGGTGAGATCGACGTCGGCCCAGCCGCTGAAGCGGTTGTCGAGGTTCCACTGCGATTGGCCGTGGCGGATCAGGACGAGCTTGTGCATGGGGTTGCCCAGAAGGTTGCTGAACCGGGAATGGTGCAGGCCCGCCCCGGCAGCGTCAAATGCGGCCCCTGCCACAGGTCATGCTAAACCGGCGGCCGGCGCGTGGCATCTCAATCCAGCCAAGTCTGCAAACCCACCCCACAAGGAGATTGTCATGCGCCGATTCCCCACCATCCTGATCACCGCCGCGTTCGCGCTGGGCCTGCCGCTGCTGGCCGCCGCCCATGACGGCGACATCGACAAGGTCAACGGCACGGTGCGGGTCGAGGCCGGCCAGCACGCGGGCGATGTCAGCACGGTCAACGGCGCGGTGCATATCGCCGACGGCGCCGTGGTGCAGGAGGCCAGCACCGTCAACGGCGCGGTCGAACTGGGCGACAAGGCGCAGGCCAGCGAACTGGGCACGGTCAACGGCTCGATCAGCCTGGGCCGCGCCAGCCGGGTCAGCGGCAAGGTGGAAGCAGTCAACGGCAGCATCCGGCTGGATCCGGGCGCCGACGTCGGTGGCCGGCTGGAGAACGTCAACGGCGCGATCGTGCTCGACGGCGCGCACGTCGCCGGCGGTCTGGGCACGGTCAGCGGCGACATCACGGTGGGCAGCAACTCGCGCGTCGAGGGCGGCATCCTGGTCGACCAGCAGCACGGCTGGTTCAGCGGCAACAGCCGCCCGCCGGTGGTGGTGATCGGCCCGCACGCGGTGGTACAGGGCACGCTGGAATTCCGCCGCGAGGTGGTGCTGAAGGTCAGCGACAGCGCGCAGATCGGCCCGGTCAAGGGCGCCACGCCGGTGAAGTTCAGCGGCGCAACGCCGTAAGCCAGGAGTGAGTGGAGAGGAGTGAGAAGTGAGAGAAGTGCAAAAGCTTGCGCGCTCCGCTTTCTCTCACTTCTCACTCCTCTTCCCTCACTTCCTGCTCAAAGCCAGTCGCGCGGCTTCAGGTACTCGGCCAGCTTCGCTTCGGCGGAGCCGGCTTCCGGCTGGTACGCGTATTCGAAACGCACGCGCGGCGGCAGGCTCATCAGGATCGACTCGGTGCGGCCGCCGGACTGCAGGCCGAACAGGGTGCCGCGGTCGTAGACCAGGTTGAACTCCACGTAGCGGCCGCGCCGGTACAGCTGGAATTCGCGCTCGCGCTCGCCGTACGGCGCACCCTTGCGGCGTTCGACGATCGGCAGATAGGCATCGAGAAAACCGTGGCCGACATCGCGGGTGAAGGCGAAGCAGCGCTCGAAGCCGCCCTCGTTCAAGTCGTCGTAGAACAGGCCGCCGACGCCGCGGGTCTCGTCGCGGTGCTTGAGATAGAAGTACTCGTCACACCATTGCTTGTAGCGCGGATAGACGTCCGTACCGTACGGCTCGCACAGGTCACGCGCCACCGTGTGCCAGTGCCGCACGTCCTCGTCCACCGGATAGAACGGGGTCAGGTCGAAGCCGCCGCCGAACCACCACACCGGCTCAACGCCTTCCTTGCTGGCCTCGAAGTAGCGCACGTTGGCGTGGGTGGTCGGCACCTGCGGGTTCTTCGGATGCAGCACCAGCGACACGCCGGTGGCGATGAAGCTGCCGCCGGCCAGCTCCGGCCGGTGCGCGGTGGCGCTGGGCGGCAGTTGGGTGCCGGACACGCGCGAAAAATTCACCCCGGCCTGCTCGAACACCGCGCCGTCGCGCAACACGCGGGTACGCCCGCCACCGCCTTCGGTCCGCGTCCAGGCGTCCTGCTCGAAGCGCGCGGCGCCATCGACCTGTTCGATCGCCGCGCAAATGCGCTCCTGCAGTTCGCGCAGAAAGACTTCGGCCCGGTTCGCTTGTTCGCTCATGTCTGACCCTTTCATTCGACCCGGCCAGTTTACCAAGTGCACCGGTATCGACCGCTGCGGCCTGACGCCGCGTTGGCGTGCGCCAGATCAGGCCACGCGAGCCATGCCTGGCAGCGGGCTCTTGCTCAGCTGATCCGCGTCACCATGCGCTGACGGCCGACCAGTTGCGCCCAGCGCAGGCCGAGGTCGATCCACATCAGGTAACTGGCCTCGATCAGCAAGCGGCCGAGATAGATGCCGTGGCGCGGCAGCCGCGCCTCGGCCGCCACCGGCGACGCGTCGAAACCGAGCCGGCGGGCGAGCAACAGGCAGCGGGCCAGGTGATACCGACTGGTCACCAGCGCCACCGGCGGCCGCCGGCCTTCACCCGCGTCGATGTCAAGCAGCCGGCGCGCGTGGCGCAGGTTTTCCAGCGAGTCGACCGAGTCCTGCTCCAGCACGACGCGCAGTTCACCGGCCAGTCCCTGCTCCCGCAACCAGACCTGGCCGGCGGCGGCTTCGCTGTGCCGGCCGCCGCTGTAGCCGCCCAGCAGCATCAGCTGATCGGTGTGCCGCTGCTCGGCCAGTACCAGTGCCCGGCGCAACCGCTGCCGGTAATCCGGACCGGGCGCATCGCGCACCAGCTGGCGACCGAACACCAGCACGATCATCCGCCGCGGCGGCAACAGCGGGCTGCGCACCGCCACCCGGCATACGTGGATCAGATAGCCCAGCCAGACCAGCCCCGCGCTCAGCAGCAGGGCTGCCAAGGTGACCACCGCCGCGAGTTGCACGTCGCGATCGCGCAGGTAACGCCAGGGGCTTCGTGGTGACGATGGCGTGGTTGGCACGGCGACTCGCGGCGCGGCGGGAATGGTGCAGTTTAGCGGCCGCATCCTGTTCGCAGCACCTTCATGCGACGGACCGCAACCTTGCCGCCGGCGTGATCACGGGCTAGGCATTCCGCCAGGCCACCGTTAGGCTTTCAAAGATGCCCCTCAAGATGCCACCTCTCGCCGTCACCGGCCACACCGCCACCTCGGCGCTGGGCAGTGGCCTGACCGCCCAACTCGCAGCTCTCGAAGCGGCCCGCAGCGGCCTGCGCCCGAACGACATCAGCAGTGTGCCGCTGGCGTGCTGGATCGGTCGGGTCGCCGGCGTGGAAGCCGTGCAGTTGCCCGCCGGGCTGCAGGAATGGGACTGCCGCAACAACCGGCTGGCCTGGCTCGGCCTGAATCAGGACGGCTTCCTGAAGAAAGTGGACACCGCCCGCAGCCGCTACGGCGCGGCGCGCGTGGCGCTGCTGCTGGGCACCTCCACCGCGAGCATCGGCGCCACCGAAGAGGCTTACCGCGACCTCGACGGGGACGGCGGCTTTCGCGACGAGAAACTCTACTCGCCGCTGCACGCGCCCCACTCGCTGGCGGCCTTCGTGGCGGCGGCGTTGCAGCTGGAAGGCCCGTGCCTGACCGTGTCCACCGCCTGCTCGTCCAGCGCCAAGGTGTTCGCCAGCGCGGAACGGATGATCCGGCTTGGCCTGGTCGATGCGGCGGTGGTCGGCGGCGTGGACAGCCTGTGCGACAGCGTGCTGTTCGGCTTCAATGCACTGGAACTGATCTCGCGCGAACGCTGCCGCCCGTTCGATGCGGCGCGCGACGGCATCTCGATTGGCGAGGCCGCCGGCTTCGCCCTGCTCGAACGCGCCGAGGTGGCGCCCGACGCGCTGCAGTTGCTGGGCTACGGCGAAGCCAGCGACGCCCACCACATGTCCACCCCGCATCCGCAGGGCCTCGGCGCCGAGCTGGCCCTGCACGACGCACTGGCACGGGCCGGCCTGGCCGCAAGCCAGGTCGATTACATCAACCTGCACGGCACCGCCAGCCAGAAGAACGACGAAGTGGAAGCCGCACTGGTCTCGCGTGCCTTTCCCGCGCGCACCCGGGCGAGTTCGACCAAGGGCTACACCGGCCATACGCTCGGCGCCGCCGGCATCATCGAGGCGACCATTGCACTGCAGGCGATCCAGTCCGGGATGATTCCGGGCAACCTCGGCGGCGACACGCCCGATCCCGCCTGCGGTGTGCAGTTCGCCTGGCGCAATGAAAAGCGGGAAGTCGCGGTGGCGCTGAGCAATTCGTTCGGATTCGGCGGCAACAACGCCTGCCTGGCGTTCGCCCGCGCTGGGTTCGTCGCATGACCGCACTGGAGTTCTTCATCGACGGCGTTGGCCTGTGGTCGCCACAGCTGGCCGACTTCGCCGACCTGCGCAGCGTGCTGGACGGCAAGACCCCCGCGCCGTCGCCGCGGCGACCGGCCGCCGCCACGCTGCCGGCCAACGAACGTCGCCGCGCGCCGGACAGCGTGTTGCTGGCGGTGGAAGTTGCCGGCCAGGCGGTGGCGATGAGCGGCCAGGGAGCAGCGGCAGTGGCTTGCGTGTTCGCCTCCTCGCATGGCGACCAGGCGATCACCGACTACATGTGCGCCACGCTGGCGCAGGCACCGACCGAGTTGTCACCGATCCGCTTCCACAATTCGGTGCACAACGCCGCGGTCGGCTACTGGACCATCGCCACTGGCTGTCACGCACCGTCCACCGCGATCGCGGCGCAACGCGCCAGCTTCGGTGCGGGGCTGCTGGAGGCGGCCAGCCAGGTGTGCGCGGAGCAGCGCCCGGTGCTGCTGGTGTGCAGCGATTTCGTCGGTACCGGGCCGCTGCTGGAAGTCACCGGTTGCACCCAGGCGTTCGGCTGCGCGCTGATGCTGATGCCGGTCGCCGGTGCGCGCAGCCTGGCCCGGTTGCGCCTCACGCTGACAAACGCACGCCCATCCAGCACACTCGACGAACCCATGGCCGGCTGGCGCGATGGCAATCCCTCCGCCGCCGCCCTGCCGTTGCTGGCGCTGCTGGCGCAGGGCCGGGGACGTTGCCAACTTGAAGCCGCCGCGCGGCTGGGGCTGCAGATCGACATGGAGAAAGTCGCTTGAATACCGTCAACCCGCGCTGGTGCGTGCTGATCCCCTGCCTCAACGAGGAAGCCGCGATCCGCTCGGTGATTGCATCGGTGCTCGCGCTGGGCGCGCCGGTGATCGTGATCGACGACGGCTCGGACGATCGTACGGCCGACATCGTCGCCGCGCTGCCGGTGACGCTGCTGCGCAACGAGCGGCGCTGCGGCAAGGGCGAGGCCTTGCGCCGCGGCTTCCGCGAGGCGCTGCGGCAAGGCTACGACGCCGTGCTCACCATGGACGGCGACGGCCAGCACCTGGCTGACGACATTCCGCGCATCGTTGCCGCAGCGGCGCAGCATTCGCGGCACATCGTGATCGGCGCGCGGCTGCTCGACAAGGAACAGCAGCCCACCGGCCGCCGCCGCGCCAACGCGGTGGCCGACTGGGGCATCTCGTGGGCATGCGCGCAACCGGTCGCCGACACCCAGAGCGGCCAGCGCTGGTACCCGCGCGCCGCGCTCGACCTGGTCGACCTGCCGGCGGAGAACTTCGTGTTCGAGGCGGCCATCCTGATCGCCGCCTCGCGCGAAAAGCATCTCGGCGTGGTCTCGGTGCCGATCGCCTCGCGCTATCACGGCAGCTTCCGCCCCAGCCACCTCAAGCCGGTGCGCGACGTCACCCGCATCACCACCTACACCATCGGGCGGGTGATCCATTACGGCAACATCATCGCCAGCTATCGACGGTCGCGCGCCGCCCCCGTCATCGCCGGCGGCACGCCCGGCTGAGGCCATGGGCCAGGCGCTGCGGCTGCAGTTGGTGGTGATCCTGCTCACCTCGCGCGGACTGGCCTGGCTGCTGCGCTGGGCGCGCGGCTGGGCGGGCATGGCTGGCGCGACAGTTTCGCGGTGGGCTCGCTGATGAACGCGCGCGGCATGGTCGAACTGACCGTGCTGGAGATCGGCCTGGATGCCGGCGTGATCGGCCCGCCGATGTTCAACCTGCTGCTGAGGCGATCGTCACCACCATGATGACGACGCCAATGCTGCGGCTGTTCAGTCGTGATCGGGCGGGCGCGGTCGCCGCCGGATCACGCCACCCCGACCTGGAGTGAACCATCATCCGCAGCCTGCGATACCGCGTCACGCACTCCGGAGCCCGAACCTGCATGAGCCAGACCACGCACGAAGCGGTAATCCTTGGCGGCGGACTGGCCGGCCTGTGCCTGGCGCTGCAGCTGCGCGGCGAATTTCCGGACATGGACATCCTGGTGCTGGAACGCAACCGTCATCCGCTGCCGCCGGCCGCGCACAAGGTCGGCGAGTCGACGGTGGAAATCGGCGCGCACTACTTCGACCACACGCTGGGCCTGCGCGACCATCTGGATGCGGCGCACATCCGCAAGTTCGGCCTGCGCTACTTCTTCTCCGAAGGGCGCCATGACATCGAGAACACCACCGAACTCGGCGTGAGCAGGATCCTGCCGGTGCCCAGCTACCAGCTCGACCGCGGCATCTTCGAGACCTTCCTCGGCGAGGAAGCGCGGCGCCGCGGCATCGACTTTCGTGACGGCGCCACTGTCAAGGGCTTCACCCTGGGCGAGCACGGCGCGCAGCACGAGGTGCGTTTCATCGACGATGCCGGCGAGCACACCGTCAGCGCGCGCTGGCTGCTCGACGCCTCCGGGCGCGCGGCCCTGCTGCGGCGACGACTGGAGCTGACGCTCGACAACGGGCACCACGCCAACGCGGTGTGGTTCCGCATGGACACGCGGCTGGACATCGGCCGCTGGAGCGACGACGCCGAATGGGGCGCGCGCTGCAGCCCGCCGGAACGCTGGCGCTCGACCAACCACCTGATGGGCGCCGGCTACTGGGCGTGGCTGATCCCGCTGGGATCGGGTGCGCACTCGGTCGGCATCGTCTGCGATGCGGCGATGCATCCGCTGGACGGCATGCGCGATTTCGAACGCGCGCTGGAATGGCTGCAGCGCAAGCAACCGGCGATGGGGCGTGCGATCGCCGCCGAGCGCGACAGCCTGCTCGACTTCCACTTCCTGCGCAACTATTCCCACGGCAGCAAGCAGCTGTTCAGCGCCGACCGCTGGGCGCTCACCGGCGAGGCCGGCACCTTCCTCGATCCGTTCTATTCGCCGGGCAGCGACTTCATCGCCATCTGCAATACCTACATCGTGGCGCTCGTCGGCCACGACCGCGCGTCACGCAACGTCGCCCCGTTCGCGCACTTCTACGAGAAGCTCTACTTCTCGTTCTACGAGAACACGCTGGCTCTGTTCCGCGACCAGTATCCGCTGTTCGGCAACCCCGAGGTGCTGTCGGCCAAGGTCATCTGGGACTACGCGTACTACTGGGGCGTGCTGTGCCAGCTGGTTTTCCAGCACCGGCTCACGGATCTGGCACTGCTGGGCGAGATGCGTGCCGAACTGGAACAGGCGCAGGCGCTGAACACGCGCATGCAGCAACTGTTCCGCGACTGGCACGCTGCCGGCGGCGGACAGACCCGGCGCGAGATGCTCGACCAGTGCACGCTGGCCTGGTTTGCCGAACTGAACGCCACCTTGTATGACCCGCTCGACGACGCCGGCGTGCGCGCCCGGCTGCGCGACAACGTGCGCATGCTCGATGGCGTGGCCGATGCGCTGGTGCTGCAGGCCAGCGCCAGCGACCCGCGCCTGCACGCGCCGCTGTCGGGCCAGCCGCGACCGCCGCTGTTCAGGGCGGTGGCGTGAGTTTGCCGGTCGTCAGCCCATGCCGCCGTTGACGCCGATCACCTGGCCGTTGATGTAGGCAGCTGCGTCCGAGCACAGGAAGGCGACCAGCGCGGCAACTTCTTCCGGCTTGCCGGCGCGCTGCGCCGGCACCACCTCGCGGATGCGTTCCGGCGGAAACGCCGCATCGGCCATGCGCCCCTCGATCACCCCGGGCGCGACCACGTTGACGGTGATCCCGCGCGAGGCCATCTCGCGCGCCAGCGACTTGCTGGCGCCGTGCAGCGCGGCTTTGGCCGCGGCGTAATTGGTCTGCCCGCGGTTGCCCAGTTGCGCCGCCACCGAGCTGACCGAAACGATGCGGCCGAAGCGCTGCCGCGCCATCGGCAACAGCAACGGCTGGGTGACGTGGAAGAAGCCGTGCAGCGAGACATCGATGACCCGATGCCACTGCTGCTCACTCATGCCGGCCATCGGCGCATCGTCGTGGATGCCGGCGTTGTTGATCACGGCATGGATCGGCCCTTCGGACAACAGCGTATCGAGCGCGGCGCGGGTCACTTCGGCGTCGGCGACATCGAAGGCCAGCGCCTGCGCCCTGCCGCCGCCAGCGACGATCGCCGCGGCGGTTTCCTGCGCCCGGGTCAGGCTGTGATGGCCGTGCACGATGACCTGCCAGCCGGCGGCGGCCAGCGCGTGGCAGATGGCTCCGCCGAGTTCACCGCTGCCACCGGTAACCAGCGCGCGACGTGATGTGCCTGTTTCGGACATGGGACAACTGCTCCTGATCAACGCGCGGGATGGATCACCGCGGCACGGCCGCTGGCCAGCAATCGTCCGCGATGTTCGACGCGAAACGTGTATTGCGCGCCGCCCTCGTCGGCATAAAGACACTCGCCGTAAACGTCCAGCTCGCCCTCGAGCTGGTCGACATGCTCGGCGAACAGTTGCACGTCACGCAGGCTGACCAGCATGCCGGGCCGCACCTGCTGGTCGCCACGCGAACGCGCCAGCAACGCACCGTGCACGGCCATCGCCTGCGCGCCGTACTCGGCCAGATGCACGGCGTGCAGGCCAGCTTCGCCGCGCAGCGGATTGTCTGCGCGCGCATGGCCGGCGCTTTGCGCATGGATGCCGGTCGCGTCCCACGCACACACCACGTCGAGCAGGCACATCGTGCCTGCGTGCGGAATCAGCGCGGCCCAGTCACTCTTCGGAAGCATGCGGCGCCATCAGGATCGACAGACAGAAATGGAAGGCCACGCCCAGGCTTACGGTAAGCCCGATCGCCCGCAGCACCGGAATCGTCGCCCACGCCAGCATGCCGAACACCAGCAGCGCGGAGAGCACGCAGACGATGGTGGCGTGCAGCGTGCGCCGCTGCTCGGCGGGGTCGCCGGTATCGCGCTCGAAGAACAGCGCGTAATGCAGGCCCAGGCCGCCGGCAAGGATCAGCGCGACCAGATGGAACAGCGAGATCTCGATGCCCATCATCCGCTCGACCGCCAGCACCAGGAAGGTGGCCAGGGTCATCGGTGCCAGCACGTGCCAGGCGCGACGCACGCTGCGCAGCGCGAAGCTGATGGTCAGCACCAGCAACAGGCTGGCTGCCAGCAGCGCCTGCAGGATGCGCGTGCGGTAGTCGACCACCAGCGATTCGGAGGCGGCCTTCAGATCCAGCAGGCGCACCATGCCGCCGCTGTCCGCACCCAGCGCCCGCAGTGCGGCCACGTCATGCACGCCACTGACCGTGCCCAGGCCCAGCCAATGCCCGTCACGATGCAGCAGCATCGCGGCGAGGCGTTGGCCCAGCGGCGTCTGTGCATAGCGTTCCGGCGTCAGCGGCGGCAGCGTGCGCGCGGTTTCCACGTCGTCGACAAACGGCTGGAACAGATCGGCGCGGAACGGCAGGCCGTGCAGCGCCTGATCCAGCGCGTGCTGCAAGCTGGCCCGATCGGGCAGCTGTTGCTGCCGCTCGCGCTGCACGGCAACGCTGGGCAGATAACGCGACGGCAACTCGAGTGCGTCGACTGCATGCCTGCCGACCAGTGCGTCGACCTGCGGTTGCAGCTTTTCCGACAGCGCCAGCACGCCCTGTTCGGTCGGTGCCTGCAGCACCAGCATGTAGCGCACGTCAGGGGCGCCCAGCGCCTCGCGCAGGCGTGCGTCGTGCAGCAACAGGTCCTGCGGCAGCGGGGTCAGCGCGGCGAGGTTGTTCTGCCAGAACGGACCACGCGCGAAGGTCAGCATCACCACGATCGCCACCGCCACCAGCAACGGAATCCAGCGTGGCCGCGGCAGTCGATCGACCAAGCGCCGCGCCCGTGCCAGCCACGCCATGTCGGCCACGTCGCGCACGCGCCGCGGCAGCAGGTGCGGCAGCAGATAGCGCGTGCTGAAACCCGCCACCAGCAACCCGACGATGGTGAACACCGCCAGCTGCTTCAGGCCATTCACACCGGAGGCGTAGAACGCCAGGTAGGCGATGCAGGCCGAGGCGATCGCGGTCAGCAGCAGCGGCCACAGCGCGCGCACGCTCTGCACCGCATCCTCGCCGGCGCGCCGGTGGCTGAGCACGCGGATCGGATACTCCTGCGCCACGCCGAGCAGGGTGAAGCCGAAGGCCAGGGTGATCCCGTGCACTTCGGGAAACGCCAGCGTCAGCGCGGCAATGCCCGCCAGCGCGGCGCTGGCGATCGGCAGCGCACCCAGCAGCAGCGAGCTGAAGCTGCGGTAGGCCAGCAGCAGCAGGGCGACGAAACCGACCGTGGAGATGCGTCCGATCCAGTCGGCCTGATGGCGGGTCTGGGCGCCGACGACCACGCTGAAGTAGCCCGGTCCGCTAAGGTCGAGTGTGGCTGCGGTACTGCCCGGCAGCGCAGCGAACGCCTGCCGGATGCCGCCGATCGACTGCTCCTGCGCTCCGGGATCGAAACCGGCGGCCACTGTCTGCACCAGCAGCAATGCCTCGTCTTGCGGCGAGAACCACACACCCTCGCGCACTTCCGGCGACTTCGCCGGCGCCCACAACTGGGCCAGCTTCAGCACTTCCAGCGTGGGATCGCGCGGCAGCAGGCCCTTGAGCAAGCTGGCGGCGGGCGAGGACAGATCATCCAGCCGCTGTTGCAACTGATCGGCGAGATACGGCTCGTCCAGCGGCTGCGTGTCCAGCGTCGGCGACAGCAGGAAACGGTATGGCAGCAGGCTGGGGTCGAGCGCGCCGAGGTCGAAGCTGCCATTGACCACCTGGCTGTAATGCCGGTCCTTTTTCAGCGCCGCGGCCAGGCCCTGGCTCAGGCTCGCCAGCGCGGCATCGCGCTGCGCGGGCGGCAACGTTGCACAAGGCGTGACGGCAGAACCGTCCCTGGTGGCATGCGCATGCGGGGTCGTGCAGCGCGCGCTGATGGCCAGCAGCAGCAGGCGCGAGCCCGGCCCCTCGCCGACCTGCTCCATCAGCAGGCGCTGGTCGGGCGTGGTCGGCGCCGGCATGAAGCTGCGCAGGTCGGTGCTGATCTTCAGCCGCTGCGCGACCATCCAGCCGAGGCCGGCCAGCGCCAGCAACCAGAGCACCAGCAAGGTTGCGCGGGCACCCCGGCGCATGCTCAGTGGCTGCCCAGGCACAGCGCCTGCAGCGACTCGCGGGTCGGCTCGGCGGGCATCTTCGGTGCCAGCGACCCCAGCAGGTCGACCGCCAGATCGCCGTCGGCTTCCTGCATGTGCATGCAGCGCGATTCGTTGCCGACGCCGTCGATGCGGATGCTGGCCACGGTCTTGGCCACGCGCGCGTCGCGTGGCACCAGGGTCAGCGTCCACGCGCCGGCGGCGCTGCCGCTCTGGCTGATCTCGAAAGACTGCTGCAGCCGGGCCGGGTCACCGCTGAGCAGGGCCACGAAGCTGTCCAGCAGCACCTGCAGTTGCGGTGCGCGCTTCAGCGAAAAGTGGCGCGCGCTCTTGCCATCACGCTGCTGGGTGACTTCCCCGTCGGCAATCGTGGCGGTCTCGTGCTGCGGCTGGTCGACGCGGCGCTGCAGCTGGTCGCCGCCCAGCCAGGACAACTCCCCGGACACCACCAGCGGCTTGTCCAGCACCTGCATGAAGCGCGCTTCGGCGAAGGCCGTGTGCGCGGGGGCGGGCTGGCCCAGCGCGACTATCAACGCCTGCGCGGTGGAAGACGCGGGCGCCGGCTCAGACGCTGACGCGGTCGCGCACAGCGTCAGCAACAGGCTCGGCAGCAGGAGGTGCGTCTTGCCAGAAATCATAGAAATTGAACCAGTTGTAGGGAGCGACGTGAATGTAGTGCTCCAGTCGTTGGGCATAGCGGGCAATCAGCGCATCGAGCGCCGGGCCCCGATCATGCCGGGGAATCTCCACCCGCTCGCTGAACGGCTCGAACACCAGGCGATAGCGGTTGCCGCCCAGATACAGGCCGAAGCACAGTACCACCGGCACCTGCAGCGCATGCGCCAGCAACCACGGGCTGATCGGGAATGGCGCGGGCTTGCCCAGGAAGTCGGTACGACGCAGCACCTCATGCCCGCGCCCGCGGTCGGCGAGCATCGCCACCAGCGCGCCGCTCTGGCAGGCCTCGGCCATCGCCAGCGCAATGCTGGTGCCGTCCTGCGCGGCGTCGATCACGCAGGCACCCACCTCGGGCGCCAGTTCCTCCAGCAGTTCGGTCATCGCCGGCGTCTTCTGCTTGTCCAGCACCACGCGCAGCGGCATCTTCGGGCGGCGTGCACCGACCGCGCGCAAGGCTTCGAAACTGCCCTGATGGGAGCCGAACAGCAACACGCCCTTGCCACGGTCGAAGCGCTCGTCGAGCAGTTCCAGGCCATGGGTTTCGATCTCGAACGGCCGCTCGCCGTGCGCCAGCAGGAAGATCCGGTCCAGGATCGTGGCGGCGAAGCAGTGGATGTGTTTCAGCACTTGCCAGGCCGACACCGGCTTGCCGAGCACGCGCTCCAGGTACTGCCGCGAAGCCAGCCGCTCCGGCCCGCGACGCAGGTAGAAGTACAAGGTGATCGGATACAGGCACAGCCGACCCACCCGCCGCCCGCCATACAGCGCGATGCTGCGAATCAGCCAGATCGCGAAACGGCCGCCGCCCTCGGGCCGGCTCTGCCAGTGTTCGGGTTTGCTCACGGGGCTCCCTCCACCACACCGCGCGCCAGCAGCAGGCCATCGCGGCGGATCTCGAAACGGGCCCGCGAGCCTTCCGGCGCGGCCTCGGTCAGGCACAGCGTGGCGGTTTCATCCGGCCGCAGCGGCGCCACGAATTTCGCCTCGAGCACGCGCACCAGTCGCTGCCCGCGCCAGCGCCGCAACGCCAGCGCGACCTGCTCCAGCAGCAGCACGCCCGGCACCAGCGGATGACCGGGAAAGTGGCCGGGCAAGGCGGCGTGCCCGGCGTCGATGCGCAGGTTCTGCTCGAAGCCGGCGCTCATGATCGGATCACCCGCTTGCCACGGATCAGCTGCGGCCAATGCACCGCCAGCTGCAGCATCATCGCGTGCAGACCCGGATGACTGAGATGACGCAGGCGCCAGCGTCGATAGCCGTATTCCAGCAGGAACGCCGCGCCCAGCACGGCATAGCAGCCCAGGTGCAGCCAGGCGGCGGCCCAGCGTTCCGGTACGTGCAGCGGCGAGGCGACGCCGACGCGTTCCAGCAGGCCGCTGTGATCGGCGCACAGCAGCAGCACGGTGAGCAGCAGCGCCTGCGCGCCCAGCAACAGCGTCCAGAACCAGGTGAGCTGCCGCGCATAGGCGGCGACGCCCGGCAACTGCAGCCGCTCGGCACCTTCGATGGCGATGATGAAGCGTTCCACCAGCGGCTCGCCGGTGGCCAGGCTGCGGCCGAACCAGATCGCCAGCAGCGCATTGATCACGATGGGTATCGCCTCCAGCAACAGTCCGGCGAAGCCCTGCTTCCACGCCAGCAGCAAGCCAGCCAGCGTGGCCGACCAGAGCAGCCACGCGGTGCTGCGCCACGCCAGCAGTCGCGGCAGCAGCAGCACGGTCAGCAGCAGCGCCAGCGCCAGCAACGCGAACACCTGGCGATGGCTCACCGCGCCAGCGATCGCCAGCAGCGGATACAAGGGCAGCAGGCACAAGGCATAAAGCCGTGCATGGTCGGACGAGGGAGACGTAGCCGTCATGCCAGGGGTCGCAAGGAGTCGATCCAAAGCGTCAGCCTGCCACCGCTGCTGGAAGAGGACGTGACGGACCGAAGCGGGGTGCGAAGAATCGCCAGCCTCAGCTGGCGCGGTTCTGCTCGACGTGATCGGAAAGCGTGCGCAAGCTGGCGAAGATCTGCCGGTTCTCGGGATTGTCCGAACGCAGCTGGAAGCCGTAATGCCTGGACACCGCCAGCGCGATCTCCAGCGCGTCGATCGAGTCCAGTCCGAGCTCGCCCCCGAACAGCGGCGCATCCGGTTCGATCTGGTCCGCTGTCACGGACTCCAGATTGAGGCACTCCACCACCAGAGTGGCCAATTCGTGCTGCGCTGCGGTCTGCTCTGCCATGCTTGATTCCGTACGGTGAATTCATTGCCTCCCCCCGGTGGCAGTGGGCGCGGAGTGTAACATAGCGCCCTTGTCGTTCCCGGTTGCAAAGCATGGTTCAGGGATGTGAAAACCCGCAGCTCGACTCGCCGGTGCGCCGTGCGCCGCGAGTTTCCTATCGCATGGGCACGCCGGCTGCGCTGCTTGCCGAAAGCGGCACGCTGGCGGTGTTCGGCTTCGGCAGCGATGCCCCGCACAGCGATGATTCGCGCTACCTGCAGGTTCCGCTGGAAGCCTTTGACGGCCCGGCGCCGCTGGAGTTGTGGCAGGTCGATGCACCGGTCAACAGCTGGCGGGACGGCGCGCTGCACTGGTCCGCGGGCGGCGGCTGGCTGTTTGCCTCGATCGAACTTGACGAGCGCGAATACGGCGGCGCCACCGCCGCCGCCGAGCTGGCCTACCGGCGACTGCACCAACTGGTGGCGGCGCGGGCGGAACAGCACGTACTGCGGATATGGAACTACCTTGGCGCGATCAACCATGGCGACGGCGACGCCGAGCACTACAAGCACTTCTGCGATGGCCGCGCCAGCGGCATGGGCGATTTCTTCGCCGAGGGCTTTCCGGCTGCCACCGCCATTGGCCATCTCGACGGCGCGCATCGGCTGCAGGTTTATCTGCTGGCCTGCGATCGGCCCGGCCGGCGCGTGGAAAATCCACGCCAGGTCAGCGCCTGGCAATACCCGCGCCAGTACGGCCGCACGCCACCCAGCTTCGCGCGCGCTATGAGCCTGCCGGCCGGCGACGCACTGGCCATCTCCGGCACCGCGGCGGTGGTTGGCCACGCCTCGGCCCACCAGGATGACCTGGACGCCCAGCTTGCCGAAACCATGCTCAACCTCGACGCCTTGCTGGCCAACGCCGGCATGGCCAGTGGCTTCGACAGCCATTCGCCATTGAAGACCTATGTGCGCCACGGCGCCGATGCGTCGCGGGTGCGCCAGTTCCTCGAGACACGCCTGCCGGGTGTGCCGGTACTGCTGTTGCATGGCGAGATCTGCCGCAGCGAACTGCTGGTCGAGATCGATGGCTGGCGTTACGCGTAGGGCGCAGGGCGAGGAGTGAGTGGAGAGGAGTGAGGAGTGGGAACGAGCCAAGGTGGACCTGCTCCTGCCTTTCTCTCACTCCTCACTCCTCTTGCCTCATTTTTGCTTCAAGGGTCGCTTCCACCCTTCGAAGGTCTGCTGTTTGCCGCGGGCCACGGTCAGCTCGCCGTCGGGCGCATCGCGGGTGATCACCGAACCGGCACCGATGGTGGCCCGGGCGCCGATGCGCACCGGTGCGACCAGCGCGCTGTTGGAGCCGATGAAGGCACCGTCGTCGATGCGGGTGAGGTGCTTGTTCACGCCGTCATAGTTGCAGGTGATGGTGCCGGCGCCGATATTGACCTCGCGCCCGACCTCGGCATCGCCGAGATAGGTGAGATGGTTGGCCTTGCTGCCCTCGCCCATGCGGGTCTTCTTGGTCTCGACGAAGTTGCCCACGTGCACGCCGGCATCCAGTTCGGTACCCGGTCGCAGGCGCGCGAACGGGCCGATCGTGCAGGGCCCGTGGGTGATCACGCCGTCGAGGTCGCAGTGCGACTGCACCACCGTGCCGGTGGCCAGCCGTACGTTCCTGAGCCGGGTGAACGGACCGATGCGAATGTCGTCGCCAAGCACGACCTCGCCTTCCAGGATCACGTCGATGTCCAGCTCCACGTCGCGCCCGGCCGTGACGGCGCCGCGTACCTCGATGCGTTGCGGGTCGACCAGGCGCACGCCATCGGCCAGCAGCGCTTGCGCAGCGCGCTGGCGCCACGCGGCCTCCAGCTCGGTCAGCTGCAGCGGATTGTTCGCACCGGCGGCCTCCACCGGGTCGACGCACTCGACGCTCAGCGCCGGCACATTTTCTGCGGCCGCCATGCGAAAGATATCGGTCAGGTAATACTCGCCCTGCGCGTTGTTGCGGTCGAGCCGGCCGATCCAGCCACGCAACGCCTGCGCGTCGGCTATCAGGATGCCGGTGTTGACCAGGTTGACCACGCGCTGCACCTCGTCGGCGTCCTTCTCCTCGACCACCGCCCGCACGTAGCCGTTGCCGTCGCAAAGCACCCGTCCGTAGCCACGCGGCTCGGCCAGACGCATGGTGAGCAGGCTGAAGCCGCCCTCGGCCTGTACCAGTTGCTGCAGCGTCTCGACCCGGGTCAACGGCACGTCGCCGTACAGCACCAGCACGCGCGCCTGGTCCGGAATGTCGCCCAGTGCCTGCTCCACTGCATGGCCGGTACCCAGGCGCTCGGCCTGCAGCGCCCAGCGCAGGTCGGCCTGGTCGGCGAACGCCGCCTGCACCTGATCGCCGCCATGACCGTAGACGATGTGCAGCGCGGCCGGCTGCAACGCGCGCGCGGCGGCAATGACATGGGCCAGCAGCGGCCGGCCGGCCAGCGGCATCAGCACCTTCGGACGATGGGACTTCATCCGGGTGCCGGCGCCGGCGGCGAGGATGACGACGTGGAGCGGGGCGTGGTTCATGGGTGTCGGCCTTGACGTGTTTCAATCAAAAAGCATAGCAGCCGGTTCGGGCGTGACGCAGGCAAATGTGGCTCAGGGCCTGGCGGCCGCGGCCGAAACCGTGGACTTGCCGGCATGGCATTCGAAACGGAACAGGTAGGTCAGGCTGAACGGGCGGGTTTCGCTGTCCACCACGTGACTGTTGCCATCGGCATCGGCGGCCCAGCGGCTGATCTGCAGCGGGTTGAACTGCCATTGCCGCGCTGCCGCGCGAACCGCGTCGATGAAGGCATGCCGACTCGGATCTGCGTGAGCCTCTCCATCCACGCGAACCTCGCCGACCGCACCCTTTCCGTCGATGATCAACAGTGCCGACAGTTCTTCCGGGGGCGGGCAGCTGGCCAGCAGACCCGCCGGATACACCGGGCTCACCCGTCGGAACGGCGTGCCGCCGCTGGAAACCTCGCCCATCGCCAGCTGATAGCGCACCGTGCCAGGCGGCAACTCCATGCGCCAGGAAGACTCGCCTGTTGCGGGCGGCGGCGCCACGGGTCGCGTGGCGCAGCCATCCAGTACCAGCCATGCCAGCAGGCCGCAGCAGCGCCAGGCCAGGCTCGATCCGTTCATGTCCTTCCCTGTATCGGAAGCATCATCGTGCCGAGACAAAAACGCCGGCACAAGGCCGGCGTTCGCAGTTCGCAATGCCCATCGAAGCAACCGCTTCATCCACGAGTGCGGCCATGGATGGCCGCTTCTTGATCTTGGCTCTGCGCTCATGGACGAGCGCACAAACTCAGTGCTTGAGGCTCTTGCGCAGACGCTCCAGCGCCTGCAGCTGGGTCATCGCCTCGGCCAGCTTGACCTGGGCTTCGGCAATTTCCATCGCATCCGTGCGGTTGGCCAGCGCATCTTCAGCTTCCTTCTTGGCCTGCTGGGCGGAGGCTTCGTCCAGGTCGGACGCACGCGCGGCGGTGTCGGCCAGCACGGTGACGACCTGCGGCTGCACTTCCAGAATGCCGCCGGAAACCCAGAACTGCTGACGCTCGCCACCGTCCAGCAGCACATCGACATGGCCGGGCTTGAGGCGGGTGATCAGCGGTGCGTGGCGCGGCGTGATGCCGAGTTCGCCCAGCTCGCCGGTGGCAACGACCATCGTCGCGTCGCCGGAGAAGATCTCGGCTTCGGCGCTGACGATGTCGACGCGAATGGTTTGGCTCATAGTTCTCTCTCGCTACGCTCGGTCGAACGGGATTCGGAATTCGGGACTCGGGATTCGTCAAAGGCGCGATGACGCCGCTCTCCGACTCCCTGATTCCGAATCCCCAATCCCGGCTTCAGTTCAGGCCGCCTTCTTGGCGCCCATGTCCTCGGCCTTCTTGATCACCTCGTCGATGCCGCCGACCATGTAGAACGCCTGCTCCGGCAGATGGTCGACGTCGCCGTCGACGATCATCTTGAAGCCGCGGATGGTTTCCTTCAGCGACACGTACTTGCCCGGCGAGCCGGTGAACACCTCGGCCACGTGGAACGGCTGCGAGAAGAAGCGCTCGCACTTGCGCGCACGCGACACCGCCTGCTTGTCTTCCTCGCTGAGCTCGTCCATGCCGAGAATCGCGATGATGTCCTTCAGTTCCTTGTAGCGCTGCAGCGTACCCTGCACGCGGCGGGCGACGTTGTAGTGCTCCTCGCCGATCACCAGCGGATCGAGCTGGCGGCTGGTCGAGGCCAGCGGGTCCACTGCCGGGTAGATGCCCAGGCTGGCGATGTCGCGCGACAGCGCCACGGTGGAGTCCAGATGCACGAAGGTGGTCGCCGGCGACGGATCGGTGTAGTCATCGGCGGGCACGTAGACGGCCTGGATCGAGGTGATCGAACCGGTCTTGGTCGAGGTGATGCGCTCCTGCAGCACGCCCATTTCCTCGGCCAGGGTCGGCTGGTAGCCCACGGCGGACGGCATGCGTCCGAGCAGCGCGGACACCTCGGTACCAGCCAGCGTGTAGCGGTAGATGTTGTCGACGAACAACAGCACGTCCTTGCCCTTGCCGGTCTCGTCCTTCTCGTCGCGGAAGTACTCGGCCATGGTCAGGCCGGTCAGCGCCACGCGCAGGCGGTTGCCCGGCGGCTCGTTCATCTGGCCGTACACCATCGCGACCTTGTCGAGCACGTTGGAGTCTTTCATCTCGTGGTAGAAGTCGTTGCCCTCGCGGGTACGCTCGCCCACGCCGGCGAACACGGACAGACCCGAGTGCGCCTTGGCGATGTTGTTGATCAGCTCCATCATGTTGACGGTCTTGCCGACGCCGGCGCCGCCGAACAGGCCGACCTTGCCGCCCTTGGCAAACGGGCAGACCAGATCAATGACCTTGATGCCGGTTTCCAGCAGGTCGGTCGCAGCCGCCTGCTCGTCGTAGCTGGGCGCTTCGCGGTGGATGACCCACTGATCCTTCTCGCCGATCGGACCGGCCTCGTCGATCGGGTTGCCGAGCACGTCCATGATGCGGCCGAGGGTCGCCTTGCCGACCGGCACCTTGATGCCTTCGCCGGTGTTGCGCGCCTGCAGGCCGCGCTTCAGGCCCTCCGTGGAACCGAGCGCGATCGTGCGCACGATGCCGTCGCCAAGCTGCTGCTGGACTTCCAGCGTGATCTCGGTGCCGTCGATCTTCAGCGCGTCATACACCTGCGGCACCTGATCGCGGGGAAATTCCACGTCGACGACTGCGCCGATGATCTGAACAACTTTGCCCTGGCTCATGCTGATAGCTCCGGATGAATCTCTAAGGTTTCGATTTGTACAAAGCGCCGAGGTTGCGTCGCTCTTACTGGGAGTGCGGCCACGGATGGCCGCTCTTGATCTTGTTCTGCGATCAGGGACGATCGCATTTATACAGCCGCCGCGCCGCCGACGATCTCCGAGATTTCCTGGGTGATCGCTGCCTGACGTGCCTTGTTGTAGACCAGCGTCAGTTCGCCGATCACCTTGTTCGCGTTGTCCGACGCGCTCTTCATGGCCACCATCCGCGCGGCATGCTCGCTGGCGAGGTTCTCCAGCGCCGCCTGGTACACCACCGACTCGATGTAGCGTCCCAGCACGTGCTCCAGCACGGTCTGCGCGTCGGGCTCGTAGATGTAGTCCCAGTCGTGGCTCGCCTCCAGCTTCACGCCGGCATAGGCCGATTCGCCCGCCGCCTGATGCGCTTCCATTTCCGACGCCACCAGCGGCAGCGGCAGCAGCGCATCGATCGTCGGCTTCTGCGTCATGGTGTTGACGAAGTCGTTGTAGGCCAGGAACACGCGATCCAGTCCGTTGGACGCATAGGCGTCCATCATCACCTTGATCACGCCGACCAGCTGTTCCAGCTTGGGCCGCTCGCCCAGGTGGGTGACGCTGCCGATCAGGTTGACGCCCTTGAGACGACGAAAGAATGCGACCGCCTTCTGGCCCACCGCCACCACATCGACCTGCACGCCCTTGTTCTGCCATTCGACGATGGCCGGCAGCAGGCGGCGGAACAGGTTGGAGTTGAGGCCACCGCACAAACCGCGGTCGGTCGAGACCACGATGAAACCGACCCGCGCGACGTTGTCTCGCTGGGTCAGGAACGGATGGCTGAAATCGGTACTGGCCTGGGCCACATGCGCGATCACCTTGCGCATCGAACGGGCGTACGGGCGCGAGGCCTTCATCAGGTCCTGCGCGCGACGGATCTTTGCGGCAGAGACCATTTCGAGCGCGCGCGTCACCTTGCGCATGTTCTGCGTGCTCTTGATCTTGGTTTTGATTTCGCGTCCGCTGGCCATGCTTTACTCGCTCGCTTTGCTCACTCGGGGGATTCGGGATACGGGATTGGGGATTCGCAGAGGCCGCACGCTCAAGCTCTTACCGAATCCCGAATCTCAAATCCCGAATCCCGGCTCCTCTTACCAACTACCGGTCTTCTTGTACTCGTCCAGCGAGGCCTTGAAGGTAGCTTCGATCTCGCCGTTCCAGTCGCCGGTGGCCACGATCTTCTTCATCAGTTCTTCGTGGTTCTGGTGCATGAACGCGTGCAGGCCTTTCTCGAACGCCAGCACCTTGTTCACCGGCAGGTCGTCGAGGTAGCCCTTCTCCGCGGCGTATACCGACAACGCCAGCTCGACGATCGACAGCGGCGCGTACTGGCCCTGCTTCATCAGCTCGACGACGCGCTGACCGCGGTCCAGCTGGGCGCGGGTGGCCGGATCCAGGTCCGAGGCGAACTGCGCGAACGCGGCCAGCTCGCGGTACTGGGCCAGGGCCAGCTTCACGCCGCCGGACAGCTTCTTGACGATCTTGGTCTGCGCGGCACCGCCGACGCGGGACACCGACACACCGGCGTTCACGGCCGGGCGGATGCCGGCGTTGAACAGGTCGGTTTCCAGGAAGATCTGGCCATCGGTGATCGAGATCACGTTGGTCGGCACGAACGCGGACACGTCGCCACCCTGGGTCTCGATGATCGGCAGCGCCGTCAGCGAACCGGTCTTGCCCTTCACTTCACCGCTGGTGAACTTCTCGACGTACTCCTCGTTCACGCGAGCTGCGCGCTCGAGCAGACGGGAATGGAGATAGAACACGTCGCCCGGATACGCTTCGCGGCCCGGCGGACGCTTCAGCAGCAGCGAGATCTGGCGATACGCCACCGCCTGCTTGGACAGATCGTCGTACACGATCAGCGCGTCTTCGCCGCGATCGCGGAAGAACTCGCCCATCGCGCAACCCGAATACGGGGCCACGTACTGCAGCGCGGCCGACTCGGAAGCCGAAGCCACCACCACAATGGTGTGCGCCATCGCGCCGTGCGCTTCCAGCTTGCGCACCACGTTGGCCACCGACGAACGCTTCTGGCCGATGGCGACGTAGATGCACTTAACGCCCGAATCCTTCTGCGCGATGATCGCGTCGATCGCCAGCGCGGTCTTGCCGGTCTGGCGGTCGCCGATGATCAGCTCGCGCTGGCCGCGGCCGACCGGGATCATCGCGTCGACCGACTTGTAACCGGTCTGCAGCGGCTGATCGACCGACTTGCGCCAGATCACGCCCGGCGCGACCTTCTCGACTTCGGCGTTGAGCTTGGCGTTGATCGGGCCCTTGCCGTCGATCGGGTTGCCCAGCGCGTCGACGACGCGGCCAAGCAGCTCCGGGCCGACCGGCACTTCGAGGATGCGGCCGGTGGTCTTGGCCGTGTCGCCTTCGCGCAGGTGCTGGTATTCACCGAGCACCACGGCGCCGACCGAGTCACGCTCCAGGTTCAGCGCCAGCGCAAACGCGTTGCCCGGCAGCTCGATCATTTCGCCCTGCATCACATCGGCCAGGCCGTGGATGCGCACGATGCCGTCGGACACGCTGATGATCGTGCCCTCGTTGCGTGCTTCCGCGCCAAGCTTGAACTGCTCGATGCGGCTCTTGATCAGTTCGCTGATCTCGGACGGATTCAGTGTGCTGCTGGACATGGTCATCTATCCCGGAAATTGAATGCTCTTGTTAAGAGTCCGGCCCGGACGGCCGGTTTTGCTCTTCGCGAAAGGGACTTCGCGTGTAACCAAATCTTTCCGGCCATCGACGGCCGGTCTTGCGCTTCGCGAAAGGGACTTCGCGTAAAACTGACCCGCGTGGTGAGCAAGGGAGGCGGCGTGGTCAGGTACGTGCCACTCGTCTCTCGCTTCTCTCCACTTTGTCTCTGCTCTCAATTTGCCAGGGCGCTGGCCAGCTGCGCGAGACGTCCGCGCGCCGAGCCGTCGATCACTTCGGTGCCGGCATCGATTACCACACCGGCCAGCAGCGAGGCATCGACCGAGGTTTCCAGTTCGATCTCGCGCTTGAAGCGGCGCTTCAACGACACCTTCAGCTGCTCCGACTGCGCCGCATCCAGGGTCATCGCGCTGGTCACCTTGACCAACAACTGCGACTCGGATTCGCGCTTGAGCATCTCGAACAGCTCGGCCACCTCGGGCAGCAGAGCCAGGCGACGCTGTTCGGCCATCTCGGTCAGGAACTGGCCGAACGGCGCATCCACGGCCATGCCGGCCGGCAGATGCAAGGCCACCAGCTGGGCCGGCAGCACCCGCGGATCATTGCCGAGGCCGGCCACGAGCGCGTCGCCCGCCACTGCCGCCGCGAATGCCAGCGACTGCGACCACGAAGCCAGCGTGCCGGACGCATGAGCCACCTCAAACGCGGCGCGAGCGTACGGGCGAGCGAGAGTGATTGCCTGGGCCATGGATCAGAGACCTGCTGCGAGCTGGTCGAGCAGAACCTTGTGCGTCGAGGCATCCACCTCGCGCTGCACGATCTTGCTGGCACCCTGCACCGCCAGCGCACCGACCTGTTCGCGCAGCTGGTCGCGCGCACGCTGCGCCATCGACGCGATGTCGTCCTGCGCGGCGGCCTTCAGCCGGTTGATCTCGCTGATCGCTTCATCACGGGCCTTTTCGATGATCTGATTGGCGGTCTGCTGGGCTTTGTCGATGATCTCCGAAGCCTGCAAGCGAGCCTGCTTGATCTCGCCAGCCACCTTCACGTCTGCGCTCTTCAGCTCGGCGTGGGCGCGCTCGGCGGCATTCAGCCCTTCGGCGATCTTGATCTGGCGATCTTCGATGGCCTTGTTGATGTGCGGCCAGATGAAGTGGACGCTGAACCAGATCAGGATGGCGAACGAAATCATTTCGCCAATCAAGGTCGCGTTGAAATTCATCGCTGCATTACCTGTAAATACGGAACAAGACAAACGCGGGTACAAAAGACCCGCGCCAGATACGCGACGACGCCTTGACCGGCGCCATCGCGAAGGTACTTCTTACTGGCCCTTGCCGGCAGCCGTCAGCACCGTACCCAGCAGCGGGTTCGCCACGGCGAAGTACATCGCCAGCGCCACACCGATCAGGAACGCGGCGTCGATCAGACCGGCCAGCAGGAACATGCGACCCTGCAACAGCGGCACCAGCTCCGGCTGACGCGCAGCGGCTTCAAGGAACTTCGAACCCATGATGCCGATACCGATACAGGCGCCGAGCGCACCAAAACCGATGATCAGGCCGAGCGCGATGGCGGTGAAGCCCTGGATTTGTGCAAACTGGACGAGATGTTCCACGGTAGTCTCCTGAGAAATTCAAACTGGAATAGATAAAACGGTTGCAACAGTTGATTCGAGTACGCCGATCAGTGGTGATCGTGCGCCATCGAGATGTACACAATCGTCAGCACCATGAAGATGAATGCCTGGATCGAGATGATCAGGATGTGGAAGATGCCCCACACCGTGTAGCCGATGATGCCCATGCCGTACAGCGCCCAGCCAGCCGCGCCGGCACCGGCGCTGAACAGGCCGGCGATCAGCATGAACACCAGCTCGCCTGCGTACATGTTGCCGAACAGTCGCATCGCCAGGCTGACCGGCTTGGACGCAAGCTCGACCAGATTCAGCGCAAAATTGGGAATCCACAGCAGCGGGTGCTTGCCGAAAGGTGCGGTGAACAGCTCGCTCATGTAGCCGCTGAAACCCTTCGCCTTGAAGCTGTAGAAGATGATCAGCGCGAACACGGTCAGCGACATTGCAAACGTCATGTTGACGTCGGCGGTGGGCACGGCACGGAAGTGTTCGACGCCGAACTTCTCGGTGATCCAGGGCAGCAGGTCGACCGGCAGCAAGTCCATCGCGTTCATCAGGAACACCCAGACGAACACGGTCAGCGCCAACGGACCCAACACGCGACGGTCACCATGGAACACGTCCTTGACCTGGCCGTCGACGAATTCGAGGATGATCTCGACAAACGCCTGACCTTTGCCAGGCACACCGGCCGTGGCCTTGCGCGCCTTCAACCAGAACCACGCACAGAACAGCACGCCGAGCGCCAGCGACACGGTCATCGAGTCGATGTTGATGGGCACCGCCCAGAACCCGCCCTCGCTGACATGCGGTGTCAGATGAGTGAGATGGTGCTGAATGTATTCGGTAAGACCGCCAGTCGGCTCGCTTGCCATGGATCAACCCTTGAATCTGAACGCCAGCAGATAAACCGCGTAAGCCGCCGCCAACCCCGTGATGGCGGCCAGCGGTGGCAACTTGAGTTGGAACAGGATCACGATCAGCCCTCCGACGATCACGATCCATTTCAGGAGCACGCCCGTCAGCAACCGGCCCAACGCTTGACCCGCCCCCGTCACGCCGCTGAAGAATCGCGCCGACATCAGCGCGGTACCCAGCGCCACCATCGTCGCGCCCGCAGCAGCCGAAACCGCTTCACGCGGCCCCAGTGCGAGAAACACGAGGCCAACCAGCAACGCCACCAACAGCTGCAGCAGAACTATGCGCAGCGCGATGTGTCGACCAGAGGCAAGACTGTTGAGCAACGTAGCTTCTCCGCGCGGCCTGCAGCAGGCGGCACCGATACAGCTGCGGGCCACGATCCAATCCGTAAAAGTATAGCAGTTGGAAAGTTGCAGGAACAAGCCGTGACACCTGCGGCATCGTGGCCTGCAGCGCGCTTAACGTCTTGAATCATGACGCCGTCGCAGTCATGCCGCAAATTCTTTCGGCAGCACGCAAAAGCAGGGCCGGACACGAAGTCCGGCCCTGCTCACGCCGCGTGAAGCGCAACGATACCGCTGAATTACTTGGCGGAAGCCTTCTTGGCGGCCACCGGTGCGGCAACCGCGTCGTTGGCAGCCTGACGCTGTTCCTGCACCAGCGCGTTCATCGACTCGGCGGTCTTCTGGGTCACGGCGATCACTTCCTGCGACACCGCCACGGCGCGCTCGGCGTTCTCGCGACTCAAGCTGCTGCCCTTTTCCCACAGGCTGCGCAGGCCGTCCATGTCACGGGTTTCCATCGCTTCGGCGACGAACTGGGCGGAGATCTTGCTCTGCTCCTCGAGCGCCTTGAGCTGCAGCTCGGCGACCGTCTCCAGGCCCTTCAAGGCCAGCGACTGCGCCTTGAACGCGCTGTCGGTGAACTGCTTGGTGAACGCGAAGAGCTGGTTGTTGTATTGCTGAGTCATGGCTTTGTCCTCGTTGAGGATGGGGTAGTGGAGTCACTCTAACAACAACTTTTGTGCAGTGCAATATATATTTTGCGAAGTGAACCAGACCATTGCAGGAATATTCAGTGAAAACGGCCGCTTGAGCGGCCTGAAAAACCCATCGCGCCGCGGCAAAAATGGCTGTCTGGCGCCGTTTATGGCAACTGGCAAAACGCGCTGACCCGGTCGATGGCCCATGCAGTCCGTGCCTTGGGCTGCTCGCCTGCGCATTTCCGGCCGGGACACCGATCCGGCTGGCCCCAAGCTTCAGCCGCACAGCGCTAATGCCGGCGAGATGAGTTCGCCATGCGTTCCGGCTCAAGCTCGCCGGCAAACGTTCGCCCAAGAAAGGCCGACACCTTCGCCGCACTCTGCCGGTTGATCGCCTCCAGCAGATCCGGCGTGATCGACGAGCACCGATACCGCCGCTGCATCGACTCACCAATATGCAACAGCAACCTTGTCGATACCTCCGCATCGGCCTCCGCTCGATGCGCGGCGCCGCGATAGGAGATGTTCAGCGCCTGCGCCAGTCCGCCCAGCTTGTAACTGCGCTGCCCCGGCAACATCCGGCGCGCCAGCTTCAACGAACAGATCAAGCCGCGATGCCGCGGTGACAATCCCAGCCGCTGGCTCTCCGCCAACAGGAAGCGCGCGTCAAAACCCGCGTTGTGCGCCGCCAACACATCCTCTCCGATGAATTCCAGCAACCGCGGCAGCACCTGCGCTACCGGCGGCGCCGCATCCACCATCCGCTGCGAGATACCCGTCAACGCCGATACGAACGACGGAATGCGCACGCCGCAATTGATCAAGGTGACATATCGCTCCGCCACCACGCCATCCACAATGCGCAGCGCCGCCACCTCGGTAATGCGGTCGCCCGCCACCGGACTGAGGCCGGTGGTCTCGAAATCGAGCATCACGATAGGTTGGTCGAACAAGACAGATCCCGCACGGTCACGCCGAATGCGGCGCCGGCGAAGGATAGCGGCTCGACCGGACAAGTCGGCCAATTCCGTTGATCAATCACCCAACCGGTCAGGGACCCCGGTAACGACATCCGGACGTGCAGGTCTCATGTACCACCACCTCGGAAAGCAGCGGCAACCCCGGCTTCAGCCGATTCCAGATCCACATCGACAGCCGCTCACTGGTCGGATTCTCCAGCCCCTCGATGTCGTTGAGGTAGTGATGATCGAGCTGATCGTAAATCGGCTGAAATACCGCCTTCACGGCGGAAAAATCCATCACCCAGCCAGTATTCGCTCCGAGTTCACCACTGAGATGAATCTCGACTCGAAAGGAGTGCCCGTGCAAGCGGGAACATTTGTGCCCTTCCGGCACGTTCGGCAAACGGTGTGCCGCCTCGAGGGTGAAGACTTTGAAGATATCCATCGGCGGATTGTACATCTGGCTTCGCAACACATCCGCGCCCAAGGAGGCGACTCGGGCAAGAGCGACTGCCAGACTGCCACCAGCCCCAAGGCAGACGACCGGACCGCGACATGTCCGCCCAATCGACCGGGCTGGTCACGCCAACGAACACGTTCATGTGCTCCCGCAAACAAACGGCATGTCCATCGTCCGGCGAAGCCAGATCGCCGGGACAAGGCATTGCGAAACGGCATGCCAACTGCTGGGCGCCGTCGCTGTCGCAGGGCCTGCCGACCGGATTGGGCTACCCGCAGGATGCGTTTGGTGGCTATGGGTGGACTCGAACCACCGACCCCAGCATTATGAGTGCTGTGCTCTAACCAGCTGAGCTACATAGCCATTGGGATGCCCGCCGGGAGGGATCGGAACGATCGGGGGCGGGCGCGGAAGTGTAGTGGGCCGGGGGCGCGGGTTCAAGTGTGTTGCTTGCTGCGGCTTTGCGGGCTGTGGTTGAATCGCGGTCAGGACTTCGCGGCAGCTTTGCGGCAAGCTTGCGGCATGCGGCCTCAGGAGGCGACATGATTGATGTAGATGGCTACCGTCCGAACGTCGGCATCGTGCTGCTGAATGCAGACGGGCAGCTGTTCTGGGCGCGCCGGGTCAATCGTGATGGCTGGCAGTTTCCGCAGGGCGGCATGCGTACGGACGAGACGCCGCTGGAAGCGATGTACCGCGAACTGGAAGAGGAAACCGGTCTGGCCGCGCATCATGTGGAGGTCATCACGGCCACTCACGGCTGGCTGCGTTATCGCCTGCCGGACCGTTATGTGCGCCGGCATCAGCGGCCGACATGCATTGGCCAGAAGCAGGTGTGGTTCCTGCTGAAGCTGGTGGGTGGCGAGGAAGCGCTGAAGCTCGACGCGTGCGACAAGCCGGAATTCGACATCTGGCGCTGGGTCGATTTCTGGTACCCGGCGGCCCATGTGGTGAACTTCAAGCGGCAGGTGTATGAACGCGCGCTGCGCCATTTCGCGCCCTTGGTCGAGGACCTGTTCAGCGTGAACCTGGGCAACTTGCCGCCGCGCGAGAGCACCGGTGAACCCGCGAAACCGCAGGGCGGACGCGCGGTCGCCTGATCGCTTTGATTGAACAGGATGCCGGGACAGCTTGGCTGAATGCCAGGCATCGACTCATAGTCACATGTTGACAATCATTCGCATTCGCGTTCTCATGCGCGCCATGTATATCTGCATGTGCAACGCCGTCACCGATCACGACATCCGCCGCGAGGCGGCTGCCGGCGTGCAGACGTTTGCCGAGTTGCAGGCACGCACCGGCTGCTCGGACTGCTGCGGCAGCTGTGACAGCGAAGCGCGCGCCACGTTCGACCAGGCACGCTCACAAGTGGTGATCTGCCCGCTGCCGCTCGCCGCGGCCTGAGCTTCCTCTCCGTTGATGTCGCTGCTCGGCCGGAGCCAGCTCCGCATGCCGGGGGCAAAGCTTTCCGTTCTCATTCCCGCCGCAGCGGCGGGAAGTTTGTATAGTCGTGATTGCTATCGATCGGAGTGGAAGCCATGAAGGGTGATGCCAAGGTCATCGAGTTTCTCAACAAGGTGCTCTACAACGAGTTGACCGCGATCAACCAGTATTTCCTGCACTACCGCATGCTCAAGGACTGGGGCTACACCGAGCTGGCGGCGCATGAATACAGGGAGTCGATCGAGGAGATGAAGCACGCCGATCATCTGATCGAACGCATCCTGTTCCTCGACGGCCTGCCCAACCTGCAGCATCTGGGCAAGCTGCGCATCGGCGAAAACGCGATCGAGTCGATGCAGGGTGACCTGGACCTGGAGCTGGCCGCGGTGAAGGATCTGCGCGAGGCGATCGCGTACAGCGAAGGCATTGCGGACTACATCAGCCGCGATCTGTTCAAGGACATCCTGCACGATGAGGAAGAGCATATCGACTGGCTGGAAACCCAGTTCAGCCTGATCAGGGACATCGGTGCGGAGCGCTATCTGCAGAGCAAGATGCAGAGCTGAAGTCCGCCGCACTGAACGGGAGCCCGCGATTCGTGCGCCCGTTCCTTGACGCTTTCGTCACACGGGGGCTATACCTTGGGTTTTCCCCTGGAACAGCCGCATGGGCTCACGACCACCACCGCGTTTCGTGGTGCGCCGCCACGACGATACCGGCCATCGCCGACGCTGGTGGTGGCTGGGTCTGGGCTGGCTGGCCAGCCTGCTGGCGGTCGGTGTCGCGGTGGCCGCGTTCGGCCGCCACGCCAGCACTCCGGCCGTGGTGGACAAACGGGCGCAGCGCGCTCTGCTGGCCCAGATCGACGACCTGAAGCAGCAGCTGGCAAACCTGCAGCGCTCGGCCCAGGTCAATGAAGTGGCTACGCGCTCGCTGCGCGGCACGCTGGCGCAGCGCGAAGAGGAACTCAGCGGATTGCGCGCGGACCTCGGCTTCTACGCGCGACTGGTCGGCGGCGATGCGCAGCGGCAGGGACTGAAGCTGCAGGAAGTGAAGCTGCAACCGATCGTCGGCTCGCGCGGCTGGAACCTCAGCCTCAGCCTGACCCAGAACGCCAAACGCGGCGACGAGATTTCCGGCAACGCGCAAGTCAGCGTGGAAGGTCTGCGCGGCGACAAGGTCACCCGGCTGGACTGGGCCGCGCTGGGCGATGCCGCGCAGAAGGATGGCATGCCGTTCCGTTTCACCTATTTCCAGCAGTTGCACGGCACCATCGTGCTGCCCGCGGATTTCCGCCCGACGCGCCTGCGCATCAGTGTCCAGCCCGCCAGCGGCGAAGCGGTGAACCGCGCCGTGGCGTGGGGCGACGCGCTGAGTGGCAACATCACCACCGCCCAAGGGGACCACGATGCTCAACCGTAGACGCAACGACCGCAACAACCACAGCAACAACGAAACCAGCCTGATTGCACGCGGCACCTCGATTCGTGGCGACGTACGCTTCAGTGGCGCGCTGCACCTGGACGGCCGGATCGAAGGCAGCGTGATCGGCGAGGGCGAGGACGCGATGTTCACCCTGAGCGAGCATGGCCAGGTGCACGGAGAGATCAACGTACCGAACGCGGTGATCAACGGTCACGTGACCGGCGACGTGCACGTCAGCGTGCGGCTGGAGCTGGCGGCGCAGGCGCGCATCGACGGCGACCTGCGTTATCACACGCTGGAGATGGCTGCCGGTGCCCAGGTCAATGGGCGCATTGCGCGCCAGGCCGAGGAAGCGCAGCGCAACCTGCCTGCACCGGCGCAGGATTCAGGCGTGGACGAGGCGGTACCGGCCTGACGCGGTATGCTTGGCTACAGTCCGCCACGCCCCCATCTAGAAAGCCATGGAAACCATCCTCACGATTCCCGACTACCAGAGCGCCGGCACGCCGCTGATCTTCACCGCCGCGGCCGCGCACAAGGTGCATGAGCTGATTGCCGAGGAAGGCAACCCGGCGCTGAAGCTGCGCGTGTACATTTCCGGTGGCGGCTGCTCGGGCTTCCAGTACGGTTTCACCTTCGACGAGGCGCAGGCCGAAGACGATCTGGCGGTGGAGCGCGACGGGGTCACCCTGCTGTGCGATCCGTTGTCGCTGCAGTACCTGGGCGGCGCGCAGATCGACTATGCGGAGAACCTCAGCGGCGCGCAGTTCGTGATCAGCAACCCGAACGCGAAGACGACCTGCGGCTGCGGCTCTTCGTTCTCCGCCTGACGGAACCGCCGATGGACCGGGCCTGGCTTCCCCCCACCAACACGTTTGCCGGGCTCAGCCTGGTGCTGGATCGCGTGGCCGAATCGCGCGACGAATCGGTGTGGATCGTCGAGCAGGCGCGCTCGGGTGCCGCGCGCTATCTGCTGCTGGACGGCGCTGGCGAAGCGTTCCTGCGCCGCGACAGCGACCAGCTGCGCTGGCTCGATGTCGATGAACGCGAACGCTGGCTGGGCAACACCCGCGCCAGCCTGCTCGGCATGGCATACGAACGCCCGCACTTCCTGCTGGTGGCGGACGATGCCGAACGCATTGGTGAACTGGAGAGCGCGCTCGACGCGCGTCGGGCGAGCCTGCGCAGCGCCGGGCTGCAACTGGCGGCGGACGAAGCTGGTCTGTTCGCCTATGCCAAGGGCCTGTCGCACTGGCAGCGCGAAACCCGCTTCTGTTCGCACTGCGGCGCGCCGCTGCTGCTGGTCGCCGCCGGCCATCGCGCGCAATGCACCAATCCGGAGTGCGCGCGCCTGCATTTCCCGCGTACCGACGCGGCTGTGATCATGCTGGTTGAACACGAAGGCGCCTGTCTGCTCGGTCGCCAGGCCGGCTGGCCGCCCGGCCGCTACTCCACCCTGGCCGGTTTCATCGAACCGGGCGAGGCGCTGGAAGACGCGGTGCGCCGCGAAGTAGCCGAGGAAGCCGGCGTGATCGTCGACGAAGTGCGCTACCACTCCTCGCAGCCATGGCCGATGCCCGCCTCGCTGATGGTCGGCTTCATCGCCACAGCGCGCTCGCGGCAGATCGCCAGGCGCGATCACGAGCTGGAAGACGCGCGCTGGTTCACTCCGCAACAGATCGTCGACGGCATCGCCGACGGCAGCTTCGTGCCCTCCACCCGATTGTCGGTGTCCTATCAGTTGCTGGCGTACTGGCTGGAATGCCGGGCCGGTCTCGTATTGGATGCGCTGGTCGACGGCGCCGCCGCGCACTGAATCCACGAGCAGAACTTCGCGTCACCGCCACGGTCTGATTTGCCGCACCCGATCAGGAAACCGGCGATGGCGCATGGAAGCACTCATCTGCAGGCGCGGGAAACGCACAGCGTGCGGCGTGCGTGGCTGGTGGCATTCGGTCGCGGAAGCATTCTCGGCTTTGTCATTTCGCTGCACCTGGTTCTGCTGGCACTTTTGTTCGGCCCGGTCACTCCGCTCCGAGCTGTTGCTGATGGTCCGCGCGGGCAACGCAACGTGCTGCTCATTCGATGGGTGGCGCAGGTGGTCACGCCACGCCGCGTACGTACAGTCCAGAAGCGAGCGGTGCAGGACATGCGAGTTCCGCGAGCGGCGTCGCGAGCGATTCCCGCGCCGGAAGTGGCGGCCGAACCCGGCCCGACAGCTTCGGCGGCAGCGGCTCCAGCGGGTGACTATCACTCGCCCTTGTTGAGCGGTCGTACCGGCATGGCGGAGCCGCCATCTGTTTCGCGCTTGCCCGGTGCAGACGCGACATACGTTCGCGGCATCGTGCTCAACGAGGGATCGAGCCTGCATCAGGTGGTACGCGCGATGACCCATGCCAATCGCTGCCAGTACACGCGGATGAAGATGGGACAAAGCCCCCATCAGTTCGTCACGCGCCAGCTGATGGAACGCGCACTCGAGGCCGATGGCTGCGGCCCGCAGACCGCGCACAGCGCTGCCGACGACACGGTAGAGGCGATCTCGCGCCAAGCGATCTTCGGGCATTGAAATGCCCATGCGATGAGCTGCATCGCTGGCGCGCGATGCGCCCGGGCGGTCGCATACAATGGTCGCCAACTTCCGCGAAGCTGTTTCCCCATGGCCATTCGTCTGCTCGTCGTCCTGATCGCCCTTGGCTTGCTGCACGTGATGCCGCAACTGGCGCGGTGGCGTGGCGATGGCTGGTTCCGACGCTGGGTGGCGCAACTCGGCGACACCAGTGGCGGCGCTCGAGTCGCGCTGACCCTGGGGCTGCCGACAGCGCTGTGCGCGCTGGCCGCCTGGTGGCTTGGCTGGTCGCCGCTGGGCGCACTGCTGCACTTGCTGTTTGGCCTGGCGGTGCTGCTGTACTGCTTCGGCCCACGCGAGTTCGAAGCCGACCTGGAGGCCATCCTGCACGCACCGGACGGCGTCAGTCGCGAGGCGGCGGCGCAGAATCTCGCCGACCTCGGCCAACCGGTTGCATGGAACGCGCCGGCGCTGGGCGAAGCCATCGCCTATGCCGCGCTGCGCCGTCGTTTTGCCGTGCTGCTGTGGTTCTTCCTGCTCGGCCCCGCTGGCGCGCTGCTGTACCGACTGGCGCAGATGCTGGGTCGTGACGACACGATTCACCTGGACCCCGCCGCCGAACGTGCCGGCGGTTACGTGGCCAATGCGCTGGACTGGCTGCCGGCCCAGCTGCTGACCTTCACCCTTGCCGTGGTCGGTCACTGGGACGCGGTGCTTGATGCGTGGCAGCGCTGGCACCAGCAGGCTGCACCGACCAGCTGGTACAGCGCTGGCCCGGGTTTCCTCGGCGCCGCCGCCAAGGCCGACGTGCTGACGGATATCGTGGCGGGCGATGGTTACGCCGAGGAACACAGCGACCCGTTATCCGAATTGAAGCGGCTGCGCAGCGCGCTGCTGCGCGCGTTGCTGGCCTGGCTGAGTGTGGTGGCGCTGATTGTGATCGGCGGCTGGGTCAGCTAGCGCGCTTTCGTCAGGCCAGCTCGCCGCGCAACTCGCGCACCCGCGCTTCCAGCTCGGCGGCGCCAGCGTGTTCCGGCAGACGCGGTGCATCGACCACCAGCTCGACCCTGGCGCGGAAGCGACGAGGCAGGCGGGAACGACCGAGCATGGAGTCGCGCCGACTCCACACACTGCCCCACAGCCCGCGCAAGGCCATCGGCACCACCGGCACCGGCCGCCGGGCCAGGATCTTCTCGACGCCGGCACGGAACGGCGCGATGGCGCCGTCGCCGGTGAGGCCGCCCTCGGGGAAGATGCACACCACCTCCCCATCGGCCAGCGCGGCGTCGATGGCGTCGTAAGCCTGCTGCAGCACCACCGGATCTTCCTTGCGCCCGGCGATCGGGATGGCCTTGGCGGTGCGGAACACGAAGCTCAGCAGCGGGATCTTGAAGATCTTGTAATACATGACGAAGCGCATGGGACGACGCAGGTTGGCCATCAACAGCAGCGGGTCCATGAAGCTGACGTGGTTGCACACCAGCAGCACCGGTCCTTCCTCGGGAATCTGCTCGGCCCCGTCCGCGCGCACCCGGTACAGCGTGTTCACCAGCACCCAGGTGATGAAGCGCATCACGAACTCGGGCACCAGGGTGAAGATGTACCAGGCGACCAGCACGTTGAGCAGTGCCGCGGCCAGGAAGATCTGCGGGGCATCCAGCCCCAGTGCGCCCAGCCCCAAACCGAACCCGGCAGCGAGCACGATCAGCAACGCGTTGAGGATATTGGTGCCGGCGATGATCCGCGACAGCTTCTCGCGCGGCGCGCGCGCCTGCACGAAGGCAAACAGCGGCACCACGTAGAAGCCGGCGAACGCACCGATCAGGGTGAGGTCGAGCGCCACCCGCCAGCTGCCCGTGGAATGCAGGAAGGCCAGCCAATCCAGCCCGCGCGTCACGGCCACGCCATGACGCGCAAAGTACAGGTCGACACCGAAGGCGGTCAGCCCGAACGCACCAAGCGGGACCAGACCAATCTCCACCCGCCGTCCGGACATCCGTTCGCACAGCAGGGCACCAACGCCGGTGCCGATCGAGAACAGGGTCAGTACCAGGGTGTTGACCGAACCGTCGCCACCCAGCGTTTCGCGCGTGTAGATCGGCAGCTGTGCGATCAGCACGGTACCGAAGAACCAGAACCACGAAATGCCGAGGATCGCGTTGAACACCGCGCGGTCGGCACGGGTGATCGCCAGCACCCGCGCGGTTTCGCTGAACGGGTTCCAGTTGAATTTCAGCTCCGGCGCGGTTGCCGGCGCAGGCGGAATCTTGCGACTCACCAGATAGCCGGCCACGGCCACCGCGATGGTGGCACCCGACGCCAGCAGCGGCCCCACCCCGGCCACCAGCATCAGCGAGTTGCCGGCGATCATGCCCGCCAGCATCGCCATCTGCGTGCCCATCTCGACCAGTCCGTTGCCGCCGACCAACTCCTCGCGCTTAAGCGCCTGCGGCAGGATCGCGTACTTGATCGGCCCGAACATGGTCGAGTGCATGCCCATCATGAACAGCACGATCAGCAGCAGCGAGGTGTGATGGGTGTAGAAGCCGTACGCAGCCAGCGCCATCGCGCCGATCTCGAACAGCTTCACGTAACGGATGATCCGGCTCTTCTCGTACTTCTCGGCCAGCTGACCGGCCGTGGCAGAGAACAGGAAGAACGGAATGATGAACAGCGCCGGCGCCAGATTGGTATAGAGCGACACCGTGTGGTCGTCCAGGCTCATCTGGAACGCCACCAGCATCACCAGCGCATTGCGGAATGCATTGTCATTGAAGGCGCCCAGCGCCTGGGTCCAGAAGAACGGCGCGAAACGCCGTTTGCCCAGCAATGCGAATTGGCTCATGCGATGTCCTGGTGTGGGATGCCCCACGCCCGCGTATCGACGCAGTGGGAGTCGGGCAAGTATTGCGGCGCAAACATTGCCAGTACAACTCAAAAAAAACGCCACCCTGTTGGGGTGGCGTTTTCGTCAAGCCCAGCTCGGGGCAGGAAGCCCCTTACTTGGTGCGTGTTGCTTAGTAGTCGTACGACATCGACAGGCGCACATAGCGCGGCGACGAGTAGTACGTACCGAGGCCATACGTGTTCGAAAGCGTGGACACGTTGGTCGACGAACGCGGATCGGTAGCAATCGCGCGACGCTGGTTGAGCACATTGAACACATTGAGCGAGAAGCCCAATTTGTGGTCGGCGAACGCCGGACGATAGCCCACGCCCAGATCGACCTTCTCGGTCCACGGGGTGTTACCCGCGGCGCCGTTGCCACTGACTTTGCCGAAGCAGTAGTGGTAGTCACCACCGTAGCCGATCGGGTCGGTCTGGTTCGAACCGAAGTAACCGAGACAGTTCTTCGGCGAACCGGACTGGATGCGAACCGCTGCCGATACCAGCCATTCCGGCGTGATCTGGTAGCTGCCACGAACTTTCAGCTGGTGACGACGGTTATTCGCCAGCAGGCCGCCGCTGCCGATCATCAGCTCAGCTGCATCCCAGTCTTCCGTCTTGGATACGTCGTCCTGGCCCAGGTCGGAACGCACCTGCCCTTCGGTATTGCCCCAGCTGCGGGAGAACGTGTAGTCCACGCGTGCCTGCCAGCCGTTGTTGAACGGATGTTCCAGGTACATGTCAAGCGCGTAGTACTTGCGCTTGGCACCCTGGTTGAAACCCCAATCCGCCTGCGACATCTGGACGCTCTTGTAGCCGCCAGTGGACGAGTCGTTGAGCAGGAAGGTGTTGGTACGGCCCGGGTTGAAGATGTAGCAGCTGTGGATATCGAGTGTGGACGTATCGACGCCCTGCGCGACCAGCTTGTCTTCGATCTTGCCACCGTCGCAGACGTCATCGATCGCCGACTGCAGCGTCCGGTAGGTCGCCTTGGCACCATAGGCCCAATCCGAGCCCAAGGTCTTGTCAAAGCCAAGAATCGCCTCGTCTTGGTACTGCGACTTCAGGTCGGTCGGAGCAAAGGTCTTGTTGTCCGGAGCAATGCCGTACTCGCCGTTGGCCGAGACCGGGCCGGGGCCCATCGCGGTCAGGCCGGTCGGATTGCCACTGGCATCAATACCGGTGTAGGTGAAGTATTCGCGGGTAAAGGTGGACGCGGACGCGCCACGAATTGCCACGCTGTTCGGCAGGGCCAGGAAGTAACGACCCAAGTTGCCGTAGACCTTGAACGACTGGTCACCGAACACGTCCCAGCTGGCACCCAGACGCGGGGCCCACTGGTTCTTCTGATCGACGTACGGCTTGGCGGCGCTGTTGTAGTTCGTGAAGTGATCGTTACGCACGCCCAGGCTCAGCATCACGTTGTCGCTGACCTGCCACTTGTCCTCCAGATAGAAGGCTTTCTGCTTCACCGACATGCTGGTGGTGGTCTTGAAGATGTACTGCTGGACGTAGTAACCGTTGCCGCCCGGCGCACCAACGCCGAGGGTCGGGTTGATCGGGGTGCCCGGGTGAGCGGTCTTGCTGTAGATCCAGATGTAGCCTGGGCCACCCATGTCCGAGCCCTGGTTATGGGCGAAGTAGGACTGGTTGTCGATACCGAACGCGAGGTGGTGATCAGCCAGCTGGTATTCCAAGTCGGCGCGCAGACCGCGGGTCTTGCTGCCGGCATCCGGGGTGGTGGTTGCGTAGGCAGCGACGCCGTTGCGGATCGGGGTACCACCGGTGATGGCCGGATCCTGGTTCGTCACGCCCGACAGGAACGGCAGCGTGGGGCTGAGACCCGGGATGACCGTAAAGTTGTCGGTCTTGCTCTTGCCGTAGGTCACCGACAGGGTCAGGTCATCGGTCAGGTAACCGGTGTACTTGGCGATGTCGTACTTGCTGGCGTCCTTGGTCGAGGTCGGGTGACCCGAGATCTGGGTGCCACGTGTGCCGCTGGCGTAATCGTAGCTGTAAAGGTCGCCGGCGTAGGACGTGTTGCTCTGGATGTGGGTGTATTCCAGGATGTTGCTGTCGTTGATGTTCCAGTCCAGCTTGGTGTACAGCTTGGGCATGCTGTACTTGTACTGGTTGACGTTCGGTGCGCCGGCGGCGGAAGTCGACGTGGACGAACCCTGCTGCTTTTCGGACTCGGCGGCCACGAACATGAACAAGCGGTCGCGGATCAGCGGGCCGCCGACGTAGGCGGAATAGGTCGTATCCCAGCTGGTGTTGTTCTTGCGGTTACGATAGATCGTGCCCGGCAAGGTCGGATTGTTGTAGCTAAAGCCCGCCGGCGGCTGCGCGTTCGGGTAATAGATGTTTTCCGGATCATTGGCCAGCGAACGCGGCGCCCAGGTCACCTGTGCACCGAAGTGCCATTCGTTCGTGCCGCGCTTGCCCACTTGGCTGATCACGCCGCCGTCCGAACGACCGTACATGGCGCTATAGCCGCCGGTGTAGGTTTCCTGCTGGTCGATCGAGCCGTACGGCAGGCCCACGCCGCCAAGAGCCTTCAGCGGGTCGGTGGTGTTGTAACCGTTGATGTAGTAGGCATTCTCGGTAACGCCAGCGCCGCCGAACGAAACGGTGCGACCAAAAGCACCGTTACCGGAAACCGCACCAGGGGCCAGCAGAGCAATGGCTTCGGCATTGCGGCCGATCGGCAATTTGGCCAGTTCCTGCGCGGTGATGACCGTACGAGCGTCAACCGACGAAACGTCGATCACGGGAAGCGAATTGGCCTGAACCGTCACGGCTGCGAGATTCTGGGCGTTTTCCGCACCGGCGAAGGACACCGTCGTACCGGCGCCCACAACGATGTTGATGTTGTCGCGCGACTCGACCGCAACGCCATCCTTCTTCAGGGTGACGGTGTAGGTGCCGAGCGGCAGGTTGGTGACGCGGTAGCGGCCAGCGCTATCGACTGCAACCTCGCGGGTGACACCAGTGGAGCCACTTACAGTGACGGTCTCACCAGCCGCGGCCGGCGCCTGACCGAAAATGCTACCGGTGGTCGCCTGACCGAAGGCCAGTCCGGCAAAGCCCAGGCCCAATGCCAGGGCGAGCGCGGTACGCTGCAGTTGCACCGTCTTGAAATTTTTACGCGAATTCATCAGTAGTAACTCCCCAGAGTTCAGCCCAACGAGCTGGGCACATGAAACTTTTTGTGTGTTCAACCATCCAACGGCAACAGCCCAGACAACCCGCCTGACGCTGTCCATCCAAATGCTTTTGAGGCACTTTCCTGCGCAATCTCCAGCGCAAGTTGATACGACACTAATTCAAGGATTTGCGAAGGTCAACACTTTCATAACTTTCTGCATGCAGTCTTGTCATTGACTTTTATAGAAAAAAAGTGCTAAACGCTTGACCAACTTTCGCTCCCCATGCAGGCAAATGCCATGAGCGTGCAAGAAACTGCTACTCCACCAAGCGAATCAGTCCCGGGCTCGTTCTCGGATCGCATTAAGTTACTCATCCAGCGTGTGGGCAGCGCCACGGAAATCGCAAGAATGTGCGGCTTCTCGGAAGGTGTGGTACGCAGTTGGCGCGACGGCAACACCGATCCGTCGCGGGCTCGCTGCGTCACGCTGGCACGCACCCTCGGTATATCGCTGGTTTGGCTGGTAGCTGGCGAGGGGACGCTGCAGATCGACCCGAATTCGGCGAACTATGAAGATCAGCGCAGCTCGGAAAAGGTCGCGCCGCACCGTCCCCACACCCGCCCCCAACTATTTGGGACGGCCACCGACAACACCCTGGACACGCAACGACTGAATGCCGCCGTACGTATCCTGCAATCGGAACTGAGTCTGGCGGACAGCCAGCTTTCCCTGTCGGACAATGCCGACCTGCTTACCCAGCTCTATGAAATCCTCGGTCCCGGCGGCTCACACGTCGATCCACTGGCGATGGTGGAATTCAACCAGCAGCTTGGCAGCCGCATCCGCAAGGCACGCGAGACGGCCTGATCAAGCGTCGAAGAAAAAGCGCGGCAGCCAACTGGCTGCCGCGCTTTTTCGTGTCTGCATCAAAGCAGGGCGATGTCGGCGATCGCGCCGAATTGTGTCTTCAACTGGTTGAGCAGCGCGAGGCGATTGGCGCGCACGGCCGGATCGTCAGCATTCACCAGCACGTTTTCGAAAAAGGCGTCGACCGGTGCCTGCAGGCGCGACAGGCGCGCCAGAACGGCGGCATAGTCCCCGGCGGCCAGCGCGGCAGCATTGTCCTGCTGGGCTGAGGCCAAGGCGTCGGCCAGCTCGCGTTCCGCGCCCGCTTCGAAACGGGCCGGATCCACGTTCCGCCCGATCGGCTGCGCACCAGCTTCATCCGCCTGCTTGCGCAAGATGTTGGCGACGCGCTTGTTGGCGGCGGCCAGACTGGCTGCTTCGGCACAGCGGCCGAACTCGGCAACGGCCCGCAGACGGCGATCGAAATCGGCCAGGCTGGCCGGCTGCACGGCCAGCACCGCCTCGAACTGGTTGTGGTCGAAGCCCTGTTCGGCGTAATAGCCGCGCAGGCGGTCGAGCACGAAGTCATACAGCTCGTCGAGCAGGATCGCGCGACGCTGGCCTGCGTTCAATGCAGGGCGTTTGCCATCCTTGCCGGGCTTGAGGCCCGCTTCCAGCGCCGCATCGGGCAAAAGCTCCAGCGCCTCGATGAAGCTCCCCCGCAGATCCAGTTCCAGGCCACCCTCGATCAGGGTGCGCGCCAGACCCAGCGCCGCTCGACGCAGCGCAAACGGATCCTTGTTGCCGCCCGGCTTCATGCCGACGGCGAAGATGCCGGCCAGGGTATCCATCCGTTCAGCCACGGCCAGCACCTGACCAAGCTTGTCGGCCGCGATACGGTCACCACCGAAACGTGGCTGGTAATGGCTGTCCAGAGCCTCGGCCACGGTCGCAGACTCGCCGTCGTGGCTGGCGTAATACCGTCCCATCACGCCCTGGAGCTCGGGGAACTCACCGACCATGCGGGTCAGCAGATCGCATTTGGCCAGGCTGGCGGCTCGCGTGGCCGAACCGGCGTCGACGCCCACCCGGTTGGCAATCACCCGCGCCAGCTCCGCCACGCGCACGGTCTTGTCCCACTGGCTGCCCAGCGCCTGCTGGTAGGTCACGCCCTTGAGCTGTTCCTGGTAGCTGGCCAGCGGCGTCTTCAGGTCCTCGTCCCAGAAGAACTTGGCGTCGGCAAAGCGCGGCCGGATCACGCGCTCGTAGCCCTTGCGGATCTCTGCCGGATCCTTGCTTTCGATGTTGGCGATGCCAATGAAGTGCTCGGTAAGGTTGCCGCTGGCATCGAATACCGGCACGAACTTCTGGTTTGCCACCATCGTGGTGACCAGTGCCTCCGGCGGTACTGCGAGGAACTCGCGCTCGAATGTGCAGGCGATCGCCACCGGCCATTCGGTGAGGTTGGCGAGCTCGTCGAGCAGGGCGGCGTCCAGTCGCGGCACGCCACCGGTGGCGCCGGCAACCCGCTCGATCTGATCATGGATGCGCTGCCGGCGCTCCTGCGGATCGGCCAGCACGTTGCAGGCGCGCATGGCATCCAGCCAACCGTCGGCGTCGGCCAGGTGCACCGGTTGCGGATGCATGAACCGATGTCCACGCGACTTGCGCCCGCTATGCAGCCCCAGCACCTCGCCATCGACGATCTCGGAGCCATGCAGGATCACCAGCCAGTGCACCGGACGCACGAAGCTGTAGTCGTGGTCGGCCCAGCGCATTGGTCGCGGGATCGGCAAGGTCTTCAGGGCCTCGTCGATGATCTCCGGCAGCAGCGAGGCCACGGGCAGACCCGGCGTCACGCTGCGCCAGACAAACCAGCTGCCCCTGTCGGTTTCCAGTTTTTCCAGCTGGTCCACGCCGACACCGCAGGATTGCGCAAAGCCGAGCAGTGCCTTCGACGGCTGACCCTCGGCATCCAGCGCCGCGCTCAATGCGGGACCCCGGCGTTCGATCGCCTGATCTGGCTGGGCCACCACCACGTCGGGAATATGGACGGCCAGACGGCGCGGTGAAGCATACGCTCGCGCTTGGTCCAGACCGGCGCCGACGCCGCGCTTGGCCAGCCCGTCGCAGATCCCGCGCCGGAACGCGGCGGACAATTCATCGAGCGCCTTCGGCGGCAGTTCTTCGGTACCCAGCTCGATCAGCAATGACTTGGCGGCGATCATGCAGCCTGCTCCCTGGTGCTTGCCACAGCCGCATGCCTGAGTCCCGGAAAACCGAGTTTCTCGCGCTGCGCCACATAGGTTTCGGCGACGCTGCGCGACAAGGTACGCACACGCAGGATATAGCGCTGGCGTTCGGTGACGCTGATCGCCCGGCGCGCATCAAGCAGGTTGAAGGTATGGCTTGCCTTCATCACCTGCTCGTAGGCCGGCAACGGCAGGTTGGCGGCGATCAGCTGGTTGGCGGTGGCCTCGCATACATCGAACCAACGCAGCAGCTCGGGCACGTTGGCATGTTCGAAGTTGTAGGTGCTCTGTTCCACCTCGTTCTGGTGGAACACGTCACCATAGGTCACGGTGCCGCGCGGGCCGTCGGTCCAGACCAGGTCGTAGACGTTGTCCACGTTTTGCAGGTACATGGCCAGACGCTCCAGGCCATAGGTGATCTCGCCGGTCACCGGGCGACATTCCAGGCCGCCGGCCTGCTGGAAGTAGGTGAACTGAGTCACTTCCATCCCGTTCAACCAGACTTCCCAGCCGAGGCCCCAGGCGCCCAGCGTGGGCGATTCCCAGTTGTCCTCGACGAAACGCAGGTCGTGGACCAGCGGATCCAGCCCCAGCTCTTTCAGCGAGCCGATGTATAGGTCGAGGATGTTCTCCGGATTGGGCTTCATCACCACCTGGTATTGGTAGTAGTGCTGCAGGCGATTCGGGTTCTGCCCATAGCGACCATCGGTCGGTCGGCGCGAGGGCTGCACATAGGCAGCGGCCCACGGTTCCGGACCCAGCGCGCGGAGGAAGGTGGCGGGGTGGAATGTGCCGGCGCCGACCTCCGTATCGAGCGGCTGCAGCAACACACAACCCTGCGCCGCCCAGTAGCGGTTGAGGGCCTGGATCACATCCTGGAAGGTGCGTGCGGACATGGCTTTCCGTGACCTTGGGTAAAGCGCGTTAGTATAGCTGCAGCTTGCTTTGCCACCGGGCCAGACCCGGAAATGCAGTACGGGGAAACCACCGGATGGCCGCTTCACCGCAAATCGCTTCGCTGCTTGGCCGACGCGGCCGCCTTGAGCTGGACGAGCTGCTGGCAGCGCTGGTGGTTGATGGATATCTGCTGGCCGACGACGCCAAGCAGGTGCGCATGGGCGCGCGGGCGGGACGCAGTACGGTGGAGTTGCATCCGCTGGTGGTGATCGCGAACGCGAAGCTGGCAAACCAGCACGATCCGGGGCGTCCGCTGAGCCTGGAAAGCCTGACCGAATGGCTGGCCGGCCACGCCGGGCTGCCCTATCTGAAAATCGACCCGATGAAAATCAACGTCGCGTCGGTAACCCAGGTGGTCAGCCATGGCTATGCCAAGCGCCATCGGATCCTGCCGATCGCGGCCACCCCGGGCGAGGTGACGTTCGCGACCTGCGAACCGTTTGAATCGGGCTGGGCACTGGACCTTAGCCAGATGTTGCGGCGGGATATCAAGCGCGTCGTGGCCAGCCCGATCGACATCAACCGTTATCTGCAGGAGTTCTATGGCGTCCAGCGTTCCATCCAGCTGGCGCAGGACGCCAAGACTGGAAGCACGGCCTCGGCCTCCATTCTGAATTTCGAGCAGTTGGTCGAGCTGGGCAAGAGCGGCGAGGTCGGTGCCGACGACCGCCACGTGGTGCACATCGTCGACTGGCTGCTGCAGTACGCCTTCGAGCAACGCGCCTCGGACATCCACCTGGAGCCCCGCCGCGACATCGGTCATATCCGCTTCCGCATCGACGGCATCATGCAGAAGGTCTTCGAGCTGCCTGCACCGGTGATGACCGCGGTGACCGCGCGCATCAAGATCCTGGCGCGCATGGACGTGGCCGAGAAGCGTCGTCCCCAGGACGGCCGCATCAAGACCCGCTCGTCGTCCGGCCGCGAAGTGGAGCTGCGCATCTCGAACATGCCCACCGCCTTCGGCGAGAAAGTGGTGATGCGCATCTTCGACCCCGACCTGGTGGTGAAGGATTTCGTGCAGCTGGGTTTCTCGCCGGGCGAGGGCGCGAACTGGCGCAGCATGGTGGAACGGCCGCACGGCATCGTGCTGGTCACCGGGCCCACCGGCTCAGGCAAGACCACCACGCTGTATTCCACGCTGAAACACCTGGCCACGCCGGAACTGAATGTGTGCACGGTGGAAGACCCGATCGAAATGGTCTCGCCGGAGTTCAACCAGATGCAGGTGCACGCGGCGATCGATCTGGATTTCGCCGCCGGCGTGAGAACGTTGCTGCGGCAAGACCCGGACATCATCATGATCGGCGAGATCCGCGACCTGGAGACCGCGCAGATGGCGGTGCAGGCCTCGCTGACGGGCCACCTCGTGCTGTCCACCCTGCATACGAACGACGCGCCGAGTGCGGTGACCCGCCTGCTCGACCTGGGCGTGCCGCACTACCTGATCCAGTCCACCCTGACCGGCGTGGTCGCGCAACGACTGGTGCGTACCCTCTGCCCGCATTGCAAACAGGCTGGCGTGCAGGATCCGCAAGCCTGGAACGTGCTCACCCACGGCTGGGACATGCCGGTGCCTGCGCAGGTGTTTCAACCGGTGGGCTGCCTGGAATGCCGCAACACCGGGTTCCTCGGCCGCACTGGCATCTACGAGATGCTGAAGCTGTCGCCGCGCCTGCGCGGAATGATTTCGGCCCAGCTCGATCTCAGCGGATTCGGCCAGGCTGCGCTGTCCGAAGGCATGCGCCCACTGCGCATCTCGGCGGCCGATCAAGTGGCAGCCGGCGTGACCACCGTGCAGGAGATCCTCACCGTGCTGCCGCCGATCGATGCCTTCGAAGATCGCCAACCGTAACCGCCATCCACCCATGCGCGAGCATCACCCTGCATGAAACCCGTTCTGATCGTCCGTACCGGCCGCGCCCCGGACGCCATCCGCGCCCGCCACGGCGATTTCCCGCACTGGTTCAGGCTCGGGGCCGACTTGCGTCCGCAGCAGCTTCGCGTGGTTGATGTCGCGAACGGCGAAGCCTTGCCAGCGCTGGAAGAGGTCGCCGGCGCGATCATCACCGGTTCGGCGGCGATGGTGACCGAGCGTGCGCCGTGGAGCGAGCGCACGGCGGGCTGGATCCGGGACGCCATGGATATCAGCCTGCCACTGTTCGGTGTCTGTTACGGCCATCAGTTGATGGCGCACGCACTGGGTGGCCAGGTCGGCTATCTCCCGGGCGGGCGTGAAATCGGCACGCAGTCAATCAATTTGACCGATGCCGGCAAGGTCGACTCGCTGGCCCATGGCCTTCCCCAGAGTTTCCGCGCGCACACCACGCACGAGCAGAGTGTGCTCGAAGCGCCCGCCGGCGCCGTCGTGCTGGCGCGATCGGCCAGGGATCCACATCAGTGGCTGCGTTACGGCCCACAGGCACTCAGCGTGCAATTCCATCCGGAATTCAATGCCGAAGTGATGCGCGCCTATGTCCGACGCAAACACGCGGACATGAGCCGCGAAGGCAGCGACCCGAAGCGCGTGTTCAAGGAAGTCGCCGCCACACCGTTCGCCAGGCGCCTGCTGCGCCAGTTCGCCAGCGTCCATCTGCAGATACGTGCCGCGGGCTGAGCACGTCAGCCACGCAAGCGGCGCGCGATCCCCTCGCGCGAGAACAGGGCGAACATCACCCCGAACAGGAAACCACCGATGTGTGCCCACCAGACGTAGGCGCCGTAGCTCGGGCCCGCATAGCTGAACAGCAATTGCAGCAGAACCCATATCCCGATCAACAAGAAGGCCGGCACCCGTACGAACTCCAGGTACAGGCCCAGTGGCAGCACCAGGCCGAGGCGGGCGCGCGGGAAGAGCGCCACATAAGTGCCGACCACAGCCGATACGGCACCGCTGCACCCGATGATCGGCAAGCGCACTCCTGCCAGTGACAGCGCGCCGATCAGGTTGGCCACGATTCCGCCCACCACGAACAACAGCAGGAAACGGAGCGAGCCCAGCGCGCGTTCGCCAGGCAAGCCAAAGATCACCAGGAACAGCAGATTGCTGAGCAGGTGCAGCCAGGTGACATGGATGAACAGCGCAGTGAACAGGCGCAGGAGGGCGGGATCGGTCAGCTGAGGCAGTAGCGCCTCGTGCGGATCGAAAATGTTCGCCGGCACGGTACCCCACTCAAGCAGCAGGGATATCCGCTGGGGTGGCGGCGTCAACGCCAGAACCACGAAACACATGACGCAGACCGAAACCACCAGAAGCGTGGCCCAGTGCCAACGAGGACGCCGGCGCGTTTCCACATGAATGAACAAGAGCCGCTCCTGGCATGACCCGCTGACCGTACGAAGCGCATCATAGGCGATCAAGGAAGTGAGCAATGATGACGAGGCATGCAAACCTAGTCAAAGACGTCCGAGTGTGGGGAGGCTCGGGGCGATAGTCATTTCCTGCATCGCGACGGCAAGTCGGCAAAGAAAAACCCCCACCGTTTCCGGTGAGGGTGTTTCAGGATAAAGCCCCTGGCGGTGACCTGTTGCGGGTCGCGACCTGTGGTCGCCACCGCACCAAAGAAAAACCCCCACCGTTTCCGGTGAGGGTGTTTCAGGATAAAGCCCCTGGCGGTGACCTACTCTTGCA
>NZ_JALBWO010000032.1:0-67746 GCF_050026815.1 Rhodanobacter ginsengiterrae | reverse complement strand
ATTTGAGCTTGTTTTTTCGTCCTGTGCTTCGGTGTGAAGGACGAGAAGGCCCAGTCGAACTGGTAGCACCCATTACCGTTTCATAGGCCTGTTCACCACCGCAGCGCGCTTGTTGCATATACCGGGCGGACCAAAAAAGGGGTCAGGTTCTGAGGTTTCCCCACGTTTTCATGCCGGCACTCCCAGTTGATCCAGCAGTTGTGCGCTGGGGTGTCGTAGCTGATCGATGAGTTCGCTCAAGCGCGTGCTCGACCATCGTCGCACAAGTGCCTCGCGACCCAGCCGCATGACCGAGTAGAGGCGTCGTCTCGATCGGAACGGCGTGAGCCAAGCGTCGATACCGCAGCGCTCGCACGCCATGCCCACGAGCCACGTGGCAAACGCGGCCATCGCGCTGAGCAGCAACAGCACTTCAATACGCGCCCCCTTGCGGGTGAGACTGTCCTCGAAGCCTCGCCCGTAGCGATGGGATTTCAGATCACGGAACGACAACTCGATCTGCATGCGCCGGCCGTATAGCGTGATCAGCTGGCGCGCACTGAGCGCTAACGACGGAGAGGCCACCAGCAGCCACGGCTCGCTCTCCCGCTGTGCGTTCTTGCGGCTGTTGGAGTTGCAAGCAGGCACGCCTTGTCGATTGCGATGCTTGCGGCCTTTGGGAGGCTTGGCGTGCAACACCACACGTGCCGTGAGGGGATTGCTGCGTGCGATATCCATCGATCCGAAATCGCGCGGCTTGCGTGCCGCCAAGGCATACATGGCTTTGCACGTCACCCATTCATCAGGCTCGTCGGGTACCTCGACGGGTTTGAGATACGTCGTGTTGCGCAAGCGTCCCAGCCACTGCCAGCCCATCGCCTCGACCGCACGGAACCATGGCCCGCGGAAGCCGGCGTCTGTCACCAGAATCGGCCGCACGTCATCGGGAAGCACGTGCGCCAGGCGTTGTAGAAAACGCTTTTCGGCCTTCGGCGAGCTCTGTTGCCCGCCGGGAAACACCATGTCCAGGATCGGCAGCGAACGGCCACCCACGGGAATCGCCGCACGCAACAGATGCCAGCTCCGATCGGCCTTCAGATCCGACCAATCGATGAGGATGACGGGTTGTTTGCTGCGCACCAGCCAACGGGTCATGGCCTGGTAAATGTGTTCGCGCTCGACGTGCAGATGGCGGTTGCCCAAGAGCCGATCCAGCGCCTTGAGCGGCGCGCGGACGCGTTCCGCGCCGGGCCATGAACGCGCCAGATCGATCAGCGTCAGGTGGCTGCCGTGAATCATCGCCTCAACGGCACGCAGCAACACATGACTGCGCAGCGCATGCATCGAACCGAGTGCATCGCCCAGGCACTTTTGCAATACTTTGGTCGCGCGCATGGTGTGGTCTCCTCTGGCTTCGTAACCCGTGAGGAATGACCGCATCATGCGCGTACTGTTCCTTCAGTCTCCACGCAAGGTGTTGATTGATCGAGGAGATTCGTGGGGAAACCTCAGGGTCAGGTTCATTTTCCAGGCGTCAGACGGTATCTCCACTGCGCGGTTTGCGCTTCACCCCGGCGCCCAGCGCCGCGATCAGCAACACGGTCAGCACGATTTCCGCGATCGCCAGCCAGCGCTCGCCGGCCGAGCTCCACGCCTCGGACACGCCGTGGCAGAAGTAGAACAGGCTGAGGATGCCGACCCAGAGCAGGGCGCGGCGCACGTCGCGCAGGGCGAGCAGGGGCAGCAGCAGCGGGGCGATGGTGATCGCCAGCAGCAGGGGCAGCGGCATGCTCTGCGGCGGCACCAGCCACGCGTGCCAGACGAGTTGCAGCACGACGAGCAAGGCCCAGGCGGCCAGGCCGATGCGATAGACGGGCAGGATGGGCGCGCGCGTGGCGGCGGTCATGGCGTGTCCGCCAGGCGGCGGGCCACGTCGGCCAGTCGGCGGCCCAGCGCGCGGGCCAGTTCGCGTTCGTGTTCGCTGATGGCGTTGTCGCCCTTGGCACCGGCCACGTGGCTGAGACCGTACGGCGTGCCGCCGCTCTGCGTGCTGGTGAGTGCCGGTTCGGTATAGGGCAGGCCGACGATCAGCATGCCGTGATGCAGCAGCGGCAGCGCCATCGTCAGCAAGGTGGATTCCTGGCCGCCATGCATGGTGCTGGTGGAGGTGAACAGTGCCGCCGGCTTGCCGACCAGCGCGCCGCTGGCCCATTCGGCGCCGGTGGTGTCGAGGAAATGTTTCAGCGGCGCGGCCATGTTGCCGAAACGGGTGGGGCTGCCCAGGGCGAGTGCGACGCAGTCGAGCAGGTCCTGCTTCTGCACGTAGGGCGCGCCGTCTTCCGGCTCCGGCGGGTGGGCCACTTCGGTGACCGGCGCCACCGGTGGTACCTGGCGCAGGCGCGCGCGCATGCCGGGCACTTCCTCGATGCCGCGGGCGATCAGCCGTGCCAGCTGGGCGGTGTGGCCGCTGCGGCTGTAGTACAGGACCAGGATTTCATGATGCATGCGGCGTCGACTCGCGCGTTTGAGGCTTTCACGGCCAATACGCTAGTGTACCGGCCGATACCCACCATGTTGGTGGCCATCGTCGGCGCCCGGCCCGGGCCAGCGACGAGAGGACAGCGATGATCCGGCGTTTCAATCGCGACCGCACGAAGACCTTCAGCCGCTTCATCTGGCAGCGCTTCATCGACGACAAGTGCTTCGAGACGGCCGGTGCGTTGTCCTATACCACGCTGGTTTCGCTGGTGCCGCTGACCGTGGCGGTGCTGGCGATGTTCTCGGCGTTTCCGGTGTTCCAGCCGGCGCGCGATACGTTGATCAACTTCGTGTTCAACAATTTCGTGCCGTCGACCGGTGAAGCGGTGCAGGCGACCATGCTGGGCTTTGCCGCGAACGCCAGCAAGCTCACCGGCATCAGCATCCTGGTGATGCTGTTCAGCGCGTTGTCGATGATGATCAGCATCGAGGATCGGCTGAACCGGATCTGGCGCGTGCACCAGGCGCGCAGCTGGGGATCGCGCTTGCTGCTGTACTGGGCGGCACTGACCCTGGGCCCGGTCCTGGTGGTCGGCGGTATCGCGGTGACTTCCTATGTCACCGCGGCGCCGTTGCTGCACAGTGCGGTGGACCAGTTTGGCGCGCTGACGCAGGGTCTGCTCAGCACGCTGCCGTTCGTGGTGACGTTCTTCACGCTGTGGCTGATGTATTCGGTGATTCCCAACTGCAAGGTGTCGCGCCGCGACGCGGCGATCGGCGCGCTGCTGGGTGCGGTGCTGTTCGAGATCGCGCGCTGGGGCTTCGGCCAGTTCGTGCAGCATGCGCAGACCTACCAGCAGATCTACGGCGTGCTGGCCGCCATCCCGATCTTCCTTTTGTGGATCTACCTGTCCTGGGTGATCGTGATTCTGGCCGCCTCGATTGCCGCGTCGGCGTCCGCGTTCGAATATCACCCGCCCCGGGAAACCCTGCCGGAGGGTGCCGAATTTCTCGGCTTGCTGGTGGTGTTGCGGCATTTCGTGGAGGCACAGCGTCGCGGTGATTGCGTGGATCCGGCCGACTTGCGCGTGCGCGAGCCGTATCTGCGCAGCGCGCTGGTCTCGGCCTATATCGACGACCTCGAGCAGGCCGACCTGATCCAGCGTGGCGAAACCGGTGGCTGGCTGCTCTGCCGCAGCCTGGACAGCACGGACCTGTTGCGCGTCTACCGCAACACCGACTACCGCCTGCCGCTGGAACCGGTGGAGGAAGCCGCCACGCTGGGTATTGAACTGCCGCCGGAACTGCTCGCCATGCTGGCCGGGCTGGCGGTGGAGCTGAAGGCGAAGCTGGGTGCCCGGCTCGACGAAATCTATCCCCCTGCCGCCAGCGTGGCGGCTGATCCCGAGGAACTCCCCGCATGACCTTGCTGCATTCCACTTTCTTCCGATCCGCCGTATTTGGCCTGGTGTTCGGCTTCGGCTTTTCGGCGCAGGCTGCCATGCCGGAGCGCCCCTCGTTGCATGTCATCACCCTGGACGGAAAGGCCTTCGACCTCGCCGCCCAGCGCGGCAAGTGGGTGATCGTCAATTACTGGGCGACCTGGTGCGTGCCGTGCATCAAGGAAATGCCCGACATCTCACGCTTCGTCGCCGCGCACAAGAACGTGGCGGCGATCGGCCTGGCCTACGACGACAGCGAGCCGGCCGACATCAAGGACTTCCTGGCCAAGCACCCGGTGGTATATCCGGTCGCCCAGGTCGGCATGGACCAGCCGCCGAAGGATTTCGACGAGCCACGCGGCCTGCCGACCACCTATCTGATCAGCCCCGACGGCAAGGTGGCGAAACACATCGTCGGGCCGGTGACCGAGGCGTCACTGGCCGCACTCATCGGCCAGCCGTGATGGGTACGCCGTGATGCCGACGGCATGCTTCATCGTCCGTGGCCGGGTGCAGGGCGTGTTCTACCGCGCCAGCACCCGCGAGCAGGCGTTGGCGCTGGGTGTGTGCGGACACGCGAAGAACCGGTCCGATGGCAGCGTCGAGGTGCTGGCCAGCGGATCGATGCAGGCGCTCGATGCGCTGGAGCAGTGGCTGCGGAAAGGCCCGCCGTTGGCATGCGTCGACGCGGTCGATCGGGAAGAGCTGCCGGAGCGGCAGTTGCGCGACTTCCACACCGGCTAGAACGTGGCCGGCACCCGCAGCGCCCGCTCGGTGACGTGCTCGGTTTTCGGCTTGCCCTTGAGCTTCGGCAGCTTCTTGGTCGGCACGGCTTCCTCCTGCAGCGGCACCTGCTGCAGCAGGTGCCGGATCAGGTTGATGCGGCCGTGTTTCTGGTCGTTGAAGTCGACCACGAACCACGGCGCATGCTCGGCGTGCGTGCGCTCGATCATCACGTCGCGCAGCTTGCCCATCTCGGCATATTTCTGGCGTGCCATCAGGTCGACCGGCGAAAGCTTCCAGCGCTTGAGCGGGTCGTCGGCGCGCTCGCTGAAGCGTTGCTCCTGTTCGGCCTGGTCCACCGTGAGCCAGTACTTCAGCAGGATGATGCCGTCGTCGGCGAGCAACTTCTCGAACGCGGGGACGGCGTCGAGGAAAGCTGCGTATTGCGCGGCAGTGCAGAAGCCCATCGCCGGTTCCACCACGGCGCGGTTGTACCAGCTGCGGTCGAACAACACGAACTCGCCGGCACTTGGCAGGTGGGCGACGTAACGCTGGAAATACCACTGGGTGGTTTCCTGCTCGCTGGGCTTGCCAAGCGCGGCGATGCGGTAGCCGCGGGTGTCCAGGCTTTCGGTGATGGCCTTGATGGTGCCGCCCTTGCCGGCGGCATCGCGGCCCTCGAAGATCACCAGCAGGCGCTTGCCGCTGCTGCGCAGACCACGTTGCAGGCGAACCAGGTCGACCTGAAGCTCCCTCATCGCCTTGCGGTAGTGCTTTTCCATGGTGACCTCGCCCGATGCAATGTGGCGCTCAGGGTAACCCGGCCGGCCGTGACGGTGAGGTTCAGGCGTTGGCGGGCGACGGCACGAGTTGGTGTGGCGGGTTTGGCGTGCGGCGAAGATCAAGAGCGACCCCACCCCAACCCTCCCCTGCGACCGCAGGAAGTCCCTTGAGGGACACGCAGGGGAGGGAGCGGAAGCCCGCGGGCCAGTGCTGCTCTTGCCGCTTCAGGCGTTGCCGAGTGCCTGCAACTGGTCGGCCTGGTGTTCGCGGGTCAGCGTGTCGATCAGTTCGCCCAGGTTGCCCTGCATGATCTCGGCGAGGCTGTACAGGTTCAGGCCGATGCGGTGGTCGGTGACCAGGTTGTCCTTGTAGCGGTAGGTGCGGATGCGCTGGCTGCGGTCGCCGGTGCCGACTTGCAGCCGGCGCGATTCGGCTTGTTCGGCGGTCTGCTTGCTGCGCTCGGTGTCGAGCAGGCGCGCCTTCAGCAGGCTCATCGCGCGAGCCCGGTTCTTGTGCTGGCTGCGTTCTTCCTGGCATTCGACCACGGTGCCGGTGGGCAGGTGGGTGATGCGGATCGCCGAGTCGGTCTTGTTGACGTGCTGGCCGCCGGCACCCGACGCACGGAAGGTGTCGGTCTTGAGGTCGGCCGGGTTGATCGCGATGTCGTCGATCTCGTCCAGCTCGGGCAGCACGGCGACGGTGGCGGTGGAGGTGTGCACGCGGCCTTGCGACTCGGTGACCGGCACGCGCTTGACGCAGTGGGTGCCGGATTCGAATTTCAGCTGCGAATACGCGCCGCTGCCTTCGATGCGGGCCACGACTTCCCGGTAGCCGCCGTGTTCGCCGGCGTGCTCGCTGAGGATCTCGACGTGCCAGCGGCGGCTTTCGGCGTAGCGCAGGTACATGCGGAACAGGTCGCCGGCGAAGATCGCCGCCTCGTCGCCGCCGCTGCCTGCGCGCACTTCCAGGAACAGGTTCGCCTCGTCGCGCGGGTCCTTCGGCAGCAGCAGCAACTGCAGTTCGCCGTCCAGCTCCTGCAGCCGCTGTTCCAGCCGGCGCACGTCGTCGATGGCCATCTCGCGCAGCTCGGCGTCGACCAGCATGGCGCGGCTTTCCGCCAGCTCGCGTTCGGCGTCGTCATGCTCGCGCAGCGACGCGGCGACAGGATCAAGCTGGGCGTATTCCTGCGACAGGCCGCGGAAGCGGTTGTTGTCGGCCAGCACCTCCGGTTGCGACAGCAGCAGGCCGATTTCCTGGTGGCGCTCGGCGAGAGCCTCGAGTTTGCGGCGAATGGATGGAGTCATGCGTGGCGGCGTTCGCTTCTGTGTAGGAGCGCACCGAAGTGCGCGATCACTGCCCGGATTATCGCTGGTCGGGTCGCGCACGGGGTGCGCTTCTACAGCGCTTCGGAGTCGTCCAGGTCGTACAGCCGGCTTGCTGCGTGGAGCAGGTCCAGGTCTCCGTTCAGCGCGGCCTCGCGCAGGCGGGCGCTGGGGTGGTGCAGCAACTTGTTGGTCAGCGTGTTGGCCAGAAACGCCAGTGCCTCGTCGGGCGACTTGCCGTGGGCCAGCATGGTGCGGGCCTTGACCAGTACCTGGTCGCGGTACACCTCGGCATGCTGGCGCATGTCCATGGCCGGATTGCGCACGGTGAGTGCGCGGCGCCAGGCCATGTAGCGATCGACCTGCAGGTCGATGATTGCTTCGGCATCCTGGGCGGCGGCGGCGCGCGAGCGCAGGTTGTTGTCGATCACCTGGCGCAGGTCATCGATGCCGTAGAGATAAACGTCGGGCAGTTCGCCCACGCTGGCTTCGATGTCACGCGGCACCGCGATGTCGACCATGAACATCGGCTTGCGTTTGCGCGCGACCATGGCCTGCTCGACCATCGCCCGCGTCACGATCGGCTGCCGCGCGGCGGTGGAGGAAATCACGATGTCGGCTTCGGCCAGATGTTGCGGCAGGTCGGCCAGTGCGATTGCGTAACCGCCGTAGCGCCCGGCCAGCTCCTGCGCGGTTTCCGGCGTGCGGTTGGCCACGATGATCCGGCGCGCCTGCTTTTCAGCCAGATGCCGCGCGGCCAGCTCGATGGTGTCGCCGGCGCCGATCAGCAGCACGCAGGCCTGCTTCAGGTCGGCGAATACCTGCTCGGCCAGGCGCACCGCGGTGAAGGCCACCGACACCGTGTGCGCACCGACGCGCGTGTCCGTGCGCACCCGCTTGGCCACCGCGAAGGTGTGCTGCAGCAGGCGGTCCATCGGCGCCTTCAGCGACTGCGCTCCGCGCGCCAGCTGGTAGGCGTCCTTCACCTGGCCGAGGATCTGCGGCTCGCCCAGCACCATCGAATCCAGCCCGGTGGCGACCCGGAACATGTGGCGCACCGCTTCGTCTTCGTCATGCCGGTACAGGAACTCATCCAGCTTGCCGGGGGTCAGACGGTGATGACGATTCAGCCATGCCCGCGGAATATCCTCGGCACCGGCGGCGATGCCGACATACAGCTCGGTGCGGTTGCAGGTGGACAGGATCATCGCCTCTTCCACCCCGGGCTCGCTGGTCAGCGCGCGCAACGCCTCGCTGGCGGCGTCAGCGTCGAACGCCACCTGCTCGCGCAGGCTGACCGGCGCGGTGAGGTGATTGAGCCCGAGGGCGATCAGCGGCATGGTGGTTGGAACATCTCGGCGGCGATGCAGCGGCGTAGGCTAAGCTTGGCGCATCGCCGTCTGGTGGTGGTGACCGGCAAGGTCAAAACAGGCATGTGGATGGAGAGTAGTGTGCGGAGCGGGCCCGGCAAGTTCAAGCAAGTGCGGCATTTTACGGCAGTGGCGGCGATGGCGCTTGGTCTGGCGGCCTGTGCCGGTACGCCGGTGCGTTCCGTGCCGAACGGCGTGGCCTCGACGCAACCGCTGGCGCGGCTGGTGGTGGCCACGCCCGACGCCGACCATGACGTGCTGGCGCAACTGCTGGCCGGCGAAATGGCGCTGGCCCGCACCGACCTCAAGGCCGCTTCCGGTCATTACGACAAGGCGATGGCCTTGAGCAACGACCCGAAAGTGGCTGAACGCGCGGCCGGGCTGGCGATTGCCGTGCACGACGACGATGCGGCCCGGCGCGCACTGGCGCGCTGGCAGGCGCTGGGTGCAAAGCCGGCGTCGATCGCGCAGGCACGGGCGCAGCTGGCGCTGGATGTGGGCGATACCGCGGAGGCGCGCCGGCAGCTGGACATCCTGGTTGGCAGCGGCGACCCGGATGCCTGGCGCCAGTTCGGCCGGGTGCTGGTCGGTGCCCGCGACCAGGCCCAGGCCGCGCGTCTGCTCGAAGCCCTCGCCACGCCGCAGCGACTGCCCGCCGATGCCCATGCCTGGCTGGCGATGAGCGAACTGGGCGATCGGTTCGGCCGTCACACCTATGCGGTGCAGATCGCCGAGGCGGCGATGCAGCGCTTCCACAATGCCGAAACCTATGCCTGGGCGGCGCAGATGAAGTTCAAGGACGGCGACCGCGCCGGCGCGGCGGCCTTGCTGCAGAAAGCCATCGCGAAGGAGCCGAAGAACATCCAGTTGCGCCTGGCCTACGCCGGCATGCTCGGCCAATCCGGTGACTATGCCGCCGCCAGCAAGTTGCTGGCGCAAGGGCCGCAGAACGCCGACACCTATGCCATGCGTGCCGGGCTCGCGGCTCATCTGCATGACGACAAGGCGCTGGCGACCTTGTATCGCCAGCTGCAGGCCGCGCCCGCCGACGTGCGCGCGCACAGTGCCTACCTGCTCGGCCAGCTGGCCGAGATGCAGAATCGCCCGGCCGACGCGCTGGCCTGGTACGACCAGGTCGGCGACGACGACGAGCATGCGTTCGATGCCGATCTGCGCAGCGCGATGATCCTGCACACGCAAGGCAAGCGCAGCGATGCGCACGCCTTGCTGGAACAACTGCAGCTGGCCTATCTCGACCAGCCGGCACAGCTGCGCCAGGCCTGGCAGGCCGACGCCGAGCTGTATCTCACCGAGCAAAACTATGCGAAGGCGGAGGCCGCGTTCAGTCACGCACTGCAAGTGGTGCCGGATGATCCGGGCTTGTTGTACGGCCGCGGCCTGACCTATGCCGAGGCCGGCCAGGTGGATCAGGCGGTGCAGGATTTCGAGCGGCTGCTGAAGATCAAGCCGGGCGATGTCGATGCCAGCAATGCGCTGGGTTACACCCTGGCCGATGCCAATCGCGACCTGCCCGAGGCCGAACGCTTGATCAGCACGGCGCGCGCGGCCAAGCCCGATGATCCCGCGATCGCCGATTCCTGGGGCTGGCTGCAGTATCGCCTGGGCCATCTCGACCAGGCGGCGGACACCTTGCGTGGCGCATGGGTTGCCCGCAAGGATGCCGACGTCGGCGTGCACCTGGGTGAGGTGTTGTGGCGCCAGGGCCACCGCCAGGATGCCCAACGGGTCTTCGACGAAGTGCGCAAACTCGATCCGCACAACGACAACCTGCAGCAGACCCTGAAGCGGTTGCGCCCATGAGGCGCTGGCAGGGCCTGCTGATCTGCGTTCCGTTGCTGTTGCTGGCCGCCTGCGTGCCGCAGGCGGTACGGCTGAAAGGCGACGCCGGCCTGCTCAAGGCCCAGCTCGCCCGCGAGCAGGCGCTGGCGCATGCCGATCACTGGTCGCTGCAGGGGCGGCTGGGCATTTCCAACGGCAAGGACGGTGGCAGCGGCAGCTTCAGCTGGACCCAGGATGGCGACCGTTATGAATTCACCTTGCGCGGGCCGGCGATCAGCGCGATGAACTTCCGTCTCAGTGGCGGCCCTGACGGTGCGTTGCTGGAAGGGCTGGAACACGGCCCGGTGCGCGGGCCGGACGCCGAGGCACTGATGCGCAAGGCGCTGGGCTGGGAAGTGCCGCTGCGCGATCTGCGCGCCTGGGTGCTCGGCGTGCGCGCGGACAGTGGTCCGGCCGAATTGAGTTTCGGCGAAAACCGCCTGCCTTCGTTGCTGCAGCAGGATGGCTGGGTGGTCGACTATCGCGAATGGGACGAAGCCCGCCAGCCGCCGTTGCCGACCAAGGTGTTTGCCGCCAGGGCACCGTACAAGGTGAAGTTGTCGATCGAATCCTGGCAGTTTCAGTAAGTCGGTCCGCCTGGGTTAGGCTTTGCGCCCCCTGACGGTCTTGTTGCCGATGCGCGAATCCCGGAACGCCAGCATGTCATTCCCCATCGAGCGCGCCGAACCCGGCCAGGTCGACGCCTTGTGCGCCATCGAGCGCAGCGCCGTCCAGCTGTTTCGCGGACACCCGGCATGGGCCAGTTATGCGGCGCTGTCGATCCCGCCCGAGCTGTTGCTGCAGGCGATTGCCCGTGGTCTGGTCTGGGTGGCGCGCGACGGTGCTGGCGATCCGGTCGGTTTTGTCTGGCTGGACACCGAACTGGAATCCGGCGCGATCGGCATCGCCGAGATCGACGTGCTGCCCGAGTACGGCCAGCGCGGCATCGGCGCCGCGTTGCTTGAGCATGCCTGTGCCTGGGCCGGCGCGGCCGGCTACCGGCGGATGGATCTGGGTACGCTGGCCGATGTGCGCTGGAACGCGCCGTTCTACGCCAAACACGGTTTCGTCGTGGTCGACAAGAATGACCCGACCTTTGCCTTTGCCCGCCAGCGCGATCGGGAGAACGGTTTTTCCGACCAGCTGCGCGTGTTCATGAGCCGCGCGCTGCCGGCTCCCGCGCGCGACGAGTGGACGGTGTGGCCGGCGCCGGCCAAGTTGAACCTGTTCCTGCGCATCGTCGGGCGGCGCGCCGATGGCTACCACGAGCTGCAGACGGTGTTCCGCCTGCTCGATTGGGGCGATGAGCTGCGGCTGCGGGTGCGTGACGACGGTGAAATCCGGCGAGTGGGTGAGATTCCCGGCGTGCCCGAATCGTCCGACCTGGTCGTTCGCGCGGCGCGGTTGCTGCAACAGCACGCCGGGACCGCCCTGGGTGCCGATATCGCGGTGGACAAGCGCATCCCGATGGGCGGCGGGCTGGGTGGCGGCAGTTCCGATGCCGCGACCGCACTGGTCGCATTGAACTGGCTGTGGGGACTGGCCCTGGATGAAGACACGCTGGCCGAACTGGGACGCCAACTGGGCGCTGACGTGCCGGTTTTCGTTCGCGGGCGCTCGGCCTGGGCCGAAGGGGTCGGCGAGCAACTGACGCCGCTGGCCCTGCCGCCGCGCCACTATGTCGTGCTGGATCCCCATGACGTCGTCCCGACCGGCGCGTTGTTTCAAGCGCCTGAATTGACACGAAATGCGCCGCGAGCGACAATTTCATCCTTTGCTTCGGGCGAAACGACGGAAAATGCCTTTGCGCCGGTAGTCCGCGCGCGGCTCCCGCGGGTGGCTGCGGCGCTGGACTGGCTCGGTGGTTTTGGCACGTCGCGACTCTCCGGTAGCGGTGGGTGCGTGTTTCTGGAGTTGCGTTCGCTGGAACGGGCGCAGGCCGTGGCAAGGCAATGTCCGGCGACGTTCACGGCGCATGTCGTCAGTGGCGTCGAGTGTTCGCCCTTGCTTGAGTCGTTGCAGCGACATGCCGGTATGACACCTGCGAATTGATGGAAGCGGTTGGAAAAAGTTCAAGACAGTAAAGATCGACACACATACTGGGGCGTCGCCAAGCTGGTTAAGGCACGGGATTTTGATTCCCGCATACGCAGGTTCGAATCCTGCCGCCCCAGCCACTCATGATCGCCAAGTTTTCGAGGTAGCACCTGTGGACACGTCCACCCCGATGATGCTGTTTACCGGCAACGCACATCGTTCCCTGGCCGAGGATGTCGCCCATCGCCTGGGCGTGCCGCTGGGCAAGGCGCTGGTCGGCACGTTCAGCGACGGCGAAGTGCAGATCGAGATTGAGGAAAACGTCCGCAAGCAGGAAGTGTTCGTGATCCAGCCGACGGGCGCGCCCAGCGCGGTGAACCTGTTCGAGCTGCTGGCGCTGACCGACGCGCTCAAGCGCGCCTCGGCCGCCAGCGTCACGGCGGTGATTCCGTATTTCGGCTATGCGCGGCAGGATCGCCGGCCGCGTTCGGCGCGGGTGCCGATCACCGCCAAGCTGGCGGCGCGGATGATCGGGGCGGCCGGCGTCGACCGGGTGCTGACGGTGGATCTGCATGCCGACCAGATCCAGGGCTTTTTCGACATGCCGGTCGACAACGTGTATGCGTCGCCGGTGCTGCTGGCCGACATCTGGCGCAGCCACAGCATGGACGACCTGATCGTGGTCAGCCCGGACGTGGGTGGCGTGGTGCGTGCGCGTGCGATCGCCAAGCGGCTGGACGATGCGGACCTGGCAATCATCGACAAGCGCCGGCCGCGTGCGAACGTGTCGACCGTGATGAACATCATCGGCGACGTGGAAGGCAAGACCTGCGTGATGGTCGACGACATCGTCGACACCGCCGGCACGCTGTGTGCGGCAGCTGCAGCTCTGAAGGAGCGCGGCGCCCGCAAGGTGGTTGCCTATTGCGTGCACCCGGTGCTGTCGGGTGCGGCGGTAAGCAATATCGAGGGCTCCCAGCTCGACCAGCTGGTGGTCACCAACACCTTGCCGCTGCGCCCGGAAGTGCAGGCCTGCGCCAAGATCCGTCAGCTCTCGGTCGCCGAGCTGCTGGCGGAAACCATTCGCCGCATCGCCTTTGGCGAGTCGGTGAGTTCGCTGTACGTGGATTGATTGTTGAAAGTCCGCCCCGGATGGGCGGTCTTGATCTCAGCTTTCCGCGGCATGGATGCCGCGTGGAAATAACGATCTTCCCCGGTCGCAGGGAAGTCACCCAGCCGCCGCGAGGTGGCAAACACAACCTAGGTAGTAACGACATGTCCAAGACTCATGAGATCAAGGCGCAGAGCCGCAAGGACGAGGGGAAAGGTGCGAGCCGCCGCCTGCGTCATGCCGCTTTCGTGCCGGCCGTGGTGTACGGCGCCGGTCAGCCGCCGGAAAGCATCCAGATCGAACACAACACCATCCTGCTCGCTGCCAAGAACGAGTGGTTCTTCTCCTCGGTGCTCGACCTCAACGTCGACGGCAAGGTGCAGAAGGTGCTGGTGCGTGACTGGCAGAAGCATCCGTTCAAGCAGCTGATGATGCACATGGACTTCCTGCGCATCGACGAGAACGCCAAGCTGCGCGCCAACGTGCCGCTGCACTTCCTGAACCAGGAGAAGTCGACCGCCGGCAAGACGTCCGGTCTGGTCATCTCGCACAACCTGACCGAGGTGGAGGTTTCCTGCCTGCCGAAGGACCTGCCTGCGTTCATCGAGCTGGACCTGGGCGCGCTCGAGGCTGGTGACATCATTCACCTGTCGCAGCTGAAACTGCCGGCGAACGTCGAGTTGCCCGCGCTGGCGCTGGGCGAGGCGCATGATGCTGCCGTGGTCACCGTGAACGCAGTGAAGGAAAGTGCTGCCGACGCCGCCGAGGATGCGGCTGCCGAGGCCGAGGCCGAGGCGAACAAGGCTGCCGCTGCGAAGGCGGGTGGCAAGCCTGCCGCCAAGCCGGCTGGCGACAAGAAGTAAGTCGGGCAATCCCGCGCCCGCAGGGGCGCGGGATTGCGTGGCTGGTCGCTCATGGCTGGTTTGCGACTCATCGTCGGACTGGGCAATCCCGGTGCCGAATACCTCCGAACCCGGCACAATGCCGGGTTCTGGCTAGTGGATGCTCTCGCTGGCGGTCAGGGCGAGCGCTTCGCCTTCGACGGCAAGCTGCACGGTGAAAGCTGTCGCGTGCGCCTCGGTGGCGAACCGGTCTGGCTGCTGAAGCCGGCCACCTTCATGAACAAGAGCGGCATCGCCGTGGTTTCGGCGCTGCGCTATTACAAGATCGAGCCGGACGAATGTCTGGTCGCCCACGACGACCTGGACCTGCCTGCCGGTACCGTGCGGATGAAATTCGACGGCGGCCACGGCGGCCAGAACGGCTTGCGCGACATCATGGCCCACTTGGGCCACGGCAAGTTCCATCGGTTGCGGGTCGGCATCGGCCATCCCGGCCATCGCGACCAGGTCACGCCCTGGGTGCTGGGCCGTCCGTCGGCGCAGGACGAGAACGCGATCATCGACGGCATCGGTCGCGCGCTGGACGTGCTGCCGCTGGCGGTGGATGGCCAGTTCGACAAGGCGATGCAGCAACTACATACAAGCCGGGATTCGTGATGCGGGATTCGGGATTCGTCAAAAGCATGGCGGTCCCGATCTTCCAAATCCCGAATCCCGAATCCCGAATCCCGGAGTTCAAATGGGCATCAAATGCGGCATCGTCGGACTGCCCAACGTCGGCAAGTCCACCCTGTTCAACGCGCTGACCAAGGCAGGTATCGCCGCGGCGAATTTTCCCTTCTGCACGATCGAGCCGAATGTCGGTGTGGTACCGGTGCCTGACCTGCGCTTGAGCGCGCTGGCTGCGATCGTCAATCCGCAGAAAGTGATCCCGACCGCGGTCGAGTTCGTCGACATTGCCGGCCTGGTGGCCGGCGCTTCGAAGGGCGAGGGACTGGGCAACAAGTTCCTGGCGCATATCCGCGAAGTCGATGCGATTGCCCACGTGGTGCGCTGCTTCGAGGGCGACGTGATCCATGTCGCCGGCAAGGTCGACCCGATTTCCGACATCGAGACGATCGACACCGAGCTGGCGCTGGCCGATCTGGAATCGGTCGACAAGGCGCTGAATCGCGCCGAGCGCGCGGCCAAGGCCAACGACAAGGAGGCGCTGGCCAGGAAGCCGGTGCTGCAGAAGCTGTCCGCCGGCCTCAACGAGGGCAAGTCGGCACGCAGCCTGGATCTGGACGAGGAAGAGAAGGCGCTGGTGCGCGACCTGTTCCTGCTTACGTTGAAGCCGCTGATGTACATCGCCAACGTGGCCGACGACGGCTTCGAGAACAACCCGCTGCTGGACGCGGTGCGTGCGCGTGCACTCACCGAGGGCGCCGAAGTGGTGCCGGTGTGCGCGTCGATCGAAGAGGAGATGGCGCAGCTCGAAGACGCCGATCGCGACGAGTTCCTGAAAGACATGGGCCTGGACGAGCCGGGCCTGAACCGGGTGATCCGTGCCGGCTACAAGCTGCTCGACCTGCAGACCTATTTCACCGCCGGCGTGAAGGAAGTGCGTGCCTGGCAGTTGCGGCGTGGCTCCAGTGCACCGCAGGCGGCGGGCGTCATCCACAGCGATTTCGAGAAGGGCTTCATTCGCGCCGAGACGATCGGCTACGACGACTTCATCCAGTACAAGGGTGAAGCCGGCGCTGCCGCGGCCGGACGGTTGCGCAAGGAAGGCAAGGAATACATCGTCAAGGACGGTGACGTGCTGCACTTCCTGTTCAACGTCTGAGTTCGGTGGCTCCACGAAAAAGGCGCACCTCGGGGAGCGCCTTTTCCGTGTCCGCTCAGAGCGCGCTGCCGTCGAACTTCCAGGTGAACTGCAGGTAGTGGCTGCGCCCCGGCGGCGAAGCGGCGGGGTGGGCGGGTGGGGCATAATCGGCGCTTCCCCATCCACCTGCGAGTTGAGCCGCCATGCCCGGAAAGCAGCATGAAGTCACCTTCCGCTTTCTTGCCCAGCCGACCGATGTGAATTTCGGCGGCAAGGTGCATGGCGGGATGGCCATGAAATGGATCGATCAGGCCGGCTACGCCTGTGCGGTGGCGTGGAGCGGGGCGTACTGCGTCACGGTGTCGGTCAGCGGCATCCAGTTTGTGGCGCCGATCCTGATCGGCGATCTGGTCACGGTGCGGGCCCGCCTGATTCATACCGGCACGTCGAGCATGCATCTGGCCGTGGATGTGCTTGCCAGCGACTTGCGCAAGGACCAACGTCGCCTGGCCACCAGTTGCGTGATGGTATTCGTGGCGCTGGACAGCCCGGACGGCAAGCCCACGCCGGTGCCACACTGGGAACCGCGCGACGACAGCGAACGTCGATTGCAGGAACAGGCAAAACGCCTGCTTGACGTGTCGAAGGGCATGGAGCAACTGATCTGCCTCCAGCCCGTTGCGCGGGACTGAACGCGACGGCGAAAAAATCGCGATTCCACGCGACATTGGCCTCTGCAGGTGTTGACAGTTCGGGGTTCGATCCACACAATACGCGTTCTTTGTTGGAGGGATACCCAAGCGGCCAACGGGGGCAGACTGTAAATCTGCTGGCTTACGCCTTCGGTGGTTCGAATCCACCTCCCTCCACCAGCTTGAGTGCCATCGGTAGTCAAGTTTCGGAGATCTGACAATCAGGGCTGTGGAGGTGGACGAGATCCGCCGCCGTGGTTCGACAAGATCGCAGGAAGCGATCTTGAACGCGACGCGAAAGCGGCGCGGCCCCGGAGGGGCGGAGGGCAGGATGCCCGGAGTAATCCACCTCCCTCCACCAGCTTGAGTGCCATCGGTAGTCAAGTTTCGGATATCTGACAAGCAGGATCGTGGAGGTGGATGAGATCCGCCGCCGTGGTTCGACAAAATCGCATGGAGCGATTTTGAACGCGACGCGAAAGCGGCGCGGCCCCGGAGGGGCGGAGGGCAGGATGCCCGGAGTCATCCACCTCCCTCCACCAGCAAGAGTTCCGCGCCTGGCGGGAGTAGTTCAATGGTAGAACATCAGTTTTCCAAACTGATTACGCGGGTTCGATTCCCGCCTTCCGCTCCATTGCTCTGCAAGTGTCAGGCGCTGTTGATCGAGGCAATTGCCGTTTGATCGACGCTTTTATGAAGAGTCCGACAGGATGTCGGTCTTGAGTTCGCCATCAGGGAAGATGGCTGAGGTACACCAAATACACGCTCATGTAGCTCAGTCGGTAGAGCACTTCCTTGGTAAGGAAGAGGTCACAGGTTCGATTCCTGTTATGAGCACCAAATGCATGGCCAGTCCGGCCAGCCCCGAAAGGGCAGTTTTCTTCAATTCATCGACTCCATCGGGGTGTAGCGCGCATGGCAAAGGGTAAATTCGAACGCACCAAGCCGCACGTCAACGTCGGCACGATTGGTCACGTGGATCACGGCAAGACGACGCTGACGGCAGCGCTGACGAAGGTCGGTGCGGAACGTTTTGGCGGCGAGTTCAAGGATTACAGCGCGATCGACGCGGCGCCGGAAGAGAAGGCGCGCGGCATCACGATCTCGACCGCCCACGTGGAATACGAGTCGCCGATGCGTCATTACGCGCACGTGGACTGCCCGGGCCATGCTGACTATGTGAAGAACATGATCACCGGTGCGGCGCAGATGGACGGCGCGATCCTGGTGTGCTCGGCCGCGGACGGCCCGATGCCGCAGACGCGCGAGCACATCCTGCTGTCGCGTCAGGTCGGTGTGCCGTTCATCGTGGTCTACCTGAACAAGGCGGACCTGGTGGACGACGCCGAGCTGCTCGAGCTGGTCGAGATGGAAGTGCGCGAGCTGCTGACCAAGTACGACTTCCCGGGCGACGACACCCCGATGATCCACGGTTCGGCCCGCATGGCGCTGGAAGGCGACCAGAGCGAGATCGGCGTGCCGTCGATCATCAAGCTGGTGGACGCGCTGGACAGCTACATTCCGGAGCCGGTGCGCGTCATCGACCGCCCGTTCCTGATGCCGGTGGAAGACGTGTTCTCGATCTCCGGTCGCGGCACCGTGGTGACCGGTCGTATCGAGCGCGGCATCATCAAGGTGGGCGACGAAATCGAAGTGGTCGGCATCCGCGACACGCAGAAGACCACGGTCACCGGCGTGGAAATGTTCCGCAAGCTGCTGGACGAAGGTCGCGCAGGCGACAACGCCGGCCTGCTGCTGCGCGGTCTGAAGCGTGACGACGTGGAGCGTGGCCAGGTGCTGGCCAAGCCGGGCACGATCAACCCGCACACCGACTTCGAGGCCGAGGTGTATGTGCTGTCGAAGGACGAGGGTGGTCGTCATACGCCGTTCTTCAAGGGCTATCGTCCGCAGTTCTACTTCCGTACGACCGACGTGACGGGCGCCTGCCAGCTGCCGGAAGGCGTGGAGATGGTGATGCCGGGCGACAACGTGAAGATGGTGGTGAGCCTGATCCACCCGATCGCGATGGACGAAGGTCTGCGCTTCGCGATCCGCGAAGGCGGCCGCACCGTCGGCGCCGGCGTGGTGGCCAAGGTCATCAAGTAAGCTATTGCGGGATTCGGGATTCGGGATTCGGGATTCGGAAAGGCAGACGTCCTTCCGCTTTTCACGAATCCCGAATCTCGAATCCCGATTCCCGTTCATACGCCAGTAGCTCAATTGGCAGAGCAGCGGTCTCCAAAACCGCAGGTTGGGGGTTCAAGTCCCTCCTGGCGTGCCACTTCCCCGAGGATCGAGACGGGTGACGATGGCAGGGTCGCACCGCAAGGCGCGGCATGCTGCTGACACCCGGTCACTAGTGCATGAATACCAAGGTAGAACAGCCCAAGGGCACGAACGCCGCCGACATCGGCAAGCTGGTACTGGCGGGGCTGGTGCTGGCTGCCGGTGTTTTTGCCTATTCCTGGCTCGGTCGGGATGGCAGCATCCCTTCGTCGGTGCGCCTGCTTGGCGTGCTGGCGGCGCTGGTGGTTGCGCTGGCGATTGCCGCATTTACCGCGCTGGGACGCCGTGTTCGGAACTTCATTGCCGACTCGCAGTTCGAGATGCGCAAGGTGGTGTGGCCGACCCGCGACGAGACGATCAAGACGACGGGCATCATCATCGTGGTGGTGATTGTCCTCTCGCTGCTGCTCGGTTTGATCGATCTGATTCTGAAGTCGGTCATTCTCGACTGGCTGCTGAAGCTGTAAGCCTGAGGTGAGCATGAGCAAGCGTTGGTATGTGGTGCACGCCTATTCGGGCTTCGAGAATCAGGTGAAGCGCTCCCTCGAGGAGCGCATCAAGCGCGCCGAGATGGAAGAGCGGTTCGGCGAAGTGCTGGTGCCGACCGAAGAAGTGATCGAGATGCGCGGCGGCCAGAAGCGTCGCAGCGATCGCAAGTTCTTCCCGGGCTACGTGCTGGTTCAGATCGAGACGAATACCGAAGGCAAGTCGCCGCGCATCGACGACGAGTGCTGGCATCTGATCAAGGAAACCCCGAAGGTGATGGGGTTCATTGGCGGTACTGCCGATCGCCCGCTGCCGATCAAGGACAGCGAGGCGGACGCCATTCTCAGCCGCGTGCGCGAGGGTGTCGAGAAGCCCAAGCCCAAGGTGCTGTTCGAGCCGGGCGAGATGGTGCGTGTCACCGAGGGCCCGTTCAACGATTTCAACGGCGTCGTCGAGGAAGTCAACTACGAAAAGAGTCGCCTGCGCGTCGCGGTGTTGATCTTCGGTCGCTCCACGCCCGTGGAACTGGAATTCGGTCAAGTCGAAAAAGCCTGAGTAAAGGGCGAAGGTCAGCCGAGCGTCTCCCGCTCACCACCTTCGCCCTCTCCCCCGCCTGCGAGGGGAGAGTTGGAGAGGGGGATCCCCGCCTGACCAGATCCTCCCAGCCCCTGATTTCACCCCCAATGCCATCACTGGCACGGGGATTGCTGACGAGCCAATAAATCTCTATACTGCGCGGTTCACGCGGGGTCTTTTTGGCCCGGCGTGTCCGCGTTTTCGGATCCGCAAGAGGCGGATCTTCCTTCCATCCACGGATCGGTGAACAGCGAGGAGCCGCAAGGCGCCTGGACTCGCGAGGAAAATCATCATGGCAAAGAAAGTTGTCGGTTACATCAAGCTGCAGGTCAAGGCCGGTCAGGCCAACCCCTCGCCACCGGTCGGTCCCGCCCTCGGTCAGCGCGGCCTGAACATCATGGAATTCTGCAAGGCGTTCAATGCCGCCACGCAGAAGCTGGAGCCGGGTCTGCCGATTCCGTGCATCATCACGGCCTACTCCGACCGCAGTTTCACCTTCATCACCAAGACCCCGCCGGCCACGATCCTCCTGAAGAAGATCACCGGCACGGCCAAGGGTTCGCCGAAGCCGAACACCGACAAGGTGGGCAAGGTCACCCGCAAGCAGCTGGAAGACGTTGCCAAGCAGAAGGAGCCGGATCTGACGGCTGCCGATCTCGACGCCGCGGTGCGCACCATTGCCGGTAGCGCCCGCAGCATGGGCCTTGTGGTGGAGGGTTAAGACATGGCAAAGCTCACGAAGCGTATGAAGTCGGCTCAGGCCGCGGTGCAGCCGGGCAAGTTCTATGGCCTGGAAGAAGCGCTGAAGATCGTCAAGGACAACGCCAAGGCGAAGTTCGCCGAGTCGGTGGATGTGGCCGTGCGTCTGGGTATCGACGCGAAGAAGTCGGACCAGGGTGTGCGTGGCTCCTCGCTGCTGCCGCACGGCACCGGCAAGACCGTCAAGGTTGCCGTGTTCTGCCCGCCGGGCGAAAAGGCCGAGGCTGCCAAGGCTGCCGGTGCCGACGCCGTCGGCATGGACGACCTGGCCGAGCGCATGCAGGCCGGTGATCTCGACTTCGGTCGCGTGATCGCCACGCCGGACGCGATGCGCGTGGTCGGCAAGCTGGGCCAGTTGCTGGGTCCGCGCGGCCTGATGCCGAACCCGAAGGACGGCTCGGTGACTGCCGACGTCGCCACCGCGGTGACCAATGCCAAGGCCGGCCAGGTGAAGTTCCGCAACGACAAGGCGGGCATCATCCACGCCACCATCGGCAAGGCGAGCTTCGATCCGGCCCAGCTGGCGGACAACCTCAACACGCTGATCGCCGATGTGATCAAGGCCAAGCCGTCGACGGCCAAGGGCGTGTTCCTGCAGAAAGTGGCGTTGTCCAGCACGATGGGCGTCGGCGTTGCCGTCGATACCTCGTCGCTGACCCTGTCCGCGAAGTAAGACTCAAGTCTCTGGCCGGCTGAACGCCGGTCGGAGCAAGTTTTTGAGGGCAGTTCCGGCTCGATTTCTGCCGGGACCGCTGTCAAAGACCGCAGGCGCAACCAGCGCGCGACGACGACGGGCAGGGAGCTCGGCACTGGCAGGGAATCGCCGGCGTTGCCAACGGGGTTGCTTAATCGGGTTCTTGCGAACCTGGCCTGCGCAGATGGTGCTGCCCCTTCTGGAATCGTTCGACTTCTGGAAAGGCCACCACCCGGGACACCGCAGTGTCCCCGACGTCACGGATGGCGTCGCCCAGGACCGCAAGCGGCAGGAGCCGTGAGCGGAGTTCATTTGGAGGAGTGCAATGGCTCTCAATCTGTCACAGAAGAAAGAAGTAGTCGCCGAACTGGCAGACGTTGCCGCGAAGGCTCACTCCCTGGTCGCTGCCGAGTATGCGGGCACCACGGTCGCTCAGATGACCGCGATGCGCAAGAAGGCTCGCGAATCCGGTGTGTACTTGCGAGTTGTCAAGAACACGCTGGCGTCGCGCGCCGTGGCCGGTACCGAATTCGAGGTCGTCAAGGACGTCCTGGTCGGTCCGCTGCTGTACGCATTCTCGACGGAAGAGCCCGGTGCTGCCGGGCGTCTGATCCAGGAATTTGCCAAGGGTAACGACAAGCTGAAGGCGAAGCTCGTCTCGGTGGAAGGCAAGCTGCTGCCGGCGTCGCACGTCGACGTGCTGGCCGCGTTGCCGACCCGTGAACAGGCGCTGGCGATGCTGGCCCGCGTGCTGGCCGAACCGGCCACCATGTTCGCGCGCGTCGTCAAGGCTGTTGCCGATCAGCAGGGTGGTGGCGAAGTTGCTGCCGAAGCCCCGGCTGAAGCCGAACCCGCCTAAGTTCATCGTCTATCAATCCGAATCCATTTCCAGAGGTAAATGCAATGTCCCTGACCAACGAACAGATCGTTGAAGCCGTCGCCGCCAAGTCGCTGATGGAAGTGATGGACCTGGTGAAGGCCATCGAAGAGAAGTTTGGCGTGACCGCCGCCGCCCCGGTTGCCGTGGCCGGCCCGGCCGCTGCTGCCGTTGTTGCCGAAGCGCAGACCGAGTTCGACGTGATCCTGAAGAACGCCGGCGCCAAGAAGGTCGACGTGATCAAGGCTGTCCGCGCGATCACCGGCCTGGGCCTGAAGGAAGCCAAGGACCTCACCGAGGCCGGCGGCGTCCTGAAGGAAGCCGTGTCGAAGGAAGATGCCGAGAAGTTCAAGAAGGACCTCGAAGCTGCCGGCGCCACCGTCGAACTGAAGTAATCGGCGTTTGCACGCCACCGCTTCGACTTGACGTCAAGCAAGCCTGGGAGCGAAAGCTCCCGGGCTTTGCCTGCTTTGAGCGAGAAGGGGAATGGAGAATCTGAAGTCGCCATGCCTGCGCCGGCAATGCGCTTGTGACGAGTCCCGATTCTCGATTCCCGAATCTCCGATTTTTTTCCATTCAGCCGGTGTGTGCACCACCGGCGTCACTGCGAACCGAGGCGCTACCGATCATGGCCTACTCGTTTACCGAGAAGAAACGCATCCGCAAGGACTTTGGCAAGCGTCCGCCCGTACTGGGCGTGCCAAACCTGCTGACCATCCAGACTGATTCCTATCGGGAGTTCCTGCAGGAGCATGTCGCGCCCAAGCAGCGCGGCGAGAAGGGTTTGCATGCCGCGTTGAAGTCGGTGTTCCCGATCTCCAGCTATTCGGGCAATGCTGCACTCGAGTATGTCGACTATCGCCTCGGCGAGCCGGCATTCGACGAGCGCGAGTGCCGCAATCGCGGCATGACCTATGGTGCGCCGCTGCGTACCACCGTGCGCCTGGTCATCTACGACAAGGACAGCCCGGCCTCGAAGAAGGTGGTCAAGTACATCAAGGAGCAGGAGGTCTACATGGGCGAAATTCCGCTCATGACCGACACCGGCACCTTCATCATCAACGGCACCGAGCGCGTGATCGTCTCGCAGCTGCATCGTTCGCCAGGCGTGTTCTTCGACCACGACCGCGGCAAGACGCACAGCTCGGGCAAGCTGCTGTTCTCCGCCCGCGTGATTCCCTACCGTGGTTCGTGGCTCGATTTCGAGTTCGACCCGAAGGATGCGCTGTTCACCCGCATCGACCGTCGCCGCAAGTTGCCGGTGACGGTGTTGCTGCGCGCGCTCGGTTACAACAACGAGGAAATGCTGGCCACCTTCTTCGAGCACAACGTGTTCCACCTCGGCAAGAAGGGTGGCACCACGCTGGAGCTGGTCGCCGAGCGTCTGCGTGGCGAAACGCTGAGCTTCGATCTGGCGATCGGCGGCAAGGTGCTGGTGGAAGCCGGCAAGCGCATCACCGCGCGTCACGTGCGCCAGCTGGCGGCCGAGAACATCACCGCGCTGGAAGTGCCGGACGACTATCCGGTCGGCCGCATCGTGGCTACCGACATTGTCGACGCGAATACCGGCGAGCTGCTGGCCTCGGCCAACGACGAGATCACCGCCGAGCAACTGGAAGCGTTCCGCAAGGCCGGTATCGAGACCGTGCCGACGCTGTACGTCAACGACCTCGATCGTGGCGCCTACATCTCGCACACCTTGCGCATCGACAACACCAAGACGCCGCTTGAAGCGCTGGTGGAAATCTATCGCATGATGCGTCCGGGCGAGCCGCCGACCAAGGATGCCGCGCAGAACCTGTTCTTCAACCTGTTTTTCACCTTCGACCGCTACGACCTGTCGAGTGTGGGCCGGATGAAGTTCAACCGCCGCGTGGGCCGCAAGGAAATCCTCGGTCCGGGTGTGCTGTACGACCACAAGTACTTCAGCGAGCGCAAGGAAGAGGCGTCCCAGCTGCTGGTCAAGGAGCAGGGCGAATCGTCCGACATCCTCGACGTGCTCAAGGTGCTGATCGACATCAAGAACGGTCATGGCACCGTCGACGACATCGATCACCTGGGCAACCGTCGCGTGCGTTCGGTTGGCGAGATGGCCGAGAACACCTTCCGCATCGGCCTGGTCCGGGTGGAGCGTGCGGTGCGCGAGCGCCTGTCGCTGGCCGAGGCCGATGGCCTGACCCCGCAGGACCTGATCAACGCCAAGCCGGTGGCGGCGGCGGTGAAGGAGTTCTTCGGCTCCTCGCAGCTGTCGCAGTTCATGGACCAGAACAACCCGCTGTCGGAAGTGACGCACAAGCGTCGCGTTTCAGCGCTTGGGCCGGGCGGCCTGACCCGCGAACGCGCCGGCTTCGAAGTGCGCGACGTCCATCCCACCCATTACGGCCGCGTGTGCACCATCGAGACGCCGGAAGGCCCGAACATCGGCCTGATCAACTCGCTGGCCGTGTATGCCCGCACCAACTCGTACGGCTTCCTCGAGACGCCGTACCGCAAGGTGGCTGGCGGCAAGGTCACCGACAAGGTCGATTACCTGTCGGCGATCGAGGAAGGCGATCACGTGATCGCCCAGGCGAACTCGCCGCTGGACAAGCATGGCGGTTTCGTCGAGGACTTCGTGTCCTGCCGTTTCCGTGGCGAATCCGAGCTGCGCCCGGCGTCCGAAGTGGATTACATGGACGTCTCGCCGATGCAGACCGTGTCGGTGGCGGCGGCGCTGGTGCCGTTCCTCGAGCACGACGATGCGAACCGCGCACTGATGGGCGCGAACATGCAGCGTCAGGCCGTGCCGACCCTGCGCTCGCAGACCCCGCTGGTGGGTACCGGCATCGAGCGCGCGGTGGCTCGCGATTCGGGCGTCATCGTCTCCGCCAAGCGCGGCGGCGTGATCGACCAGGTCGACGCGGCGCGTATCGTGGTGCGCGTGAACGAGGAAGAGGTCGGCGACAACGACGCCGGCGTCGACATCTACACGCTGACCAAGTACACCCGCTCCAACCAGAACACCAACCTCAATCAGCGTCCGCTGGTCAACGTGGGTGACGTGGTGGCGAAGGGCGACACGCTGGCCGACGGTTCGTCGACCGACCTGGGCGAGCTCGCGCTCGGTCAGAACATGCTGATCGCCTTCATGCCGTGGAACGGCTACAACTTCGAAGACTCGATCCTGCTCTCCGAGCGCGTCGTGCAGGAAGACCGTTACACCTCGATCCACATCGAGGAGCTGTCCTGCATCGCGCGCGACACCAAGCTGGGCGCCGAGGAAATCACCGCCGACATCCCGAACGTGGGCGAACAGGCGCTGGCGCGTCTGGACGAGTCGGGCATCGTCTACATCGGTGCCGAGGTGAAGGCCGGCGACATCATGGTCGGCAAGGTCACGCCCAAGGGCGAGAGCCAGCTGACGCCGGAAGAGAAGCTGCTGCGCGCGATCTTCGGCGAGAAGGCGTCTGACGTGAAGGACTCGTCCTTGCGCGTGCCGCCGGGCATGGACGGCACCGTCATCGATGTGCAGGTGTTCACCCGCGACGGCATCGAGAAGGACAAGCGCGCCAAGCAGATCGAGGAAACCGAGGTCAAGCGGATCCGCAAGGATCTGGACGACCAGTTCCGCATCCTCGAAGGCGCCATCTACAGCCGCATGCGCACCCAGCTGGTCGGCAAATCCGCGATGAGCGGCCCGGGCGGTCTCAAGCGCGGCACCGAGATCACCGACGCCTACCTGGACGGCCTGAAAAAGGACGACTGGTTCAAGATCAACGTCAAGGACGAGGACGTCACCGAGTTCCTCGAGCGCGCGGCCGACCAGGTCAAGCGTCACAAGGAAGAGTTCGACAAGCGCTTCAAGGAGAAGCAGGGCAAGATCACCCAGGGCGACGATCTGGCACCGGGCGTGCTGAAGATGGTCAAGGTGTTCCTGGCCGTGAAGCGCCGCATCCAGCCGGGTGACAAGATGGCTGGTCGCCACGGCAACAAGGGCGTGGTCTCCAACGTGGTGCCGGTCGAGGACATGCCGTACTCCGCCGACGGCGTGCCGGTCGACATCGTGCTGAACCCGCTGGGCGTGCCGTCGCGCATGAACATCGGGCAGATTCTGGAAGTCCATCTGGGCTGGGCCGCCAAGGGCCTGGGCAAGAAGATCCAGAAGATGCTCGAAGCGCAGGAGAAGGTCGCCAAGATCCGCGAGTTCCTCGACCAGATCTACAACACCCATGTCGCCGGTGCCGTGCAGTACGTCGACCTGAAGTCGCTCACCGACAAGGAGATCTTCACGCTCGCCACCAACCTGCAGGAAGGCGTGCCGATGGCGACGCCTGTGTTCGACGGTGCGGAAGAGACCGAGATCAAGGCGATGCTGAAGCTGGCGGATCTGCCCGAGTCGGGCCAGACCACGCTGTACGACGGCCGCACCGGCGAGGCGTTCGATCGTCCGGTCACCGTGGGCTACATGCATTACCTGAAGCTCAACCATCTGGTTGACGACAAGATGCATGCGCGCTCCACCGGCCCGTACTCGCTGGTCACCCAGCAGCCGCTGGGCGGCAAGGCGCAGTTCGGCGGCCAGCGCTTCGGCGAAATGGAAGTCTGGGCGCTGGAAGCCTATGGCGCGGCCTACACCCTGCAGGAAATGCTGACGGTGAAGTCCGATGACGTGCAGGGCCGCAACCAGATGTACAAGAACATCGTCGACGGCAACCACGAGATGTCGGCAGGCATGCCGGAATCCTTCAACGTGCTGGTGAAGGAAATCCGCTCGCTCGCCATCAACATCGATCTGGAAGAGGTCAAGTGATCGACGGGATCCGGAATACGGGATTCGGGATTTGCAGAAGCAGACCTGACCCCGATTCCGGATTCCGCACGCTTCGCTTGTTCGAATCGCGGACCTCGACATCAAGAATTTGCTCCGACCGGAGATTCAAATGAAAGACCTGCTCAACCTCTTCAATCAGCAACGCGCCACGCCGGACTTCGACGCGATCAAGATCGCGCTGGCCTCGCCGGAGCTGATCCGTTCGTGGTCGTACGGCGAAGTGAAGAAACCGGAGACGATCAACTACCGTACCTTCAAGCCGGAACGTGACGGCCTGTTCTGCGCCGCGATCTTCGGCCCGGTGAAGGACTACGAGTGCCTGTGCGGCAAGTACAAGCGCATGAAGCATCGTGGCGTCGTGTGCGAAAAGTGCGGCACGGAAGTGACGCTGGCCAAGGTGCGCCGCGAGCGCATGGGCCACATCGAGTTGGCCAGCCCGACCGCGCACATCTGGTTCCTCAAGTCGCTGCCGTCGCGCATCGGCCTGATGCTGGACATGACCCTGCGCGACATCGAGCGCATCCTGTACTTCGAAGCCTTCGTGGTGATCGATCCGGGCATGACCGCGCTCGAGCGCGGCCAACTGCTCAGCGAAGACCAGTACCTGGAAGCGACCGAAGAGCACGGCGACGAGTTCGACGCCCGCATGGGTGCCGAGGCGGTGTTCCACCTGCTGAAATCGCTCGACCTGCCGGGCGAAGTCATTCGCCTGAAGGAAGAGATCACCTCCACCAACTCCGAGACCAAGCTGAAGCGGCTGACCAAGCGCGTGAAGCTGATCGAGGCGTTCCTGGAATCCGGCAACAAGCCGGAGTGGATGGTGCTGACCGTGCTGCCGGTGCTGCCGCCGGACCTGCGTCCGCTGGTGCCGCTGGATGGCGGCCGTTTCGCCACCTCCGATCTGAACGATCTGTACCGTCGCGTGATCAACCGCAACAACCGCCTGAAGCGTCTGCTCGAACTCAATGCGCCGGACATCATCGTGCGCAACGAAAAGCGCATGCTGCAGGAATCGGTCGATGCGCTGCTCGACAACGGCCGTCGCGGCCGTGCCATCACCGGCACCAACAAGCGCGCGCTGAAGTCGCTCGCCGACATGATCAAGGGCAAGCAGGGCCGCTTCCGCCAGAACCTGCTTGGCAAGCGCGTGGACTACTCCGGCCGTTCGGTGATCGTGGTCGGTCCGACCCTGCGCCTGCACCAGTGCGGTCTGCCGAAGAAGATGGCGCTTGAGCTGTTCAAGCCGTTCATCTTCGCCAAGCTGCAGGCGCGTGGCGAAGCCACCACCATCAAGGCGGCGAAGAAGTTGGTCGAGCGCGAAGAGGCCCAGGTATGGGACATCCTCGAAGAGGTGATCCGCGAGCATCCGGTGCTGCTGAACCGTGCGCCGACCCTGCATCGCCTCGGCATCCAGGCGTTCGAGCCGAAGCTGATCGAAGGCAAGGCGATCCAGCTGCATCCGCTCGTCTGTACGGCATTCAACGCCGACTTCGACGGTGACCAGATGGCCGTCCACGTGCCGCTTTCGATCGAGGCGCAGCTCGAAGCGCGCACCTTGATGATGTCGACCAACAACATCCTGTCGCCAGCCAACGGCGAGCCGATCATCGTGCCGACGCAGGACGTGGTGCTGGGCCTGTATTACCTGACTCGCGAGCTGATCAACGTCAAGGGTACCGGCATGGTGTTCTCCGGCATTGGCGAGGCGCGCCGCGCCTACGACAATCGTGCCGTGGAGCTGCATGCCAAGGTCAAGGTGCGCATGAAACTGGTGCACATCGCCGAAGACGGCACCCGGACGCAGGAGACCAAGATCGTGGATACCACGGTCGGTCGCGCCCTGCTGGCGGAAATCCTGCCGGAAGGCTTGCCGTTCGAACTGGCCAACACCGAGCTGACCAAGAAGAACATCTCGCGCCTGATCAACTCCAGCTACCGTTTGCTGGGGTTGAAGGACACTGTCGTGTTCGCCGATCAACTGATGTATGCCGGCTATCGCTACGCGACCCGTTCGGGCATTTCGATCGGCATCGATGACATGCTGATTCCGGCCGAGAAGAAGCCGATCCTGGAAGAGGCCGAGAAGGAAGTCGTCGAGATCCAGCAGCAATACCAGTCGGGTCTGGTCACGGCCGGCGAGCGCTACAACAAGGTGGTCGACATCTGGTCGCGTACCAGTGAACTGGTGGCCAAGGCGATGATCGACGGCATCGGCGTCGAAAAGGTGAAAGATGCCGACGGCAAGATGGTCAACCAGAAGTCGATGAACTCGCTGTACATCATGGCCGACTCCGGCGCCCGTGGTTCCGTGGCGCAGATTCGTCAGCTGGCCGGCATGCGCGGCCTGATGGCGCGTCCGGACGGCTCGATCATCGAGACCCCGATCAAGGCCAACTTCCGCGAAGGCCTGAACGTGCTGCAGTACTTCAACTCGACCCACGGTGCTCGAAAGGGCCTGGCGGATACCGCGTTGAAGACGGCGAACTCCGGTTACCTGACCCGTCGCTTGGTCGACGTGGCGCAGGACGTGGTCATCACGATGGACGACTGCGGCACCGAGAACGGCGTGCTCATGCAGCCGATCGTCGAAGGCGGCGACGTGGTCGAGCCGTTGCGCGAGCGCGTGCTGGGCCGCGTGGTAGTCGAGGACGTCTATGCCCCTGGCGACGACGATGAGCCGATCGTCACCCGCGACACCCTGCTCAACGAGGCCCTGGTCGAGAAGCTCGACAAGGCCGGCGTGCAGCTGATCAAGGTGCGGTCGCCGATTACTTGCGAAGCCGAGCATGGCGTCTGCAAGTTCTGCTACGGCCGCGATCTGGCCCGCGGTCATCTGGTCAACATGGGTGAGGCCGTGGGTGTGGTTGCCGCGCAGTCGATCGGTGAACCCGGTACCCAGCTGACCATGCGTACCTTCCACATCGGTGGTGCGGCGTCGCGTGCGGCAGCGGTGGACAACGTGACGGTGAAGACCACCGGCTCGCTGAAGTACAATAACCTGAAGTCAGTGCAGCACAAGCAGGGTCACCTGGTTGCGGTGTCCCGTTCGGGCGAACTGAGCGTGATCGACGCCAGCGGCCGCGAGCGCGAGCGTTACAAGGTGCCTTACGGCGCCACCATCGCGGTCAAGGACGGTGCGCCGGTCAAGCCGGGCCAGACCGTGGCCAACTGGGATCCGCATACCCATCCGATCGTCACCGAGGTGGCCGGCGTGGTGCGCTTCATCGACTTCCTCGATGGCGTCACCGTGCAGAGCCAGACCGACGAACTGACCGGCCTGGAGTCGGCGGTGGTCACCGATCCGAAGCGTCGCGGCGCGCAGGCGAAGGATCTGCGTCCAATCGTGCGCCTGGAAGATGCCAAGGGCCGCGAGCTGAAGCTGCCGGGTACCGACATTGCTGCGCAGTACTTCCTGCCGGCCGGCGCGATCGTATCGATCCAGAACGGTGCGGAAGTGGGCGTGGGCGACGTGGTTGCCCGTATCCCGCAGGAAAGCTCGAAGACCCGCGACATCACCGGTGGTCTGCCGCGCGTGGCCGACCTGTTCGAGGCGCGCAAGCCGAAGGAGCCGGCGATCCTTGCCGAGCGCTCCGGCATCATCAGCTTCGGCAAGGACACCAAGGGCAAGCAGCGCCTGGTGATCAAGGACGTCGACGGCAACGAGCACGAGGAGCTGATTCCCAAGTGGCGTCAGGTCATCGTGTTTGAAGGCGAACATGTGGAGAAGGGCGAAACCGTCGTCGACGGCGAGCCGAGTCCGCATGACATCCTGCGGTTGCTGGGCGTGGAGCCGCTGGCCTCGTACCTGGTCAAGGAAATCCAGGACGTGTACCGCCTGCAGGGCGTGAAGATCAACGACAAGCACATCGAGGCGATCATTCGCCAGATGCTGCGCAAGGTCGAGATCGTTGAGCCGGGCGACAGCCACTATCTCCGTGGCGAGCAGATCGAGCGTGTGCGCATCAACGGCGAAAACGCCCGTGCGGAAGCGAAGGGTGAGCGTCCAGCCGAGTACCAGTCGATTCTGCTGGGTATCACCAAGGCTTCGCTGGCCACCGAGTCGTTCATTTCGGCCGCCTCGTTCCAGGAAACCACCCGCGTTCTTACCGAGGCGGCGGTTCGTGGTACGCGTGATACCTTGCGCGGTCTGAAGGAAAATGTTATTGTCGGCCGTCTTATTCCGGCAGGTACAGGCTTGGCGTACCACGCATCGCGTCGTCGCCGGGGTGGTTTGACCGCCACAGAGCTGGAGACTCTCTCCAGTTCCGCGTCTGCAGCCTCATTCATCGAGGCCCCGGTCGGCAGTGAAAACGGTGGTGACGAGTAAGCCCATCCAGGGCGCTACTCGCTGACATACGAAATGAGGTGCATGGACGCACCTCGTGTTCGGGTCCAGGACGGCTGAGCGTTGGCTTGCCTATGGCAGGCTGCTCATGTTAAATTCCCGCTTCTTGGCAGACCGAGCTTGATCGGGCTGCCTTTATGTTTTCAGGAACAGCTACGCATGACGACAGTCAATCAGTTGGTGCGCAAGTCGCGCAGCCCCAAGACCTACAAGAGCGGGTCGCCGGCTCTGCAGAGCAGTCCGCAGCGTCGTGGTGTTTGCACCCGCGTTTACACGACCACCCCGAAGAAGCCGAACTCGGCCTTGCGCAAGGTTGCCAAAGTGCGCCTGACCAATGGTTTCGAGGTCATCAGCTACATCGGTGGCGAAGGTCACAATCTGCAGGAGCACTCGGTGGTGCTGATCCGCGGCGGTCGTGTCAAGGACCTGCCCGGTGTGCGTTACCACACGGTGCGCGGCAGTCTGGACTGCGCCGGTGTCACCAAGCGCCGCCAGTCGCGCTCGAAGTACGGCGCCAAGCGCCCGAAGAAGTAATGTCGCGCGGCCCTCGCTGGCCGCTTTACAGGCGGGCAGGAATGTCCGCGAAAATAACGGACAACAAACATGTCGCGTAAAGGTTCACATCCCGCCCGTCTGGTTCTCCCGGATCCCAAGCACGGCAGCCAGCTGATCGCCCGTTTCATCAACATGGTGATGAAGAGTGGCAAGAAGTCGGTCGCTGAAAGCATCGTCTACGGTGCCCTGCAGCATATTGGCGAAAAGAATGCCGAGCCGGTGGCTCTGGTCGAGAAGGCGCTGAACAACATCGCTCCGGCGGTCGAGGTGAAGTCCCGCCGTGTTGGTGGCGCGACCTACCAGGTGCCGGTCGAAGTGCGTCCGGGTCGCCGCATGGCGCTGGCCATGCGCTGGGTCATTGATGCGGCGCGCAAGCGTGGCGAGACCTCGATGCCGCGCAAGCTGGCTGCGGAGTTGCTGGAAGCTTCGGAGAGTCGCGGCGGCGCCGCCAAGAAGCGTGAAGAAACACACCGCATGGCCGAGGCCAACAAGGCCTTCTCGCACTACCGCTGGTAAGTGCGGCGCCCGCGTGCCGCCCTTCGTGGCGGCCCGGGCTGGTTGACGGCTTCTCGCCTCGCCACGACGGCAAAAAGGATCCGGCGCCCATGCCGGACTTTTCATAAAAGCTGCAGCCGGATGGCTGCGTGAATCCTGGGCAGGGTCGCCCGACACAGGTAGATATCCATGGCACGTACCACTCCCATCGCGCGCTATCGCAACTTCGGCATCATGGCCCACATCGATGCCGGCAAGACCACCACGACCGAGCGCATTCTGTTCTACACCGGTGTCAGTCACAAGATTGGCGAGGTGCATGACGGTGCAGCCACGATGGACTGGATGGAGCAGGAGCAGGAGCGCGGCATCACCATTACGTCGGCGGCAACGACGGCGTTCTGGAAAGGCATGGATGGTTCCATGGAGCAGCACCGCTTCAACATCATCGACACCCCGGGACACGTCGACTTCACCATCGAGGTCGAGCGTTCCCTGCGCGTGCTCGACGGCGCGGTGTTCGTGTTGTGTGCGGTCGGTGGCGTTCAGCCGCAGTCCGAGACCGTATGGCGCCAGGCCAACAAGTACAAGGTGCCGCGTCTCGCGTTCGTCAACAAGATGGATCGCACCGGTGCCAACTTCGACAAAGTGGTCAGCCAGCTGAAAGCGCGTCTGGGTGCCAACCCGGTGCCGATGCAGGTGCCGATCGGTGCCGAGGACGGTTTCGAGGGCGTGGTCGACCTGCTCAAGATGAAGGCGATCATCTGGGACATGGAATCCCAGGGCATGAAGTTCGAATACCGCGAGATTCCGGCGGAGTTGGCCGAGGTTGCTGCCGAGGCGCATGCGTTCATGGTCGAGTCGGCGGCGGAAGCCACCGAAGAGCTGATGAACAAGTATCTGGAAGGTGGTGATCTGAGCGAGGCGGAAGTCATCGCCGGTCTGCGCCAGCGTACGCTGGCCAACGAGATCATCCCGGTGTTCTGCGGTACCGCGTTCAAGAACAAGGGCGTGCAGGCCATGCTCGACGCCGTCGTGCAGTTGCTGCCTTCGCCGGCCGATCGTCCGCCGGTTGCCGGTATCGACGAGGATGAGAAAGAGGCGAGCCGTCCGGCTGACGACAAGGCGCCGTTCTCCGCGCTGGCGTTCAAGATCATGACCGATCCGTTCGTCGGTTCGTTGACGTTCTTCCGCGTTTATTCCGGCACGCTGAATTCCGGCGACGCCGTGTACAACCCGGTCAAGAGCAAGAAAGAGCGCGTCGGCCGCATCCTGCAGATGCATGCCAACGAGCGTCACGAGCTGAAGGAAGTGTGCGCCGGCGACATCGCTGCCGCAGTCGGCCTGAAGGACGTCACGACCGGCGATACGCTGTGCTCGCAGGAGCACATCATCACGCTGGAGCGCATGGTGTTTCCTGAGCCGGTGATCTCGATGGCGGTGGAGCCGAAGACCAAGTCGGACCAGGAAAAGATGGGTATTGCGCTGGGTCGTCTGGCTGCGGAAGATCCGTCGTTCCGGGTGCGTACCGACGAGGAATCCGGTCAGACCATCATCTCCGGCATGGGCGAGCTGCACCTGGACATCCTGGTCGACCGCATGCGTCGCGAGTTCAACGTCGAGGCGAACGTCGGCAAGCCGCAGGTGGCTTACCGCGAGACGATTCGTACCAGCGACGTCAAGTCGGACTACAAGCATGCCAAGCAGTCCGGCGGCAAGGGCCAATACGGTCACGTCGTGATCGAGATGTCGCCGATCAGCGCTGCTGATCGTGCTGACGAGAAGATCGCCGCGACGATCAAGGATGATTTCCTGTTCATCAACGACATCACCGGTGGCGTGATTCCGAAGGAATTCATTCCGTCGATCGAAAAGGGTCTGCGCGAGACCATCACCAGCGGTCCGCTGGCCGGTTTCCCGGTGGTGAACGTGAAGGCCAAGCTGGTCTTCGGTTCCTACCATGACGTTGACTCGTCGGAAATGGCGTTCAAGCTCGCTGCATCGATGGCGTTCAAGCAGGGCTTCAACAAGGCCAGTCCGGTATTGCTCGAGCCGATCATGAAGGTCGAGATCGTCACGCCTGAAGACTACATGGGTGACGTGATGGGCGACATCAGCAAGCGTCGCGGCATGCTCACCGGCCAGGAAGACACGCCGTCGGGCAAGACCATCAATGCTGAAGTCCCGCTGGGCGAAATGTTTGGTTATGCAACCACGATTCGCTCACTGACGCAGGGCCGGGCCACCTTCACCATGGAATTCGATCACTATGCCGAGGCGCCGACCAACGTCGCCGAACAGGTGATGAAAAAGGCGTAAGCCGTGCGATCTTTGTGATCGCGGTAGCAAGGATCAGGTCGCGGCTGCTTGCGGCAGCGATCTCCAACGGCGCCCCTCCGTGGACGCATTATCAAATTTAAGTTCCCTCAGAGGTTTGAGTCATGGCAAAGGGTAAATTCGAACGCACCAAGCCGCACGTCAACGTCGGCACGATTGGTCACGTGGATCACGGCAAGACGACGCTGACGGCAGCGCTGACGAAGGTCGGTGCGGAACGTTTTGGCGGCGAGTTCAAGGATTACAGCGCGATCGACGCGGCGCCGGAAGAGAAGGCGCGCGGCATCACGATCTCGACCGCCCACGTGGAATACGAGTCGCCGATGCGTCATTACGCGCACGTGGACTGCCCGGGCCATGCTGACTATGTGAAGAACATGATCACCGGTGCGGCGCAGATGGACGGCGCGATCCTGGTGTGCTCGGCCGCGGACGGCCCGATGCCGCAGACGCGCGAGCACATCCTGCTGTCGCGTCAGGTCGGTGTGCCGTTCATCGTGGTCTACCTGAACAAGGCGGACCTGGTGGACGACGCCGAGCTGCTCGAGCTGGTCGAGATGGAAGTGCGCGAGCTGCTGACCAAGTACGACTTCCCGGGCGACGACACCCCGATGATCCACGGTTCGGCCCGCATGGCGCTGGAAGGCGACCAGAGCGAGATCGGCGTGCCGTCGATCATCAAGCTGGTGGACGCGCTGGACAGCTACATTCCGGAGCCGGTGCGCGTCATCGACCGCCCGTTCCTGATGCCGGTGGAAGACGTGTTCTCGATCTCCGGTCGCGGCACCGTGGTGACCGGTCGTATCGAGCGCGGCATCATCAAGGTGGGCGACGAAATCGAAGTGGTCGGCATCCGCGACACGCAGAAGACCACGGTCACCGGCGTGGAAATGTTCCGCAAGCTGCTGGACGAAGGTCGCGCAGGCGACAACGCCGGCCTGCTGCTGCGCGGTCTGAAGCGTGACGACGTGGAGCGTGGCCAGGTGCTGGCCAAGCCGGGCACGATCAACCCGCACACCGACTTCGAGGCCGAGGTGTATGTGCTGTCGAAGGACGAGGGTGGTCGTCATACGCCGTTCTTCAAGGGCTATCGTCCGCAGTTCTACTTCCGTACGACCGACGTGACGGGCGCCTGCCAGCTGCCGGAAGGCGTGGAGATGGTGATGCCGGGCGACAACGTGAAGATGGTGGTGAGCCTGATCCACCCGATCGCGATGGACGAAGGTCTGCGCTTCGCGATCCGCGAAGGCGGCCGCACCGTCGGCGCCGGCGTGGTGGCCAAGGTCATCAAGTAATATCCGTTATCCCGGCAGCGTGCTGCCGGGATAACTCCCGCTGTTGATCCGACCCACGGGGTCGGACAACGCCGGGGAAGCGGTCGCAGATCGAATCGATCACGCACCCCTTCACTAAACCAAGATTTACAGGTATACTTCGCAGCTCACTTGTCAGCCAGATGTATTTCTGGCCGACCTACCGCGAAATGAGGCGCAGGATGTGCTTCGAGTTCGCTGGCCGTGGATCGGCCCTCGCAAGTTGACGTGATCGCAGGACAAGTCCTGTTGACACGTCCTTTTGCGCGAGATTCGGATAGTGCCAGGCGAGCTGACTCATGCTCGCCTGGCGTTTTTGAAGGTGTCGCGCCAGACACGGGCGGCGCCGAAGTGGTGGCAAAGGGTAGTGCGGAGCGGTGAGAAGCCGTTTCGTTTCACATTACGTTCTTTAGACAACAGGACACGGTTATGGCGAACCAGAAGATTCGGATTCGGCTGAAAGCGTACGATCATCGTCTGATCGACCGCTCCGCCAGCGAGATCGTCGAGACGGCAAAGCGCACGGGTGCCACGGTACTCGGCCCGATCCCGCTCCCGACCAAGATCGAGCGTTACACCATTCTGACGTCGCCGCACGTCGACAAGGATGCACGCGACCAGTACGAGACTCGTACGCACAAGCGTGTGCTCGATATCGTCGACCCGAACGACAAGACCGTGGACGCGCTCATGAAGCTTGATCTCGCCGCTGGCGTCGATGTTCAGATCAAGCTCGGTTGAGCGACAGACAGGATACGAATATGAGTATCGGATTGGTTGGCCGCAAATGCGGCATGAGCCGACTCTTCACTGAAGATGGCCGCTCGATTCCGGTGACGCTGATTGAAGCGACGCCGAACCGGGTGACGCAGTTGAAGACGGACGATAACGATGGCTACAGCGCCGTCCAGGTTTCCGCGGGTTCCAAGCGCGCGAACCTGTTGACGCAGCCGCTGAAGGGTCATTACGCGAAGGCGAAGGTTGAGCCGGGTCGTGGCTTGTGGGAGTTCCGCGTGTCTGCCGACGATCTCGGCAAGTACACCGTGGGCAGCGAGATCAAGGCCGATGACGTGTTCACCGTCGGTCAGATCGTCGACGTCGCCGGCGTGTCGAAAGGCAAGGGCTTCCAGGGCACGATCAAGCGCTGGAACTTCAAGATGGGTGACGCCACCCACGGTAACTCGCTGTCGCATCGCGCGCCGGGTTCCATTGGTCAGCGTCAGACTCCAGGTCGCGTGTTTCCGGGCAAGAAGATGTCCGGCCACATGGGTGCGGTCAATCGCACGCAGCAGGGTCTGGAAGTGGTCAAGGTCGACGCCGAGCGTCACCTGATTGCGGTGAAGGGCGCGGTACCGGGTGCTACCGGTGGCGACGTCATCATCCGCCCGACGATGAAGGGTTGAGGAGACCGCCATGGAACTGAATGTCATTGGCGCCAAGTCGCTCAACGTGTCGGACGAAGTGTTCGGCGGTGAGTACAAGAAGGCCCTGGTCCACCAAGTTGTTGTCGCCTATCAGGCGGCCGGTCGTGCCGGCACCCAGTCGCAGCTGTCGCGCGGCGAGATGTCCGGTACCACCAAGAAGTTCAAGAAGCAGAAGGGCGGCGGCGCCCGTCACGGTGATTACCGTGCGCCGATCTTCGTCGGTGGTGGCCGCACCTTCGCAGCCAAGCCCCGCAGTTACGAGCAGAAGGTCAACCGCAAGGCCTACCGTGTCGCAATCCGCTCGATCTTTTCCGAGCTGATCCGGCAGGATCGCCTGAAGGTCGTCGAGAGCTTCGGCATCGAGACGCCGAAGACTTCGGCGATGGTCGCCAAGCTGGCCGAGCTGGAAGTTACCGGTCGCGTGCTGCTGGTGTCCGAGGATGCGTCCGAGTCGGTCTTCCTGGCCGCGCGGAACATTCCCTACATCCACGTGCTGGACGTGATGGGTCTGAACCCGGTCAGCCTGGTCGGTTCCGACCACGTGGTGATGACGGTTGACGCCGTGAAGAAGGTCGAGGAGTGGCTGGCATGAACAACGAACGCATTCTCGACACGCTGCGCGCGCCGCACATCTCCGAGAAATCGGCGCGGCTGGCCGAGCATAACCAGTACGTATTCGTGGTCGCCCCGACCGCGACCAAGGCCGATGTCCGCGCTGCCGTGGAGAAGCTGTTTGACGTCACCGTCAAGCAGGTCAACCTCGTCAACACCAAGGGCAAGGTCAAAGCCTTCCGTCAACGCGCTGGCAGCCGCCAGGGCAAGCGCAAGGCCTACGTGCGTCTTGCCGATGGCCAGACCATCGACGTCGCCGCCAAGGCCTGAGCCAGGAGTTCTGTGAGATGGCACTAATCAACCACAAGCCGACCTCGCCGGGTCGCCGTGACGCGGTCAGCGTCAAGACGGAAGGCCTGTACAAGGGCGCGCCGTTCGCGGCGTTGACCGAGTCGCAGTCCAAGACCGGCGGTCGCAATCATCATGGCCGCATCACCGTGCGTCATCGCGGCGGCGGTCACAAGCAGCATTACCGCATCATCGACTTCAAGCGTGACAAGGAAGGCATCGCCGCCCGTGTCGAGCGCATCGAGTACGATCCGAACCGCACCGCGCATATTGCGTTGCTGTGCTACGCCGATGGCGAGCGTCGTTACATCATCGCGCCGAAGGGTGTGCAGGTGGACGATCGCCTGGTGTCTGGTCGTGATGCGCCGATCAAGGCCGGCAACTGCCTGCAGCTGCGCAACATCCCGATGGGCAGCACGATCCATTGCATCGAGCTGCGTCCCGGCAAGGGTGCACAGATCGCCCGCAGTGCCGGCGCTTCGGTGCAGCTGGTCGCCCGCGAGTCCGGCTATGCCACGTTGCGTCTGCGCTCCGGCGAGATGCGTCGCGTCTCGGTCGATTGCCGCGCCACCATCGGTGAAGTCGGCAACGGCGAGCACAGCCTGAAGAAGCTCGGCAAGGCTGGCGCGAAGCGCTGGCTGGGTATCCGCCCGACCGTTCGCGGTGTGGTGATGAACCCGGTCGACCATCCGCACGGTGGTGGTGAAGGCAAGACCTCCGGCGGTCGTCATCCGGTCAGCCCCTGGGGCACGCCGGCCAAGGGTTACAAGACCCGTAACAACAAGCGCACGCAGCAGTTCATCGTGCGTCGTCGCACCAAGTAACAGGAAGCCGACATGCCTCGCTCTTTGAAGAAAGGTCCGTTCGTCGACCTTCATCTCGTAAAGAAGGTGGAAGCTGCGGTTTCCGCCAACAACAAGCGCCCGATCAAGACCTGGTCGCGTCGTTCGATGATCCTGCCGGAAATGGTCGGCTTGACCATCGCCATCCACAACGGCCGCCAGCACGTGCCCGTTCTGATCAACGAGAACATGGTCGGGCACAAGCTCGGCGAGTTCGCGGTGACCCGCACGTTCAAAGGCCATGTCGGCGACAAGAAGGGCAAGTGATGAGCACTGAAGCCAAAGCGATCCTGCGTGGCGCCCGCATCTCGGCGCAAAAGGCACGCCTGGTGGCTGATCTCGTCCGCGGGCTTCCCGTGGGCCGGGCCAGCGACGTGCTCACCTTCACCAACAAGAAGGCTGCTCACCTTGTCCGCAAGGTGCTGCTGTCGGCCGTCGCCAACGCCGAGAACAATCTCGGCGCCGATGTCGACGAGTTGAAAGTGGCCAGCATCTTCGTTGACGAAGGTCCGGCGATGAAACGCATGCATGCCCGCGCCAAAGGCCGCGGTTCGCGCATTATCAAGCGCACCAGCCACATCACTGTGGTTGTTGGTAACTGACCGAGGATAGAGACGATGGGTCATAAAGTTCATCCCACCGGTATCCGCCTCGGCATTGCCAAGGACTGGAACTCGAAGTGGTTCGCCAACAAGCGCGATTACGCCAAGTATCTCGTGGCCGACATCAAAGTGCGCGACATGCTGAAGAAGAAGCTGGCTGCTGCCGGTATCTCCCGCATCCAGATCGAGCGTCCGGCCAAGACCGCTCGGGTGACGATCCACACCGCCCGTCCGGGCGTGGTGATCGGCAAGAAGGGCGAGGATATCGAGAAGTTGCGCAAGGAAGTCAGCGACATGATGGGCGTTCCGACGCACATCAACGTCAATGAAGTGCGCAAGCCCGAGCTGGACGCGCAGCTGGTGGCCGAGTCCATCGCGCAGCAGCTGGAGCGCCGCATCATGTTCCGCCGCGCGATGAAGCGCTCGGTCGGCAACGCGATGCGTCTGGGTGCGCTGGGCATCAAGATCAACGTGTCCGGTCGTCTGAACGGTGCCGAGATTGCCCGGTCCGAGTGGGCCCGCGAAGGTCGCGTGCCGCTGCACACCCTGCGTGCGGATATCGATTACGGCACGGCCGAGGCGAAAACCACCTACGGCATCATCGGCATCAAGGTCTGGATCTACAAGGGCGAGATCTTCGATCTGGCCGCTGCCAGCCAGGAGTCGAAGGACGAGCCGTCGCAGCCGCGCCGCGAAGGTGGCGAAGGTCGTCGTAATGATTCGCGTCGCGAGGCCGGTGACGGCCGCCGCGAGCGGTCTGCGAAGTAAGGAGAGTTGCCATGTTGCAACCTAAGCGAACCAAGTACCGCAAGCAGTTCAAGGGCCGCAACGACGGTCTGGCCCAGTGCTCCAACCTCGTCAGCTTTGGCGAGTACGGCCTGAAGGCGACGACTCACGGCGCGCTCACCGCGCGTCAGATCGAAGCCGCACGTCGTTGCATCACCCGCTTCGTCAAGCGTGGCGGCAAGTTGTGGATCCGTGTGTTCCCCGACAAGCCGGTCACCAAGAAGCCGATCGAAGTCCGCATGGGCGCGGGCAAGGGCAGCGTCGAGTTCTGGGTCGCGCCGATCCAGCCTGGTCGCATGCTTTATGAAATCGAGGGCGTCGATGAGCCGACGGCACGCGAGGCGTTCCGCCTGGCCGCCGCCAAGCTCTCGGTGCAGACCCAGTTTGTGACCCGGGCGGTGATGTGATGGCCAGCAAAGATATCAATAACCAGTCGGCCGACGAGCTGAAGCAGCATCTGCTGGACCTGCGCAAGGAGCAGTTCAACCTGCGCATGCAAAAGGGTTCCGGCCAGCTCACCCAGCCGCACCAGCTGCGCCGCGTTCGGCGCGACATCGCCCGCACGAAGTTCGTGCTCGGCAGCAAGAAGTAAGGGACGGCCGACATGAGCGACAACCAGATTCAAGCAGAAGCGAAGCAGGCGCGTACCCTCGAGGGCCGCGTCACCAGCAACAAGATGGACAAGACGGTTACCGTCCTGATCGAGCGTCAGGTGCAGCATTGGCTGCTCGGCAAGATCATTCGCCGGTCGACCAAGCTGCATGCGCAGGACGACCTGGGCGCGAACGAGGGTGACCTCGTGCGTATCGCCGAGTGCCGTCCATTGTCCAAGACCAAACATCACCGCGTGGTTGAGATCATCACGCGCGCCAACGTCTAAGGGAGGGTGCAGACATGATCCAGATGCAAAGCACGCTTTCCGCGGCGGACAATAGCGGCGCGAAAGAACTGATGTGCATCAAGGTGCTCGGCGGCTCCAAGCGTCGTTACGCCGCGATCGGAGACGTCATCAAGGTCACCGTGAAAGATGCCATTCCGCGTGGCAAGGTCAAGAAGGGTGAGGTGTACAACGCCGTGGTGGTTCGTACCGCCAAGGGTGTTCGCCGTCCCGATGGTTCGCTGATCCGTTTCGACGGTAACGCAGCGGTCCTCCTCAACAACAAGCTCGAGCCGATCGGTACCCGTATTTTCGGGCCGGTTACCCGCGAGCTGCGCAGCGAGAAGTTCATGAAGATCGTCTCGCTTGCACCCGAAGTGCTCTGAGCGGAGTCAAGATATGAACCGTATCCGCAAGGGTGATCAGGTCCTCGTGATCACCGGCAAGAACAAGGGTCAGCGCGGCGACGTGCTGCGTGTTGCAGACGATCGTGTATTCGTCTCCAACGTGAACCTGGTCAAGCGCCACACCAAGCCGAATCCGCAGGCCAATCAGGCCGGTGGCATCGTCGAGCGTGAAGCTTCGATCCATCTCTCCAATGTGCAGCTGTTCAACCCCGCCACGAACAAGGGTGAACGCGTCGGCACCAAAACGCTCGAAGATGGGCGCAAGGTCCGCGTGTTCCGTTCGACTGGCGAGGTCGTGGACGCGTAAGGAATCACGATCATGACCCGCCTCGAAAATTTCTACAAAGAGCAGGTAGTCGCCAAGCTCACTGAGCAGTTCGGCTACCAGAACGTGATGCAGGTTCCCCGCATCACCAAGATCACGCTGAACATGGGCGTGGGCGAAGCTGCCGGCAACAAGAAGGTGCTCGAGAACGCGGTGGCCGACATGGCCAAGCTCTCGGGCCAGAAGCCGATCACGACCAAGGCCCGCGTCTCGGTGGCCTCGTTCAAGATCCGTGACGGCTGGCCGATCGGTTGCAAGGTCACCTTGCGCCGCGCCCAGATGTGGGAGTTCATGGATCGCCTGATCAACATCTCGTTGCCGCGCGTGCGCGACTTCCGTGGTGTGTCGGCGAAGGCCTTCGACGGCCGTGGCAACTACAATTTCGGTATCAAGGAACAGATCATTTTCCCTGAGATCGACTTCGACCAGGTTGACGCATTGCGCGGCATGGATATCTCCATTGCCACCACCGCCAAGACCGACGAAGAGGCGAAAGCCCTGCTGGCAGCGTTCAGCTTCCCGTTCCGTAACTGATAGGCGTTATCCATGGCCAAGACATCAATGGTGAACCGCGATATCAAGCGGACCAAACTCGTCGAGAAGTTCGCTGCAAAGCGCGCTGACCTGAAGGCGATCGTGCTGAGCCCGAAGTCCTCCTATGAGGAGAAGATGGAAGCTCAGACGAAACTGCAGAAGCTGCCGCGCGACGCGAGCCCGGTTCGCCAGCGTACGCGTTGCGCACTGACCGGCCGTCCGCGTGCCGTCTATGCGAAGTTCGGCCTGGGCCGGAACAAGCTGCGCGAAGCCACCATGCGCGGCGACGTGCCGGGTCTGCGCAAGGCCAGCTGGTAATCAAACAACGTTCCACACCCGGAGCGGGGGTTTTCCCGCGTTCGAGTGGTCGGCTGCAGCTCCTGCTGCAGTCGCTGGATGCGACTACCGCATCGCTATTCGCCAAAACCTGAAATTGCTGTTATAGTCGGCGGTCTGCGCAACGCAGGCTGGCTTCTTGTCAGCTCACAATTTGATTGATTTCCGGTTTTCTCGGATATCGGTGCACTCTGAAGGATGTTTTCATGAGCATGACTGATCCCATCGCCGATCTGTTCACGCGCGTCCGCAATGCCCAGGCCATGGGCAAGCCGACCGTGCGTATGCCGTCGTCGAAACTGAAGGTGGCGATTGCCGACCTTCTCAAGAACGAGGGCTACATTCTCGACGCCAAGACTTCCGCCGAGGAAGGCAAGCCGGTGCTCGAGATCAAGCTCAAGTATTTCGAGGGCCAGCCGGCCATCGAGCGCATTTCCCGTGTCAGCCGCTCCGGCCTGCGTGTGTATCGCGGCAAGGACGAGCTGCCGAAGGTCCTTGGTGGCCTGGGTATCTCGATCATCTCGACTTCCGCTGGTCTGTTGACCGATGCGCAGGCCCGCGCCAAGGGCCTGGGCGGCGAAGTCATCGGCCAAGTGGCATAAGGAGTCCTGCGATGTCACGTGTTGCCAAACAACCCATTTCCCTGCCGAAGGGCGTCGAGCTGACCGTCAACGACGAGCAGATCTCGGTAAAAGGCCCGAAGGGCACCTTGTCCGTGCATCATCTGCCCGGCGTCACCGTTGCGATCGAGAACGGTGTGGCGAGCATCAGCCTCGACGAGGGCGCCGACGACAAGTTCGGCGGCACCGCTCGCGCGCTGCTGGCGAACATGGTCACCGGTGTTTCCACCGGCTATGAGCGCAAGCTCGAGCTGGTTGGCGTCGGCTACCGCGTCTCCATGGCCGGCAAGTCGCTGAACCTGAGCCTGGGCTTCTCGCATCCGGTGGTTTTCGAGGCGCCGGAAGGCATCACCATCGAAACCCCTACGCAGACCGAAGTCCTGATCAAGGGCGCGGACAAGCAGGCGGTAGGCCAGGTCGCGGCGAAGATTCGCGGTTTCCGCCCACCCGAGCCGTACAAGGGCAAGGGCGTGCGCTACTCCGGCGAGAAGATCACCCTGAAGGAAGCCAAGAAGGCGTAAATGAGTTAGTACGCTGTCCCTGCGTGTGGAAAGCGGCCTCATGGCCGCACTCCTGGTAAGAGCAGGGCTTGTCAGCTCATCCATGCCGATCCGCTTTCGAGGAATACAGAAATGAACAAGAACGAAAATCGCCTGCGTCGCGCCAAGTCCACCCGCTCGCACATCCGCAAGCTCGCGGTTGCCCGCTTGTCGGTGCATCGCACGGGTCAGCACATCTACGCTCAGGTGTTCGATGCATCGGGCGTGAACGTGGTGGCCGCTGCCTCCACCGTGCAGAAGTCGGTCGCGGAAGGCCTGAAGGGCACCAAGAATCTCGCCGCCGCGGCGGCCGTGGGCAAGGCAGTGGCTGAACGCGCCATGGCAGCAGGCATCGAGTCGGTCGCGTTCGACCGGTCCGGCTTCCGCTTCCATGGTCGCATCAAGGCCCTGGCCGAGGCGGCTCGTGAGGCTGGTCTGAAGTTCTGAGCAATACCGGGTCGGGTCCGTCCCGATTTCCACCGCGTCACCTACAACTCCAAGCGGCTCAGCCGCAAGCAAAGTCCTGGTCCGCCGGGCACATGGAAAAGAACATGTCTTCTACCGATCGCGAAAATTCCGACGGCCTGCTGGAAAAGTTGATTGCCGTCAACCGTGTGGCCAAGACCGTCAAGGGCGGCCGCCAGATGAGCTTCACCGCACTGACCGTCGTCGGTGATGGCGAGGGCAAGGTTGGTTTTGGTTATGGCAAGGCGCGTGAAGTGCCGGTGGCCATTTCGAAGGCCATGGAGCGTGCCCGTCGCCAGATGGTCGATATCGAACTGAACAACGGTACGTTGTGGTACGCCGTCAAGGCCAATCATGGCGCGGCTCGCGTGTACATGCAGCCGGCCTCCGAAGGTACCGGCGTGATCGCCGGCGGCGCCATGCGTGCCGTGCTGGAAGTGGTCGGTGTCAAGAACGTGCTGGCCAAGGCCGTGGGTTCGCGCAACCCGATCAACCTGGTGCGCGCGACCATCAAGGGCCTGCAGGCGGTCGCCTCGCCCAAGAAGATCGCCGCCAAGCGTGGCAAGACCCTGGATGAGGTGTTGGGCAATGGCTAAGAAGAACGAAACCGCTGCCGCCACCGTGCGCGTGCGTCTGGTCAAGGGTCTGCGCGGCGTGCAGGCGCGTCATCGCCTCAGCGTCAAGGCGCTGGGTCTGGGCAAGATCAACGATGTCCGCGAGCTGAAGGACAGCCCGCAGGTTCGTGGCCTGATCAACACGGTCTATTACCTGGTCCGGGTCGAGGAGTAATCATCATGCATTTGAATACACTTAAGCCGAACGACGGCTCGCACAAGACGCGTCTGCGCGTTGGTCGCGGCATCGGTTCGGGCATGGGCAAGACCGCCGGTCGTGGTCACAAGGGCCAGCACGCCCGTGCTGGCGGCACCCACAAGTTTGGTTTTGAAGGCGGTCAGATGCCGCTGAATCGCCGGATGCCGAAGGTCGGCTTCCGTTCCAAGAAGCTGGTGGAGAGCCAGGAAGTTTTCCTGTATCAGCTCGCCAACCTCAAGGTTGACGTGATCGACGTCGTTGCGCTGCACAAGGCTGGTTTGATCAACAGCCGCGCGAAGCGAGTCAAGGTCGTGCTGAAGGGTGAAATCGGTCGCGCGGTGAAGTTGTCTGGTCTGCTGGCAACCGCCGGCGCCAAGGCAGCCATCGAGGCTGCCGGCGGCAGCGTGGAGTAAGGCCGGTGGCAGCAGCCAAGGGCAACGCACTCGGCAAGCTCGGCAAACTCACGGAGCTTCGCCAGCGCATCTTCTTCGTGATCGGTGCGTTGGTGGTGTTCCGGCTCGGTTCGTTCATTCCGGTTCCCGGCGTCAACCCCGAGGCGATGACCAGTCTGGTCAGTGGCAACGGCCTGATGGACATGTTCAACATGTTCTCTGGCGGCGCGCTGGCCCGGTTCTCGGTATTCGCGCTCGGCGTCATTCCGTACATTTCGGCGTCCATCGTGTTCCAGATGATGGGCTCCGTGGTGCCAAGCCTGCAGAGCCTCCGCAAGGAGGGTGAGTCGGGCAAGCGCAAGATGACGATGTACACGCGTTATGCCACGGTGGCGCTGGCGGCTTTCCAGTCGTTCGGCATCGCGGTGGCGCTGCAGGGTCAGGTCGCGGCGGGTGGTGCTCCGGTCGTTTATACGCCCGGTTTCGGCTTCATCCTGTCCTCGGTGGTCGGTCTTACCGCCGGCACGATGTTCCTGATGTGGCTTGGCGAGCAGATGACCGAGCGTGGTGTCGGCAACGGCATTTCGCTGCTGATCTTCGCGGGCATCGTGGCGGGTCTGCCCGGGGCGGTGGTGCATACGCTCGGCATGGCCAGCAACGGTGAGTTGTCGCTGATCAAGTTGCTGATGGTGTTCGGCCTGGCGCTGGCGGTGACTGCTTTCGTGGTGTTCATGGAGCGGGCGCAGCGACGGATCACGGTGAACTACGCACGACGGTCCGGTGGGCAGAAGGCCTACATGAACCAGAGTTCGAACCTGCCGCTGAAGATCAACATGGCCGGGGTGATTCCGCCGATCTTCGCCTCGAGTCTGCTGATGTTCCCGGCGACCGCGGTGAGCTGGTTCAGCACGGGCCAGCAGTCGCGCTGGGTGCAGGATCTGGTACAGGCGCTGAGCCCGGGCAACCCGTTGTACGAAATCGTGTTTTCTGTACTGGTGATCGGTTTTGCGTTCTTCTACACCGCGATCGTGTTCAACGCGGATGAGACGGCCGACAACCTCAAGCGTTCGGGCGCCCTGATTCCGGGCATCCGTCCGGGAAAGGGCACGGCCAACTACATTGATGCGGTGATGACTCGTCTGACCGGTGTCGGTGCGTTGTATCTGGTACTGGTGTGTCTGGTGCCGTCGTTCATGCAGAACGCCTGGCATGTTCCGTTCTATTTCGGTGGCACGTCGCTGCTGATCGTGGTGGTGGTGGTGATGGACTTTACCTCTCAGGTGCAGGCGCACCTGGTCAGTCACCAGTACGAAAGTCTGCTCAAGAAGGCCAATCTTCGTCGCAACTAGTGGCTGCTGGTGCGCGGGTGGTTTGGTCAAGGTAGGGAGCCGGCGACACCTTGGTGTCGCAGGGCTTTCCAGTCAGGGTAATTCAGGTTAAAATTGCGCGTTTAGCGCGCACGAAACGCATCGGAGAAAGTACATCATGGCGCGCATCGCGGGTGTCAATTTGCCGGTCCAGAAGCATGTCTGGGTTGGTCTGCAGAGCATTTTCGGTATCGGCCGCAGCCGAGCCAAGAAAGTCTGCGTGGATGCTGGCGTGGTTCCGACCACCCAGATCAAGTCCCTCAGTGAAGGCGAGGTGGAGAAGATCCGCCACGAGATCGCCAAGTACACCGTCGAGGGCGATCTTCGCCGCGAGGTGGGCATGGCCATCAAGCGTCTGATGGATCTGGGTTGCTACCGTGGCCTGCGCCACCGTCGCGGCCTGCCGGTGCGCGGCCAGCGCACGCGTACCAACGCACGTACCCGCAAGGGTCCCCGTCGCGCGATCAAGAAGTAACGGATTCCGAATATGGCTAAGCCGGTTAAAACCAAGAAGAAGATCAAGCGCGTTGTCACGGATGCCGTGGCGCACGTGCAGGCCTCCTTCAACAACACCATCGTCACCATCACCGATCGCCAGGGCAATGCCTTGTCGTGGGCCACTGCCGGCGGCGCCGGTTTTCGTGGCTCGCGCAAGTCGACCCCGTTCGCTGCGCAGGTTGCCGCCGAAAAGGCTGGCCGTGCCGCAGGCGACTACGGCGTGAAGACGGTCGAAGTTCGCATCAAGGGCCCTGGCCCGGGTCGCGAGTCGGCCGTGCGATCGCTGAACGCGCTCGGTTACAAGGTGCTGAACATCATCGACGTCACGCCGATTCCGCACAACGGCTGCCGTCCCCCCAAGAAGCGTCGAGTCTAAGGAGTAACCCATGGCCCGTTATCGTGGAGCTACCTGCAAACTCGCCCGTCGCGAGGGTGCGGATCTCAGCCTGAAGAGCCCGGCGCGCGCGCTGGATTCCAAGTGCAAGCTGGAAAACAAGCCCGGTCAGCATGGTGCGAACAAGCGCATGCGCATGTCCGACTATGCCGTGCAGTTGCGCGAGAAGCAGAAGGTCAAGCGCATCTATGGTGTGCTTGAGCGTCAGTTCAGCAACTACTACACCAAGGCGACCACCCTCAAGGGCAATACGGGCGAGAACCTGTTGCGCCTGCTCGAAAGCCGTCTGGACAATGTCGTCTATCGCATGGGCTTCGCGGTCACCCGCGCCCAGGCCCGCCAGTTGGTCGCGCACAAGGCGATTCTGGTCAATGGCAAGAAAGTGAATATCCCGTCGTACCAGGTGCGTCCTGGCGATGCGATCGCGCTGACCGAGAAGGCACGCAGCCAGCTGCGCGTGCAGGAAGCGGCGACCGTGTTCGACACGATGGATCTGCGTCCGATCTGGGTTGAGGTCGACGCCAAGAAGTTCGAAGGCACGTTCAAGTCGGTGCCGGATCGCGGTGATCTGCCGTCCGACATCAATGAAGCATTGATCGTCGAGCTTTACTCGAAGTAATTACCGGAGTTCTGCATGGCAGTTTCGTCAACTAGTGTGCTGCGGCCTCGTGGCCTCAGCGTCGAACAGCTCGGGGCCAACCGCGCCAAGGTGGTGGTCGAGCCGCTCGAGCGTGGCTTTGGCCATACCCTGGGCAACGCGCTGCGTCGCGTGCTGCTCTCGTCGATCCCCGGCAGCGCCATCGTCGAGGTCGAGATCGATGGCGTGCTGCATGAATACACCACCCTGGAAGGCCTGCAGGAGGACGTGATCGAAGTCCTGCTGAACCTCAAGGACGTGGCGATTCGTCAGCATACCGGCGATGAAGTCACCCTGACCCTGTCCAAGAAGGGCAAGGGCGTGGTCACGGCCGGCGACATCGTCGTCGACCATTCGGTGGAAATCATCAACCCCGAACACGTGATCTGCCACCTGACCAAGGACATCGCGCTCAACATGCGCCTGAAGGTGCGTCGCGGCGTCGGCTACCAGCCGGCCAGCACGCGCCAGCATCCGGATGACGAGGCGCGTCCGATCGGTCGTCTGCAGCTGGACGCGTCGTTCGCGCCGGTGCTGCGCGTGGCCTACGAAGTGGACGCCGCTCGTGTCGAGCAGCGCACCAACCTCGACAAGCTGGTGCTGGACATCGAGACCAACGGCACCATCGGCGCTGAAGACGCGGTTCGCAAGGCCGCCGAGATCATCAACGACCAGCTGTCGGTGTTCGGCGACTTCTCGCGTCGCGAGAGCGCCACCGACAAGGCGGAGAAGAGCGGTTTCGACCCGTTGCTGCTGCGTCCGATCGACGATCTGGAGCTCACCGTGCGTTCGGCAAACTGCCTGAAGGCCGAGAGCATCTATTACATCGGCGATCTGGTGCAGAAGACCGAAGTCGAGCTGCTGAAGACGCCGAACCTCGGCAAGAAGTCGCTGACGGAAATCAAGGACGTGCTGGGCGGGCGTGGTCTCGCGCTGGGCATGAAGCTCGAGAACTGGCCGCCGCCGGGTCTGTCGCACGGCATGCAGCTGGGTTGATTGCGGTTTCGCGATCGCCCGTGATCGCGAGTGGTACCGGTGCACTGGCGAGGTTGAGTTTCGGCTCTCTCGCCAGGCGCCACCAGCGGCCATCATGGTCGCGTTGTTTTTTTGGCGGTCCCTTTTGATCGCTGTGACATCCGGTTGGGCGAGTGCGGGTCTGCCTGCTGCGCCAGCCGCCAAAGACGGTCGTCAACGACCGTACTTTCAAGCAAGAGTCCGATACAAAAGGCTCCTCATAGCGGGTAACCGCGGGAATCCGGACATACGCGCCGGCTTTTCATAACAACAGACATCCAAAGAGTATCCAGTCATGCGCCATCAAAAATCCGGACGCAAACTCAATCGCACCAGCTCGCATCGCGAAGCCATGTTCAAGAACATGGCCTCGTCGCTGATCAAGCACGAGCTGATCCGTACCACCCTGCCCAAGGCGAAGGAACTTCGTCGTGTGGCGGAGCCGCTGATCACGCTGGGCAAGGTCGATGGCGTCGCCAATCGTCGCCTCGCTTTTGCACGCCTGCGCGACAGCGAAGCGGTAGGCAAGCTGTTCGTCGAACTGGGGCCCCGTTACAAGGAGCGTCCCGGTGGTTACCTGCGCATCCTCAAGTGCGGCTTCCGCCCCGGCGACAATGCGCCGATGGCGTATGTCGAGCTGGTGGGGCGCCCGCAGGTCGAGGCCGTCGACGCCGAGTAAGTCGTTCCGACTGAAATGTGCAGGTCCGCATCATCGAAACCCGGCCGGGCAACCTGCCGGGTTTTTCGTTTGATTTTGTCACTGTCAGGGGCCATTTTCCTGCCGTCGCACCGGGCAGGCTGACAGCGGCCCGGCGAACCGGTAAGGTCACGGTCCCGCAACGCAACAATCCGCCATGAATCCATTCCGCTGGTCGTACCGCGTCACCTTCCTCGTCGGCTTCCTGATCTGCACGGCGCTGCTCGCGTTTGCGCTCTACGCCGAATACGGGCTGGGCATGACGCCGTGCCCGTTGTGCATCTTCCAGCGCATTGCCTTCCTGGTCATGGCCCTGTTCTTCCTGCTGGGCGCGATTCACGCGCCGCAGGGCAAGGGGCGCCGGGTTTACACGGGCCTGGTGCTGGCGGGGGCGGTGGGCGGCATCATCACCGCGGGACGCCATCTGTGGCTGCAGAGCCTGCCGGCCGACCAGGTGCCTTCCTGTGGTCCCGGGCTGGGTTACATGCTGGACGCTTTCCCGTTCGCGAAGATGTTGAAGCTGGTATTCACCGGCTCCGGCGAGTGCGCCAAGGTCGAGCCGATCCTCGGTTTGCCGATGCCGCTGTGGAGCCTGTTGTGGTTCGTCGTGCTGGCGGTGCTCGCGGTGCTCGCCACGCGTCGGCGGGCGGTGTCGAAATGACTGCTGCAGCGGTTGTCGGGAATTCGCCATGACGCATGCCGCACCGAGCGTTTTCGTGCCGCGGGATTGGGAACCCGGGTCATGGCAACAGCGCGAAGCGCTGCAGCAGCCGCATTACGCCGACCCCGTCGAGCTGGCACAAGCGACGACCGAGCTCGCGCGGCTGCCGCCGCTGGTGACCTCGTGGGAGGTGCTGGCGCTGAAGCAGGCCCTGGCCGAAGCGCAGGACGGCGGTCGCTTCCTGCTGCAGGGTGGTGATTGCGCCGAGAGTTTTGCCGACTGCAGCAGCCCGATCATCTCCAACCGCCTGAAGGTGTTGTTGCAGATGAGCCTGGTGCTGGTGCACGGACTGAAGAAACCGGTGCTGCGGGTGGGACGTTTTGCCGGGCAATATGCCAAGCCGCGATCGACCGATGACGAGACACGCGACGGGCTGAGCTTGCCGAGTTTCCGCGGTGATCTCGTCAACGGGCCGGAATTCACCGCCGCCGCGCGGCGTCCCGATCCACAGCGGATGATCCGCGCGCATGCCCATTCGGCGCTGACCATGAATTTCGTGCGGGCGCTGATCGACGGTGGCTTCGCCGATCTGCGCCATCCGGAATACTGGGACCTGGCATGGGTCGAGCATTCGCCGCTGGCGGACGAGTATCGACAGATGGTGGCTGCCATCGGCGATTCGTTGCGTTTCATGGAAACGCTGGCCGGTCCGATCGGCGGTTTCTCCCGCGTGGATTTCTTCACCTCGCACGAGGCCTTGCTGCTGCATTACGAGCAGGCGCTGACCCGCGAGGTGCCGCGCAATCCGGGCTGGTTCAACCTGTCCACGCATTTTCCGTGGATCGGCATGCGCACCGCCGCGCTGGACGGCGCGCACGTGGAGTACTTCCGCGGCATCCGCAATCCGATCGCGGTCAAGGTCGGCCCCACGGTGACCGCCGACCAGCTGCTGCCGCTGATCGACGCGTTGAACCCGCACGACGAGCCGGGCCGGCTGACGCTGATCCATCGCATGGGCAACACGAAGATCGCCAGTGCGTTGCCGCCGTTGCTGGAAGCGGTGAAGCGCGAGGGGCGCCGCGTGCTGTGGGTGGCCGATCCGATGCATGGCAATACCGAAAGCACCTCGAACGGCTACAAGACCCGCCGCTTCGACAATATCCGTGGCGAGCTGGATCAGGCGTTCGACATCCACGCCGCCGCCGGCACGCGCCTGGGTGGCGTGCATCTCGAATTGACCGGCGAGGATGTCACCGAATGCATGGGCGGCGCGCGCGACCTGTCCGAGACGGATCTCGATCGCGCGTACAAGTCGATGGTCGATCCGCGCCTGAACTACGAACAGTCGCTGGAGCTGGCCATGCTGATCGTGCGCAAGTCGGTGAACGGCAAAGGCTGAGCTGCCGGCGCTGACATGCCGAAAAGGCGGCCATCGGCCGCCTTTTCCCTTGCTGCAATGAGTAGCGATCAGCGGGTGGCTTGCACCGTGTCGAGAAACTGCGGTGGCTGCCATGCTTTCGCATGCTGCTCGAAGCCGTAGGCGATCGCGATCAGGGTCGGTTCGCTCCACTTGGCGCCGAACAGCACGATGCCGACCGGCAGGCCGTGGGTGAATCCAGCCGGCACGGTGATCGACGGGTAACCCGCGACCGCCGCCGGCTGCGAGGCACCGCCGATCGTGGGGTCGCCGCTGACGATGTGGTCACCGAGTACCGGATCGGTGACGAAGGCGGGCCCCCACGACGGGGCCAGCAAGGCATCAAGGTGCTGCGCCTTCAGCGCGGCGTCGATACCTAGCGGACCGGACAGCCGTTTTGCCTTGGCCAGCGCATCGACGTAGGCCTTGTCGCTGAGCGGCCCCTTCTGCTCGGCCTGCTCGAACAGTTCCTGGCCGAACCAGGCCATTTCCTCGCTGGCGTGCGCGCGGTTGAAGGCGATCAGGTCGGCCAGCGTCTTCACGCCGAGGCCGCTGCGCGTGGCCAGATAGGCATTGATGTCGTGCTTGAAGTCGTACAGCAGCACCGTGGTCTCCGGCGCGCCCAGCTCGGCCAGGTGCGGCAGGGCGACCGGGTCGATGATGATCGCGCCCTGCGCCTTCATCAGCGCGATCGACTGCTCGAGCACGCGGTCGGCATTCGGCTCGGCGCCGGCCAGCTGGCGCACCACGCCGATGCGCTTGCCCTTCAAGCCATCCGGATCGAGGAAGCGCCGGTAATCGGTGGCGTGCCGGTCGGCCTCGGCGGTCGCCGGGTCGCGCGGGTCGCTGCCGGCGATCACGCTGAGCAGGGCCGCGGCGTCGCTCACGCTGCGCGCCATCGGACCAGCAGTGTCCTGGTTGTGGCTGATCGGCACGATGCCGCTGCGGCTGACCAGGCCCAGCGTGGGCTTGATGCCGACGATGCCGTTCATCGAGGCCGGGCAGATGATCGAGCCGTCGGTCTCGCTGCCGATCGCCACGGTGACCAGGCCGGCGGCCACCGCGGCGCCGGAGCCGGCGCTCGAACCGCAGGGGTTGCGGTCGAGCACGTAGGGGTTGCGCGTTTGGCCGCCGCGTCCGCTCCAGCCGCTGCTGGCGTGGTTGGAGCGGTAGTTCGCCCATTCGCTCAAGTTGGTCTTGCCGAGGATCAGTACGCCAGCCTTGCGCAGGCGCTCGACCAGGCCGGCGTCGCGCGTCGCCGGTGCCCCGGTCAGCGCCAGCGAGCCGGCGGTGGTGAGCATGCGGTCGCCGGTATCGATGTTGTCCTTCAGCAGGATCGGAATGCCGTACAGCGGGCCACGCCTCGCGTTGCTGGCGCGCGCCTCGTCGAGCTTGCCGGCAAGCTGCAGCGCATCGGGGTTGGTCTCGATCACCGCGCGCAGGGTGGGACCTGCGCGGTCGATCTGCTCGATGCGCTTGAGCAATTGACCGGTCAGCTGGTGACTGTCCAGGGTGCCGGCGTCCATGCGCTGCTGCAGCTGGTCGATCGATGCATAGGCAACCTCCGGTGGTGATGCGGGAAGGTCCGCTGCCATCGTGGGGCAGGCCAGCAAGGCGGTGACGAGTGCGGTGAAATGGACGGCTGAGCGATTCACGGTAACCCCCGGTTTCGTTGATGCGGCATGTTGTCGCGTGGCCCCAGCTTAGCGCCGGCCCGGATTGGGTGCTGCGGTCGCGAGCGTACAATCGCCCGATGAATACGAATGTCAGCTTCTCTCGTGCCAGGCCACTGGGTGTCGGCGTACTGTTTGTACTCGCGATGGTGTGTGGCGGCGCCAGTCGTGCCGCCGACGCCCCGACGATTCCCGATACCTTGCAACAGCGCATCGCCGCCTGCACCACCTGCCACGGCGTGCATGGCGAGGGCACGCCCGGCAGCGGCTACTTCCCGCGGCTGGCTGGCAAGCCGGCCGGGTATCTGGCACGCCAGATGCAGGATTTCCAGAACGGTCTGCGCAAATACGCGCCGATGGAATACACCGTGCGCCAGTTGCCACCGGCGTACATGCGCGAGATGGCCGAGTACTTCGCCGCGCAGCAGGTGCCGTACGCGCGTTCGCCGCTGCCGCCGGTGTCCGCCGCCGCGCTGCAGCGAGGCGAGGAGTTGATCGGCAAGGGCGATCCGGCCCGGAAGATTCCCGCCTGCAGCAGTTGCCATGGCAGCCAGCTGACCGGCGTGGAGCCATCCACGCCGGGACTGGTCGGCCTGCCGTATGACTACATCAGCGCGCAACTGGGCTCCTGGCGCACGCATACCCGGTCCACCGTGGCGCCGGACTGCATGGCGACGGTGGCCGGCCGGCTCAGCGCTTCGGACATCACCGCGGTGGCAGCGGCGCTGGCCAGTCGTGAGCTGCCGGCCGACACGCATGCGCAGCCGGCTGGCTCGGTGACGCCGCCGCTGGCCTGCGGCGTGCTGGGTGCGACGGGAGACCGGTCATGAAATGGCTGCGCTGGTTCTTGCTGGTGATCGGGTTGCTGATCGTGCTGGGCTTGCTGTGGCTGTGGTTTGGTGGCAGCCGTTCACCCACGCCGCGATCGGCCAGCAAGGTTGCTGCCGCGACGCTGGCCGATCCGGCGCTGATCGCGCAGGGCCAATACCTGGCTACAGTCGGCGACTGCGCCGGCTGCCATACCGCCCAGGGCGGTGCGCGCTACGCCGGCGGGCGGGTGCTGGCCACGCCGTTCGGTGACATCCCGGTGCCGAACATCACCCCCGATCGCGCGACCGGCCTGGGCGACTGGAGCTTCGAGGATTTCTGGCAGGCGCTGCATGCCGGCAAGGGTCGCCATGGCGAGCTGCTCTATCCGGCGTTTTCCTATACCTCGTACACCAAGGTGAGCCACCACGATGCGCTGGCGATCTTCGCCTGGCTGCAGTCGCTGGCACCGGTGCACCAGCCCGACGGCGTGGCCGCGCTGGCGTTTCCCTACAGCGTGCGCAACAGCTTGAAGGCGTGGCGCGCGCTGTATTTCCGCGAGGGTGAATTCCAGCCTGACCCGGCCCGATCGGCGCAATGGAATCGCGGCGCCTACCTGGTGCAGGGGCTGGGGCATTGCAATGAATGCCATGCCGCGCGCGATTCGCTCGGTGGCACCCCGCCGGACGTGCATCTGACCGGCGGCCAGATCCCGGTGCAGGACTGGTACGCGCCCGACCTCAGCACGCGCAGGAATGGCGGGCTCGAAGGCTGGAGCGAACAGGACATCGTCGACCTGCTGAAGACCGGCCAGTCCGCCAGGGGGGTGGCGTTCGGACCGATGGCCACGGTGGTCTCCGGCAGCACCCAGCACATGACTGATGCCGACCTGCGCGCGATCGCCACCTATCTGCAATCGCTGCCGCCGCGGGCGACTCCGGTCGAGGCCACCACGCCGTTCGACGCCAAGGCACTGACCACCCAGGGCAGCAAGGTCTACGCGCAGCATTGCGCGGATTGCCATGGCGATCGCGGCGAAGGCGTGGCCGGCGTCTACCCGCCGCTGGACGGCAATTCCTCGGTGACCGAACCGACTGGCATCAACGCCACCCGCATGGTGCTGCTCGGCGGTTTTGCACCGGTCACCGCGGCCAACCAGCGGCCGTATTCGATGCCGCCGTTCGCCCAGCAGCTGAGCGACGACGAGGTGGCGGCGGTGGTCACCTATATCCGTCGCAGCTGGGCCAATCACGGTTCGAGCGTGCGCGCCGAGCAGGTGCGCGCCTCGCGGCACACGCCGATCGAGTGAGGCGTCAGTGGCCGGCACGGACGGCGCGGTAACGCGCCGCCAGCGCCAGCCACGGGCCGATGTCCCAGTGCCCGCGCGCCTGGCCGGACGGCGAGGGCAGCACGAACAACGGCGTGCGGCCGATCGTTTCATCCTGCTGACCATAGCCGACCGCGTGATCCAGCACGGCGCGCGCCGCGTTCTTGCTGGTGAAGGCCAGCAGCAACGGAGCATGGCGTTCGATCTTGGCGCGCAGCGCGGGCACGTCGAACGCGTCACGCGGCAGTTCGTCGTCGTTGCCCGAGTGGCGCTTGGCCAGGTCGGTGAGGCCGATGCCGTAGCCGGGCAGTTGCGGGAATTCCGCCGGTGCCAGCAGGCGTGGCGTGAGGCCGGCCTCGAACAGCGCGCGCCAGAACAGGTTGCCGGGGTGGGCGTAATAGGCGCGTTCGGCGGCCGAGCGTCGGCCCGCGGCGGTCCCGCAGAACACCAGCGCCAGCCCGGGCTGCAGCAGATCGGGCAGGACGTGGTCGTCAGTCCGCCGTGGCATGACCGTCCAGCAGGAAATCGGTGAACTGGAAGCGCCCGTCGCGCAGCACCGATTCGCCACGACGCAGTTTCAGCGGCTGGCGGAACAGCGGGCCGGCATGACTCAGCGTGTGGAATTCGCCGCGCTCGCCGCAGGGGTCGACCCCGGCCGGCAATGTGTCCAGCAGGGCGGCGTCATAGGCGCGGCCGCAATAGCTGGCGTCGAGTTGCTGGGTGTCCACGCAGCACAGCAGCGCCTGGTGGCCTTCGCTGACGAAGCGCCGCGACAGCGTCGCGGTGTCCTCGCCCCACAACGGAAACACCGCGCGCCAGTTCTCGCGGCCGAGCTGGCGCACGCGGTAGTCACGCACGTCTTCCAGGAACAGGTCGCCGAAGGCGCAATGGCGCACCCCCGGCCAGCGCATGCGCGCTTCGACCAGCGCCCGGGCATGGGCCTGTTCGTACGCTTCGTTGCTGCCGGGCCAGTCCAGCATCACCTCGACCAGGGGCAGGCCAAGCGCCGCCGCCTGCGCCTGCAGGACCTCGCGTGGGGTGCCATGCATCGCCACGCGCTGGTAGTTGCGGTTCACCGTGGTCAGCAGGGCGACCACCTGCCATTGCGGGTCGGCCAGCAACCGCTGCAGGGCCAGCAGGCAGTCCTTGCCGCCGCTCCAGGCCAGCAGAATGGGCGTCGTCATCGGTTCAGCTCCAGGGTGGTTCGTCCGGCCATCGCATCCATTTTGCGTCATCTGCGCTATCAAGGCCGAATCCATGCCGTGGTTCATCGACAGTCCGCGGCCGCACCGCTATAAAGATGGTCTGTCCGGGGAGTATGCAGTGAGCGAAGAAATCCTGATCAACGTGACCCCGCGCGAGACGCGGGTCGGGGTGGTCGAGAACGGCATGTTGCAGGAAGTGCACGTCGAACGGGCATCGAAACGGGGCTATGTCGGCAATATCTACAAGGGGCGCGTGCAACGGGTGATGCCGGGCATGCAGGCGGTGTTCGTGGAGATCGGGCTGGAGCGTGCGGCGTTCCTGCACGCCTCGGACATCGTGCGGCCGCCGCTGGCCGAGGGTGCCGAGGGCAACGGCCATGTCCCATCGATCAGCGAGCTGGTGCACGAGGGCCAGGAGATCGTGGTGCAGGTGGTCAAGGACCCGATCAGCAGCAAGGGCGCGCGGCTGTCCACCCACCTGTCGATCCCGTCGCGCTATCTGGTGCTGCTGCCGTATGCGCGCACGCTGGGCATTTCCGCGCGGATCGAGGATGAGCCCGAGCGCCAGCGCCTGCGCGACGTGCTCAATCCGCTGATCGGCGAGGCCCCGCTGGGCTACATCGTGCGCACCAATGCCGAGGGCCAGACGGCGGAATCGCTGGGCTTCGACGTGACCTACCTGGGCAAGGTCTGGCGCGTGGTGCAGGAGAACATCGCCAAGGCGAAGATGGGCGACCGGGTCTACGAGGAGCTGTCGCTGCCGCTGCGCAGCCTGCGCGACATGCTCAACGACGACATCGAAAAGGTGCGCGTGGATTCGCGCCTCACCTTCGACAACGTGGTCAAGTTCGTGCACAAGTTCATGCCCAGCCTGGACGATCGCATCGAGCACTACGACGGCGAGCGGCCGATCTTCGACCTGTACGGCGTCGAGGACGAGATGCAGCGCGCGCTGAAGAAGGAAGTGCCGCTGAAATCGGGCGGCTACCTGATCGTCGACCAGACCGAGGCGATGACCACCATCGACGTCAACACCGGGGCCTATCTCGGCTCGCGCAACCTGGAGGAAACCGTCTACCGCACCAACCTGGAGGCGGCGCAGGCGGCGGCGCGCCAGCTGCGCCTGCGCAACCTGGGCGGCATCATCATCATCGACTTCATCGACATGAACGATGAGGAGCACAAGCGCCAGGTGCTGCGCATGCTGGGCAAGGGACTGGCGCGCGACCACGCCAAGACCACGGTGTATCCGATGTCGGCGCTGGGGCTGGTCGAGATGACCCGCAAGCGCACCACCGAGAGCCTGGCGCGTCAGCTGTGCGAGCCATGCCCGGCCTGCAACGGCCGTGGCCTGCTGAAGACCGCCGAGACGGTGACCTACGAGATCTTCCGCGAGATCACCCGCGCGGTGCGCCAGTTCAATGCGCAGAAGCTGCTGGTGATGGCCAATCCGCTGGTGGTCAACCGGATCCTTGAGGAAGAGTCCAGCGCGGTGGCCGAACTGGAAGAGTTCATCTCCAAAAGCATACGCTTTCAGGCTGAAGAGCATTACTCGCAGGAACAGTTTGATGTCGTCTTGCTGTAAATCTGGTGTCTGGAAATACCGCCGGGGTCGCCGCGCGTGAACGCGTTGTGGCAGCGACGGCTGCATCGCTGCGCCCGCGCTTCGGGCTGGGTTGCCGGGATCGCGCTGATCCTGCTGGCCGTGCTGGCGGCGCTGGCGCAGCTGTTGCTGCCACTGCTGGCGCGGCATCCGCAGTGGGTCGCGGCGCAACTCAGCGCGCGGTTGCAGCGGCCGGTCAGCTTTGCCTCGATGGAAGGACGCTGGACCGCCTCCGGGCCGGAATTCGTGATGCACGACGTGCGCGTCGGCGCGGCCGCGGGCCAGGCCGGCGCCGTGTTGCAGTTGCCCGAGTCCGAGTTGAAGTTCGACTTCGGTGGCTGGCTGCTGCCGTCGCGCCACCTGCTCAACCTGCACGTGCGTGGCCTGGAACTGGACCTGCTGCGACGTGCCGACGGCTGGCATGTCAACGGCATCGGCCTGGCCGGTGGCCAGGACCGGCAGCCGCTGTCGCTGGGCCGCCTGTCGGCCGACCTGTGGCTGGAAGACCTGCGCGTGTCGGTCACCGACGCGGTGCTGGACAAGCGCTACATCCTGCTGTCGAAACAGTTGCGTCTGAGCCACCAGGGCAATGAGCTGCGTTTTGGCGGCGTGCTTCGCCGCGAGGGCGTCAGCGCCGCCGTGCACAGCGCCGGTCGCTTCCGCGAGGATGGCAGTGCCGGACAGGTCTGGGTGGGTGTGGATGGGGCCGAACTGAAATCGCTGCTGGATGGCGTCGACGTGGGCGGCTACGCGGTGCAACAGGGTCACGGCAAGCTGGATGCATGGCTCGACTGGCGTCATGGCCAACTCAGCCGCAGCCTGATCCGCCTCGATCTGGACACGCTTGCCGTCAGCGGTCCCGGCGGTACCCAGGCCAGTGTCACGGCACTGCATGGCCTGGCCGGACTGAACCAGACCGGCGATGGTTACCAGCTGCGCTGGGCCGGCAACGATGGCAGTGCGCTGGCGCTCAGCCTGCATCAGCCGGGCAGCGCCCAGCTCGCGGTCAACGCGGACGCGCGCAAGTTGCAACTGGCGCCGCTGCTGCCATGGCTGGCCTTGAAGCCGGGCCTGGCGCCGGCGCTGGCGCAGTGGCTGGGCGAGGGTCATCCGCATGGCGAAGTGGATCAGCTTCGCCTGCAGTGGAGCCGAAGCGCCGGCCTGCGCTGGCTCGATCTGCGCTTTCGTGGCGCGGGCATCAATCCGGTCGGCAAGCTGCCCGGCCTGAGCAGCCTGCAGGGCGAGCTGCGTGGCGACGCCGCGGCGTTGGCACTGACCCTGCCGGCGCAGGCCACCACGCTGAGTTTTCCGCAGGCGTTCCACCAGCCTTTCGTGTTGTCGGCGCTGGGCGGCACGCTGGCGTTCTGGTCGCAGGACGGCCAGTCGCACATCGGCGTCGACGCGCTGGATTTCAGCGGCGCCGGTTACGCCGGACAGGCGCGCGGCGAGGTAGTGCTGCCGGCTGGGAGTGGCGCGCCGTTCCTGGATCTCTACGCCAGCCTGGATCATGCCGACGTGTCTGCGGCCAAGCTGTTCTGGCCCTCCGGTTCGATGTCACCCGGCACCATCGCATGGCTTGATCGCGGCCTGCAGGCGGGTCAGCTGGATTCGGCCCAGGTGCTGGTGCATGGGGACCTGGCTGACTGGCCGTTCCGGCACAACGAAGGGCGCTTCGAGGCGCATGTGGCCATCAGCGGCCTCACCCTCGACTACGGCAAGGACTGGCCGCGCGCGGAGGGGGTCGAGGCGGTTGCCGACTTCATCAACAACGGCATGCTGGTCGAGGCCAGTGGCGGCCACTCGCTGGGCGTCAAGGCGGACAAGGCGGTGGCGCTGATCGCGGACTTTGCCGATCCGCTGCTCGATCTGAATGTGCAGGGCAGCGGCAGCGGCGCCAGCCTGATGGAGTTCGTGCGCAAGAGTCCGATCGGCAGTCGTCAGGCCGACACCCTCGCCAAACTGCAACTGGGTGGCAGCGGCGATTTCGACTTCCACCTGGTGCTGCCGTTGAAGAAGGAAGCGGGCGCCGCACCGCAACTGGATGGCACGGCGCGCCTGCATGATGCCGACCTTGCCGCGCCGGAATGGAAGCTCAGGCTGGACAAGCTCAACGGGCCGCTCACCTTCGATCTGCACGGCATGCAGGCCGGGCCGCTCGACGCCAGCTTCCGCGGCCAGCCGTCGAAGTTGCAACTGGCCGTCGCCGGTGCCAACAGCGATCCGGCCACCGTGCTGTCGGCGCAGTTGCAGGGCAATTACCGCATCGACGAACTGGTGCAGGATTACCCGACGCTGGGTTGGCTCGGCAAACTGTCCGATGGCCGCAGCGGCTTCGACATCGGCTTCACCATCGCGCATGTCGCCGGCAGCGATGCGCTGAGCCAGACGCTGACCGCCAGCTCCTCGCTGCAGGGCATTGCCTTCGCGCTACCCGCGCCACTGCACAAACCCGCGGCCGGTGCGCTGCCGTTGCAGCTGACCATGAGCCTGCCGATCAACGGCAGCGAACTGCGTTTCGGGCTCGGCGATGCGCTGCGCGGTTACCTGCGGCTTGCCACGGACGAACAGCACCCGCTGGTCGGCACGCTGGCGCTGGGCACGCAGATGCCGACGACGCTGCCCGATCATGACCTGCGCATTCGCGGCCATGCCAGCCGGCTCGATGTCACCGGCTGGGTGCAGTACGTGGCGGCTGGCGTCAGCGGTGGCAGCGGCGGTCCGGGGCTGGAGAGCCTGGACATCAGCACCGACCAGGCCGAGTGGTTCGGCAGCGGGCTGGGGCCGCTGAAGCTGCAGGCGCAGCCGCAGCCGGATCTGCTCAGCGTGGACGTCGACGGTCCGGCGATGGCCGGCAACTACAGCGTGCCGACCCACGAGCTGGACAAGCGCGGCGTCACCGCAAGGCTGAAGCGCATGTACTGGCCCAAGAGCGGCGCGGTGGAAACCCCGGCGGGCTCGCCCAAGGTCGCCGGCAAGCCGCGTACCGTTGCGGCAGCCGTCGCGCCCGCCGCCGAGCCGTTGGTGGATCCGGCGAACACCGGGATCAATCCGGCCGCGCTGCCGCCATTCCATCTGTGGGTGGGCGACCTGCGCCTGGGCGACGCAAAGCTGGGTGAAGCGCGACTGGAAACCTGGCCGACCGCCGACGGCCTGCACATCGAGCAACTGCGCGCGCTGTCCAGTCGCGTGCAGATCAACGGCAGCGGCGACTGGAACGGTACGGCCAGCTCAAGCCGTACCCACATGCGGATCAACTTCGCCGCCGAGGACCTGGGCGACATGCTGGGCGCACTGGGCTTCGACGGACTGGTCAATGGCGGCAAGACGCACGACCAGCTCGACGCCAGCTGGCCGGGATCGCCCAGCGGGCTGTCGCTGGCCACCATGGACGGCACGCTCAGCATTCAGGTCAACGACGGCCGCATTCCCGAGGCGACCTCGCCCGGCATGGGCCGATTGCTGGGGCTGGTCTCGCTGGCCGAACTGCCGCGCCGACTCACCCTGGATTTCGGCGACGTGTTCGGCAAGGGCCTGGCGTTCGATTCGATCAGTGGCGACTTCAAGCTGGCCAACGGCAACGCCACCACCGACAACCTGCTGATCGCCGGCCCGGCCGCCAACATCAGCGTGACCGGCCGCACCGGCTTGCGTGCGAAAGACTACGACCAGCAGATGCAGGTGGTGCCACACGTCGGCAACAGCCTGCCGCTGGTCGGTGCGGTGGTCGGCGGTCCGATTGGCGCGGCCGCCGGCTTTGCCGTGCAAGGGCTGCTCGGCAAGGGCCTGAACAAGGCGGCCAGCGCGCGCTACCGGGTCACCGGCAGCTGGGACGATCCGGTGATGACCCTGGTCGAAAAGCACGGCAGCACGGCGCCACCCACAACGCCGTTGCTGCTTTCCCAGCCGGCCGGCGCCCGAAGCGTGAGCGCGCCGCCGACCACGCCGTTGATGATCGTGCCGCCGGCTGCAAGCAGCAGCGCGGCGCCCGCGACATCGGGTTCGGTGCCGCACTGAAACACCGGATGCCGGAGCAGCCGTTCAGTCGACCGGAGCGGTCGCGTCCTTGTTGCCGCGGAACGGAAACAGCTGCTGCCTGACGAAGCCGTCCGGCATGTAATCGCCGACCACGCCGTAGCGTTCGGGAAATTTGTTCCTGGATTTCACGGCGGTGCCGAATACGTAGTCGAGAAACGCGTAGTGCGCGGCGTAGTTCTTGTCGATCGCCTCGTCATCGGAGGCGTGATGCCAGTGGTGGAAGTCCGGCGTCACCAGCAGGTACTTCAGCGGCCCCCACGGCAGGTGCACGTTGGCGTGGTTGAACACCGCCTGGAAACCCACGATCAGGATGTAGCCGTTCATCGCCGCCTCGGAAAAGCCGAGGATGTACAGCGGTGCCAGCACGCAGACGCGGGTGAAGATCAGCTCCAGCATGTGCTGGCGCGAGCCGGCCAGCCAGTCCATCGTCTTCACGCTGTGGTGCACCGAATGGAAGCGCCACAGGAACGGCACCTCGTGATACGCGCGGTGTGTCCAGTATTGCGCCAGGTCAGCCACCAGCACGCACAGCAGCAGCTGCGGCAGGAACGGAATGTGTTGCACGGTCTGCTGGAAATCGCTGCTGACCAGCCAGCCGAACATGTGGTGCAACAGGAAGTTCACCGTCAGCAGCGCGAGCCCCACGATGAAGTGGTTCACCGCGAAATGCTTCAGGTCGGTCTGCCATTCCTTGCGGAAGATCGCCTGGCCCTTGTACAGCGGAAACAGCTTCTCGATCACCACGAAGATCAGCGTGGAGCCGAGCAGGTCGAGGATGAACCAGTCCAGCCCGATATACGGCGTGTGGTCGGGGAACTCGCCCACCGGCACGCGCGAGCCGCCCAGCGCCACCGCCGCGATCACCAGCACGAAGGCCATCACGTTGAGGTTGCGCTGGCGGCTGAGGATGATGTTGCCCAGCGACATCCCGCCGGCCACCAGCAGGCCCACCAGCAGCACCTGGCGCAGCACGTCCACCGAATACTTGTGGCGCAGGTCCGGCGTGGTCAGGTACTGCGGAAAATGGAAGGCGATCACCGCCAGCAGGCAGAGAAAGCCCAGCGACAGCGCGATCACGCCGCTGATCTTGCCCAGCCCCGGTTTCAGCTCGCCGTCGCGATGCAGCAGTTCGCGGGTTTCGGCCACCGGTTGCACGGCGCGGCCGATGGCTTCGCGGGCGGCTTCGCGTTTGGAATGTTCGCTCATGGGTGATCCTTCACGTCAGGCGCCGGCCGGCGCTGCGCGCATGGTAGCGCGCCCGGGCTTTAAAGCCGCAAGCGCCAGCCCCATGTGGGATAGTTCCTGATCGACCGCCGACAAGCTGATAACCCATGGATTCATTGATTGCCCTCGCCGAAAGCAAGCTGTTGTCCCCCGGCGGCATTGCCACCGGCGACCTCGATCGCGTGTTCACCCAGCTGATGGGCCCGTCGATCGACGCCGCCGACCTGTACTTCCAGCATTCGCGCAGCGAGTCGTGGACGCTGGAGGAGGGCATCGTCAAGGACGGCAGCCATTCGATCGAACAGGGCGTGGGCGTGCGTGCGATGTCCGGCGAGAAAACCGGCTTCGCCTATTCCGACGAGATCGTGCTGCCGCAGCTGCTGGAAGCGTCGAAAGCCGCCCGCGCGATCGCGCGCGACGGCAATGGCGCCGGCACGCCGCTGGCGCTGCACAACGCGCGCGCGCTGTACCCGGCGATCGACCCGGTCGAGAGCCTGCCCAACCCCGACAAGATCGCCTTGCTGCGCGAAGTCGACGCCTATGCGCGCTCGCGCGACCCGCGCATCAAGCAGGTCATCGTCAGCCTCGCTGCCACCATGGACACCATCCTGATCGCCGCCTCCGACGGCACCCTGGCCGCCGACGTGCGCCCGCTGGTGCGCATGAATGTGCAGGTGATCGCCGAAGCGAATGGCCGTCGCGAACAGGGCTATTCCGGCGGTGGCGGCCGCTACGGCTATCGCGAACTGACCGAGAACGGTCGCGCGCTCGCCTTCGCCGACGAGGCCGTGCGCCAGGCCCTGGTCAACCTGGATGCGGTCGACGCACCCGCCGGCAACATGACCGTGGTGCTCGGCCCCGGCTGGCCCGGCGTGCTGCTGCACGAAGCGATCGGCCACGGCCTCGAAGGCGACTTCAACCGCAAGGGCAGCTCGGCGTTCTCCGGCCGCATCGGCCAGCGCGTTGCCGCCAGGGGCGTCACCATCGTCGACGACGGCACCCTGGCCGGCCGCCGCGGCTCGCTCAGCATCGACGACGAAGGCACGCCGACGGAGTGCACCACGCTGATCGAGGATGGCATTCTGAAAGGCTATATGCAGGACAAGCTCAACGCCCGCCTGATGGGCATGGCGCCCACCGGCAACGGTCGCCGCGAATCCTTCACCGCGCTGCCGATGCCGCGCATGACCAACACCTACATGCGCGCCGGGTCACACGACCCGGACGAGATCATCCGCTCGGTGAAAAAAGGACTATACGCACCCAACTTCGGTGGCGGCCAGGTCGACATCACCAATGGCAAGTTCACCTTCTCGGCCAGCGAGGCGTATCTGATCGAGGATGGAAAGATCACCCGTCCGGTGAAGGGCGCCACGCTGATCGGTTCGGGTCCCGAGGTGCTCCATCGCGTGTCGATGATCGGCAACGACCTGGCGCTGGATGAGGGCGTGGGCGTGTGCGGCAAGGACGGCCAGAGTGTGCCTGTCGGCGTGGGCCAGCCGACCCTGAAGATTGATTCGATGACGGTGGGCGGCACCGCCTCGTAACGGTTGCCGCGCAGGGTGGGCACTGCCCGACGGCTTTTCCGCGCGTCACCTCGTCCCCGGCAACTCTCGCGGGAGCGCGCCCTTGCCTTGTCTGCCATCGGCGCGGGTTCGAAAGTAGTTGCGAGCGAGTGTCCGGCCGGCGTGGAAGTTATGCCGGTCATCCCTCGGGTTGCTTGATCGAAGTCAACATGAGTTGCACCCATTGGCGCAGGCTGACGACATTGTCCTTCCTGACGATGGAGCGAATGCGCATGAACGATCACTGCAATGGCCACGCTGAGAGCCGATTCGCAACCCTGCGCCCGCCACGGCGCTGGATGCTGCTGGTCGTGCTGGCGTGGCTGGCGGTCGTGCCCACGCTGGCACTGGCGGTTCCCACCTATGCGCGGCAGACCCAGCTCCCCTGTGCGGCGTGCCACGTCGGCGCCTTCGGTCCGGAACTCACCGCGTTCGGGCGACAGTTCAAGCTGATGGGTTACTCCATGAAGGTCGGCGACGGCAAGCAGGTGCCGCTGTCGGCGATGCTGGTGGAGTCGTTCACGCATACCCGGAAAGCGCAGACCGACATTCCCGCTGCGGGCTTCGGCCGCAACGACAATGCCGAACTGCAGCAGGCTTCGGTATTTCTGGCCGGACGGCTGAGCGAACACATGGGCGTGTTTGCGCAAGCCACCTATTCCCAGAACGGCGGTTTGCTCGGCTGGGACAACATGGACGTGCGCTATGCGCGCATGTTCAGTCGTGGCAAGCACACCGGCATCTGGGGCATTTCGGTCAACAACAACCCCACCGTCAGCGATGTATTCAACACCGCACCGGCATGGATGTATCCCTACATGTCGGCGGATCTGGCGCCGGGTGCACCGGCGCAGCCGATGCTGTTCGGTGGCCTGGGTGGCCAGTCCATCGGCGCCAGTGCCTACGTGCAACTGGATGGGGCCTGGTACCTGGAGGCCGGCGGCTACCGTTCGCTGTCGCCGTCGTTCCTGCGTCACGTCAACGCCGGTTATGACGGTCGCCTCAGTGGCATCGCGCCTTACGCGCGCGCGGCCTACACATGGCAACTGCCCAACGGTGATCTCTCCATCGGCGGATTCCTGCTCAGCATGCGTCGGGGTCTGGTCGGCGCGAACCCCGCCGGTGACGCAGTGGCGTTGGCCGGTCCCGCTGATCGCTTTCGCGATGTCGGGGTGGATTCCAGCTACCAGTACACCAAGGGCGATCACAGCGTCTCCGTGGACGCGCTGTACGTACGTGAGCAGCAACGGCTGGACGCCACCTACGCCGACGGCGGCGCCGATCATTTGCACAACAGCCTGCAGGCATTCAACCTCAAGGGCAGCTACTGGTATCGCGACACCTACGGCGTGACGCTGGCCTCGTTCGCCGACAACGGCAGCAACGATGTCACGCTGTACGGCAACAACGGCTCGCCCGATACGCGCGGCGAATCCGTCGAGTTCGACTACAACCCGTTCGGCCAGTCCGCTTCGTGGCGGCAGCCATGGGCCAACGTGCGACTGGGCTTGCAGTACACGTATTTCACGCGCTTCAGCGGGCTGGTGCACAACATCGACGGGGCGGGGCGCAATGCCAGCGCCAATAACACGCTTTACTTCTATGTGTGGCTGGCGATCTGAGCAGAGCCAAGAGCTTTCGTCTGCCTGCGGCAGCCGAGCCACCTTTCTCTGTTTGGCTGTATGGACCGGAGACATGGGTGACACATGTACCAGGACATGGGTAACAGTTTAGGCCGTTTTACCCAGGTCAATTTCCATCAGTCGATGGTGGGCAAAGTAGAGCGCGTAGATGCCCTCCTG
>NZ_JALBWO010000031.1:0-68837 GCF_050026815.1 Rhodanobacter ginsengiterrae | reverse complement strand
CACACAGGAGGGCATCTACGCGCTCTACTTTGCCCACCATCGACTGATGGAAATTGACCTGGGTAAAACGGCCTAAACTGTTACCCATGTCCTGGTACATGTGTCACCCATGTCTCCGGTCCATACATGTGGCCAGAGAAACGTGGCCCAAAGAGAGGCCACCCCGCTTGGCGCTTGTTGGGCTTCCTGCCCAACAAGTCCGTGAGCCGGGGCCGGGCTTTTCGAACGGGCATCCTGCCCGTGCGAAAAGGAACCGACCTCCATGTCGGTTCCCGCTACGCGGCCTGTCGACCCCGACTCACCGCCGCACAAGGGACCCCGGATAGAGCAGCGGGCCATCGTAGCCCGCACTCGGTGCGCAACCGCTGCGCGGTTGCGAGAGCAAAAGGCAAGTGGCGGTGAACGATTATTCAAGTGGGAAGAAAGTCTGCTATCGGCCAGAAGCGGCCAGTCAGTAGAAGAAGCTGCTCTCCAACTTCACCAATTCAAACGGCCGTAAGTGGACCTGACCCCATTCGCGAAGCGTCTGCGCGATCGGTGTAGAACCCCCTGATGCTGTTTGGGAAGTTTGGGCGCCGTGGGGGCCACCACATCAAGGATGACCAGTGCACCAGACCACGCAGCCTCTTCATTGGGTGGCGTTGTTGTTTCAGGCTGACCAGCAATGCGCTGCATCCACCTGCAGTCCTGGGATACGGCCAAGCCAATGAGAGTCATTCTCCCCGCCTAAAAACTGCCTAAAGAAACTGATTGCAAAGGTAGGCACGTGCTTCAACTATTGCGGCCTCTCGACGCACGTGGAGGCTTCAATGACGATTCAACACGGATGGCAAACTTGCCGGGCTTGCCATCACCCTGGGCAAGACATCCGAGCGGAAGGAGACTGGCACCTGCGAGCCAACCCGGGTTACTGGGGAGCTTCTGCTCCAGAAGTGCTCGTGCTGGGTTTCTCGAAGGGCGCAACCCAGATCGCGGCAGCCAGAGCCGGAGATTTCGATGGCGTAGCTTTTGCAAAAATGCGCCCGCGTCTGCGGCAAGTTCTTGATGCGCTGGGCGTGGACCTGAAAGGCCAGACGATCGACGAGGCGCTGTCGGCTAACGGCCAACAGCTGGGTGCCGCCTCGTTGATCCGTTGCGGCCTGTCAATGATGGAAAATGGCAAGCTCGTCACCAGTGGCACGATCATGCCCAAGGCTGCTCGCGCCCCGTTTCCCCGGCACGTGATGCGCACGTGCATTGCTCAACACTTGGATCCCCTCCCGGCCAGTGTTTCGCGGGTTCTCCTCCTGGGAACGACGAACGCTTACATTCATGGCGTCAAGGCGCTCATGCGTGAGCAGTTCCCAGACTACTGCGACATCAACGAGGTGGCCTTTCAAGCGCAGGGTCGCACGTGGGTGTTCGTGGCGCACCCAAGCCCAGCCAATGGGGAGTTCAAGGAGTGGCTCAGTGGCGACGCTAGCGACACATCCGGACTCAAGCGAATTCTGGCGCAACGCGCGTTGTCGGTGGTACCTCGACCTTCACTCTCACTCACCACCGCGGAGCCTCGCCCCGCGATCCCCTGCGCCTCCATTCCTGTTTGCCCAGTCAAGTCGCCGGCCATGAGCCACTCCGCCCCCACCGATGACGTGTTCGCCCAGACCTTTCACTTGGTGCGCTACGACGGCCGCAAGATCGTACCCGTCAAGATGAAGAATCAAGACACGGGTCGCGTGGCGTTTCGAGTCGTCAAGCAGGGAAACCACAAGAAGGATTCACTGGAAGTGACCGACGAAATTGAGCTGCTCCGCTACTGCGAAAGCGGTCAATACCAGGTCCGCGCCTGCCCACTAGACAGATCCACTCCTGCGAACTTCATTCGGCCATTACTCAACCATCGAATCGTGAAAATTCCCGCTCGCTGATGCATCCCAGTCAAGCCCCTAGTCACATACCAGCGATGCGCCATTGCCTAATTGTGCGCTCCTGAAGATCGCGACGGGACTGGAGTGCAGGGTCGCGGACGTGATGAGCGCTAAGGAATCGAAACGCCAACGGGCTGCTTCGAGGACGCGATAATTTTCCCGATAGAGAGTCCCGGCAGCTGCGCTTTTCGATCATCCGGCGGCCCGCGGCGGCAGTTCGCCTGACACCGAACTAGCCCGTATGCTTGGTTCCCGGGGAATTCGGGGGCGGGGACATGGCGATTTATGAGGAAGTGCTGGCGTGGGCGGACAGGCTGCCGCCGTGGCGTCGGGACGCACTGCGGCGCCTGTGCGTTCAAGGAGAATGGAATGATGCCGATCTTGGCGAGATTCTCGATCTTGCCAAGCAACACCACGGAATCGACAGCGCGCTAGACCCTGCGCCGCAACCGATCCCATTCGCCAGGGATCATTTTCCTGCCGAGGCGGACAAGGACGCGACCGTGGCACTCACGTCCCTGCATACGCTGGTCAACGTCGGGAAAATTCCGAGCGACCAGACCCTGGGGTTCCAGTCGCAGGGGCTCACAGTCGCGTACGGTGGAAACGGCACCGGCAAGTCCGGCTATGCGCGCGTGCTGAAGCAGGCGTGCCGCGCCAGGAGCCCCGGTACCGTCTATGCCAATGCCTACGACCCGAACTTCCCCCAGCTCACGCCAAGCGCCACCGTCGCCTTCGAGCTGGACGGCACCCCAGATCAGGCGCTCTGGAGCGGTCAACGCGGACACGTCTCTCGGCACGAACTCCGGGGCATTTCCGTCTTCGACGGCGACTGCGCGCGCCACTACCTTCAGGCGCGGGAAGCGGCCACCTTCCAGCCCGTCGCCCTGACCTATCTTCAGCAACTGGCCAACGGCCTCAGTCAGGCGCTGCGTCCGCGGCTTCAGGCGGAGATCACTGGGCTCGCGGTGGATGTGACGCCGTTCAACGTCATTCCCGCCGATACCGACGCTGGCCGGGCTGTGCATCCGATCAGCGCCACAACGGATCTGGCGCGGGCGCGCGCACTTGCCGCGCTCACCGCAGACGAGCAAGCAGAGCTTGAACGCCTGCCCCAGGAGATCAACGAAGCGGATCCCACAGCCAAGGCGACGCTGCTGGACAACGCCGCGACCAAGGTCGACGAGTTGGTCAACGCCATCGGCACCGCCGCTGGCGTCATGTCCGACGAAGCGATCGATATCGTGCAGTCGGCGCATCGAAGGTTGCTGGACGCCGAGACTGCCGAGCGCGCTGCGTCGGCCTTGCTGCAAACCGAAGATGCCACGCCGCTGCTTCCCGGCACGGGCCAAGGCCCCTGGGCGCTCCTGTTCAACGCCGCGCGCGAGTATTCGACCGGTGCGGCGTATCCGGAACAAGCCTTCCCGGTCACCGGCGAAGGCGCGCAATGTGTGCTTTGCCAGCAGGAGCTTACGCCGGCGGCGAAGGATCGTTTGCAGCGCTTCGATCGCTATGTCCGGGACACGGCGTCCGAAACCGCCCAGGCCGCGCGCAACACCTGGCAACAGCTCGTGCGCGACGTTGGACAGGCGACCGTCACGTTTACCGTCTCCCAGGTCATGTCCGAGAGCCTGCGCGGGCGCATTGAAACGCTGCCGGACGAGATCCGGATCTTCCAGGAGGACCTGGTCTCCCGCCTTCAGTGGCTTAGAACTGCGGTGGCGAACGGAGAATGGCAGGACAGGCCGCCGTACCGAGGCACGAATCCTACCGCTTCGATCCACCAGATCGCGGACAACTTGCGCGCAGAGGCGACCGCCTTGCGCGCAAACCTCGACGCGGCAGCCTTGGCGGCGAAGCGGCTTCGCCTCAAAGAACTGGACTCGCGGCGCCTGCTGTCGGAGCACATCAACAGCATTGCCCAGGTGGTCGGTAATCTCGGCCGCAAGGTGAAGCTTCAGAAGTGCCTTGAGGACATCGGCAACACGCGTCCGATCACCCTATTTGCAGGCCAGCTTGCCAAAACTTACGTCAGCGAAGCGCTGACCGGCAGGATGAACGATGAGCTCAGGAAGCTTGATCTCTACCATATTCGCGCCGGAGTCAGTTCAACCGGCGACGCGGGATCGGTACGTCTCGGCATCCTCCTTCCCGACAGCCGGCTCGACCCGCACATCGTGCTCAGCGAGGCCGAGCAGCGCATGTGCGCGCTCGCGTACTTCTTCGCGGAACTCCATCAATCAGGATCCTCTTCCGGGATTGTGTTCGACGATCCGGTTTCGAGCCTCGACCACAACCATCGAACTGCCGTGGCACGAAGAATCGTCGAGGAATCCGCCGTCCGGCAAGTCATTGTCTTCACCCACGACGCGGTGTTCTTCGGGGAACTGACCACGCTTTGCGGTGATGCCGGGCAGGCGCCCAGCGTGAAGTCGATCAGCTATCGCGCAGAGGGCCCCGGATACATTGACGCAGGGTTGCCCTACGACATGCGGCGACACCGCGAGCGCATCGTGCAACATCGCGCCGATCACCAGCGGATCGCCGCCAACTTCAACAACCCACCGGGGGACGAAGAACGGCTTGCGATCCGCAACGCCTACGACGACCTTCGGGTGACGATCGAGGTCGGAATCGAGGACACGATTCTCAATAAGACCGTCGTGCGGTTCCGGGACAACATCTCGGTCGGCCGACTCAACGGCGTGATGATCGTGCAGGATGTGGAGTACCGCGAGGTCCAACGCCTGCACGATAAGTGCTGCCGAAACGTCCGGGCGCATTCGCACGCCGCAGGCCAACAGCGTGCGGTGACGCAGCCTGTCGAGCTGCTGCAGGACATCGACGCGGTGAATGCGCTGTTCCAGGAAATCAACAGACGCAGAGGCTGAGAGCATCCATCACTCGGCGACGCTCCCTGCGCGATGGGACAAATGCTTTAGGTGATTAGGGGGGGCAGAGGCAATCCGAGCCCGACCGGCCGCTTCGGGTCGAAAGCAGCCCGTCAAACGCCTTGCGACTGGTTGTTTCCAGCGCGGCTACCGTCCGCGATGCCCGTTGCTGTTGCTTGGCTCTTCTGAAAAGTGCGGGCCACGATGGCCAGCTGCTCTACCGGGGCCCCTGTGCGGCGGTGAGACGGGGACGACAGGCCGCGCAGCGGGAGTCGACAGGGATGTCGACTCCTTTTCGCACGGGCAGGATGCCCGTTCGAAAAGCCCGGCCTCGGCTCACGGACTTGCCGCCCATGGATGGGCGGCAAGCGCCAAGTGGGGTGGCCTTTCTCTTTGGTTATCTTTCTCTTTGGCCACGCAAAGAGAAAGTAACTCGGCTGCCGCAGGCAGACGAAAGCTCTTCGCTCTGAATGCCACAAGAGCATCGCGCACAAGTGCACTCCTACAGGGAGCAGAAGGAGCGGGCAGCGATCAAAGCCAGCTGCCGTAGCGACGGATGTAGATCAGCTTCATCAGCTGAGTCAGCACGCAGTAGCTGACCAGGGTCACTGCCAGCCACGCGAAGTACATCGGCGGCAACGGCACCATGCCGATCTTCGCGCCCAGTGCACTGAACGGAATCAGCATGCCGAGCACGATGATCGCGATGGTCAGGCCCAGCACCGGCGCGGCGGCGATGCTTTGCACGAAGGGAATCCGCCGGGTGCGGATCATGTGCACGATCAGCGTCTGCGACAGCAGCCCCTCGATGAACCAGCCGGACTGGAACAGCGACTGCTGCGCCGGCGTGCGGGCGCCGAAGTAATGCCACATCAGCCAGAACGTGGTGAGGTCGAAGATCGAACTGACCGGGCCGATCCACACCATGAAGCGGCCGATGTCGCCGGCATCCCACTTGCGTGGCTTGCTCAGATATTCCTCGTCCATGCGGTCGAACGGGATCGACAGCTGCGAGATGTCGTACAGCAGGTTCTGCACCAGGATCTGCAGCGGCAGCATCGGCAGGAACGGCAGGAAGGCGCTGGCCACCAGCACGCTGAACACGTTGCCGAAGTTCGAGCTGGCGGTCATCTTGATGTACTTCATGATGTTGCCAAAGGTGACGCGCCCTTCCAGCACGCCCTCCTCCAGCACCATCAGGTTTTTTTCCAGCAGGATGATGTCGGCCGACTCCTTGGCGATGTCGGTGGCGGTGTCCACCGAGATGCCGACGTCGGCGTCGTGCAGCGCCGGCGCGTCGTTGATGCCGTCGCCGAGGAAGCCCACCGTGTGGCCGAGCCGCTGCAGCGAGCGCACCACGCGCGCCTTCTGCAGCGGCGACATCTTGGCGAACACGGTGACACGCGCGACCAGCGTGTCCAGCGCAGCGTCGTCCAGCGCCTCGATCTCCCGGCCCTCGACCGAATGGGTGACATCGAGGCCCACCTCGCGGCAGATCTTGCGCGTCACCGCCTCGTTGTCCCCGGTGATCACCTTCACCTCGACGCCGTGCTGGTTGAGCGCGCGGATGGCGGTGGCAGCGGAGTCCTTGGGCGGGTCGAGGAAGGCCAGGCAGCCCACCGCGACCAGTTCGCTCTCGTCGGCCACGCCGTAGGCGCGCTGGTGCGCCGATTCGCGCCGCACCGCGACGACCAGCACGCGCAGGCCGTCCTCGTTGAGCTTGTGCGTCATCGCCTTGATCTCGCGGCGGCGCTCGTCGGTCAGCGGCTCGGTGAGGTCACCGATTTTCGCGAACGCGCAGATCGACAGCATCTCCTCGACCGCGCCCTTGCAGATCAGCAGGTGCTCGCCGTCGCCGTCGGCGACTACCACCGACATGCGCCGGCGCTGGAAGTCGAACGGGATCTCGTCCACCACGCGGTAGCGCCCGGCGGCCGATTCCAGGTCGCGATGCTCCAGCACCGCCTTGTCCATCAGGTTCTTCAGGCCGGTCTGGAAACGGCTGTTGAGGTAGCCGTATTCCAGCGCCTCGTCGGATTCCTCGCCGTCCAGGTCGAGGTGCCGTTCCAGCACGATCCTGTCCAGCGTCAGCGTGCCGGTCTTGTCGGTGCACAGCACATCCATCGCACCGAAGTTCTGGATCGCGTTGAGCCGCTTCACCACCACCTTGCGCCTGGACATCGCCAGCGCACCCTTGGACAGGTTGGCGGTGACGATCAGCGGCAGCATCTCCGGCGTCAGCCCGACCGCCACCGACAGGCCGAACAGGAACGCCTGCAGGAAGCTGCCCTTGTCGATCCAGTTGATCGCGATCACCACCGGCACCATCACCAGCATGAAGCGGATCAGCAGCCAGCTGACCGAGTTCACGCCGCGGTCGAAACTGGTCTGCACGCGCTGACCCGACATGCTGTGCGCGATCGAGCCCAGATAAGTCTGCGCACCCGTGGCCACCACCACCGCGGTGGCGGTGCCGCTGACCACGTTGGTGCCCATGTAGCACACGGTGACCAGATCCAGCGGATTGACGTCGCCGGCTGCCGCCATGACCCCACGCACCGGCGCCGACTTCTCCACCGGCAGCGATTCGCCGGTGAGGATCGCCTGGCTGATGAACAGGTCCTTCGCGCCGAGCAGGCGCAGGTCGGCGGGCACCATGTCGCCTGCCGCCAGGTGCACGATGTCGCCGGCCACCAGCTCGACCACCGGCACCTCGATCTGCTCGCTGTGCCCGTCGGAGGCGCACCGCGTCACCGTGGCGGTATTGCGCACCATCGCCTTGAGCTTCTCGGCGGCACGCGTCGAGCGGTACTCCTGGGTGAAGCTGAGCAGCACGCTGATGCCGACCATCACCGCGATGATGATCGGTCCGGTCAGGTCGCCCTGGTCGGTGACCAGCTGCACGCCGGCCAGCACCAGCAGCACCACGATGAACGGATTCTTGAACGCGCGCAGCAATTGCAGCGACCAGTGCGGCGGCTTTTCGTGTGACACCTCGTTGGCGCCATCGCGATGCAGCCGCGCCTCGATCTGCTGCGCATCCAGGCCACGGGTCGAGGTTTCCAGCTCGGCCAGCACGCTCTCGCTCGCACTGAACGCATGCGCGGCAACGGGCACGGGTGCGGCGCGGCCGGCTGCCTGCTGGGCAGGCATGGGGGACATCTTGCTCATGCTTTCGCTTCCGTGAGGCGGAATATCGCTGCTGCGTGACGTGGCCGGCGCAGACCCGGCGTCCCGCCAACGGGATGTTGGGGCAGAGACCTTTCAGTAACCGGTCAGCCGCCTGTGATGGCCTGTCCGCCGCGGCGGCACCATCGGGTCCGGCGGCAAAGACCGGGGGCTTGCCGTGCGCATGGCGGAGGCCACGAGGTGCGCATGATCACGGCCATCATCCGCGACGGGAACCGAGTCGGCGGTGGCGGGGGGTCTTCAGGAACGAGGCCGGCTCGCGCCGGATCGCCACGACCGCTTCAGGCGGCGCAGCCACGGCGCGATCAGCCGCCGGTGGCACCAGCGGCGCAGGCACGGTCACGCTGAATTGGGGCAGGCCGGCACCACCGCGAACGGCTGCCGTGTACCGGCCTGCAAGGTGCAGGCGGAAAAAATCGTGAAGGAGCTTCATCAGCCCATCTCCTCATGACGACGCCGATGGCGTCCTCAGGAGTGGGCCGGACTTTCCCTAGCGGAAAGCACCAGCCGACCGCAGGCGGTCGCCGCAGGCGTTCAACTTGTTATGCGGCGCCGGCACCCGAAGCGAGCGGATGTCGACGTTGCGACTAGGGTAAACGTCCATATGCCTTGGTTAGTCAGGACAGGAAGCCGGCCGGCGCAGCGCGCCGGAGGGCGCGCGCATTGTGGTGCTGCGCTGCGCAAGTGTCAATGCGCAGAAGGAAGGAATCGCCCCGCGCAGACCGCTCAGATCACCTGGAGTACCGTCACCGCCTGCTGCCCCAGCGGCTCGACCAGCCAGTGGTCGGCCAGCAGGAAGGCGAACAGCGCCATCAGGTAGATGATCGAGTAGTTGAACACTTTCATCGAGTACAGCTCGTCCGGCGGGTTGAGCAGGCGCACCGCGTAATACAGGAACGCCCCGCCGAGCACCGCCGCGCCGCCGAGATAGACCATGCCGCTCATGCCGGTCAGCGCCGGCAGCAGAGTCACCAGCACCAGCAGCACGGTGTAGAACAGGATGTGCCAGCGGGTGAACACCACGCCGTGGGTCACCGGCAACATCGGCACCTGGGCGCGCGCGTAGTCGTCGCGACGGAAGATCGCCAGCGCCCAGAAATGCGGCGGCGTCCACACGAAGATGATCAGGCACAGCTGCAGCGCATACGGATGCAGCGCACCGGTGACCGCGGTCCAGCCCAGCACCGGCGGAATGGCGCCGGCGAGGCCGCCGATCACGATGTTCTGCGGCGAGGCACGCTTGAGGAAGGCGGTGTAGATCACCGCGTAGCCGATCAGCCCGGCAAACGTCAGCACCGCGGTCAGCGTGTTGACCAGCAGCACCAGCACCGCCATTGAAGCGATGCCCAGCAACAGCGCAAACACGAACACCTGGCGCGCGTTGAGATGGCCGGTGGCCAGCGGCCGGTGCGCGGTGCGCACCATCACCTTGTCGATGCGCTGGTCAATCAGCTGATTGAACGCGGCGGCCGACGACGACGCCAGCCAGATGCCCAGCGTGCCGAACACCAGCGCGCGCCACGGCGGCATGCCCGGCACGGCGAGGAACATGCCGATCACCGCGCAGAACACCAGCAGGGCGACGATGCGCGGCTTGGTCAGTTGCAGATACTCGCGAAAGACGCTCATCTTCAGTGTCGCCCCAACGACAGGAACATCGGATCATCATGCCGGCGCTGCGTGCGCGCCAACGTGGCCAGCAGGGTGAACAGCAGCAGCGCTGCGCCACCATTGTGGGCGGTCGCCACCGGCAGCGGCAGGCCGAAATAGACGTTGCTGATGCCCAGCATCACCTGCAGGGCCAGCGCCAGGGCAATCGCCAGGCCGGCCAGGCGCAAGCCGCGCCGCGCCGCGGTGACCGAAAGCCAGCCGAGGTAGCAGAACACCACCAACGCGCCGATCCGATGCGCGATCTGGATCGCGCTGCGTGCGGCCATGTCGAGCACGCCGCCTTCATAGTTCACGCCGATGCCACGCCACAGCACGAAACCCTGGTGGAAATCGGTAGGTGGCGTCCACTGGTTCAGACATTGCGGGAACGAGCCGGGGCCGTAGCCGCAGGCCAGCGCCGCGTAGTTCGCCGAGGTCCAGCCGCCCAGGGCGATCTGGCAGAACAGCAAGACGATGCCGATCGCCACCCAGCGGCGCAGGCTGGCGAGGCGATTGTCCGCGGCCGCCACGCCGGCAAAGCGCAAGGCGGCCCAGGCCAGCAGCGCGAAGGTGGTCATGCCGCCCAGCAGGTGGCCCATCACCACCACCGGCTTGAGCAGCAAGGTGACCGTCCACATGCCCAGCATCGCCTGGAAGATGATCACCGCCAGCGCCAGCACGCAGATCTTCCACGCACCCTGACGCGGCAAGCGGATCGCGGCGATCGTGGGCAGCGCGATCGCACAGGCGGCCAGCAACGACGACCACAGATGCTCGCCCCGCATGTACAAACCCACGCCGACAGCCGCAAACAAGGCGCCGGCGCAGACGGCCAGCAGTGCGGCACGCCGACGCCAGCTGGCGATCAGCGCCAGCACCAGCACCAGCACACCGAGGGTGCCGGCGAAGAACCGGTGTACCTGCTCGCGCCACGCCTTGTGCGCCTCGTACGGTCGGTCAGGAAACGTGGCGTCCGCGTGGGCGACCGCCTGCGCATGCTGCGGCCAGGTGACCTGGCCGTAGCAGGTCGGCCAGTCCGGACACGACAGACCGGCGTTGGACAGCCGCACGAACGCACCGAACATCACCAGGCCGAACGCGAACACGGTCGCGAACACCGCCAGCCAGCGCAAGCCACGCGGCGACATCACTTGATCACCTTCTGCAGATCCTTGCGCAAGCCCGACGGATCAAAGCCCGCCGGGTACAGCGACAAGGCGGTGCCGTTGGATTCCACCAGCAGCGCGCTCACGCTGTCCGGCGTGGATGGCCGATAGCTGGCCAGCTTGCCGTCGACGTCCGAGCCGAGCAGCCAGTAGTTGCGCATGCCGTCATGCACATCGTCGGCCGGCGGGTTGCCCAGGTAGAGCAGGCGCAGGCGCGACTGGTTGCGGTTCAAGGTGACCCGTGCCGCGGCCATGCTGGTCAGCGTGGCCAGGCAGTGCGCGGCACAGTCGGGACCAGCCAGCGCGATCAGGGTCAGCCGCGGCTCGCTGTCGCGCCAGGCATAGGGCTTGCCGTCGGCCAGCTGCACACGCAGTTGCTCGCTGACAAAATTGCGCTGCGGCATGATCGCTTCGCCATTGCCCTTGGTACCCGGCATCCAGCCGGCCCAGCTGAGCAGGCCGGCGACGATCATCGGCGTGGCAAAGACCAGCGCGATCAGCATCAGGAAGATTCGGCTCTTGCGCACGGCGGCGGGATCGGCAGCTTTCATCGGACGTCATCAACCTTGGCGGAATCGGATGGGCGCGGTTTGCGCTTGCGATGCACGACCAGCAGGATCACCAGCGCGGCCAACGCGAAGGTGAACCACTGGAAGGCATAGGCACGATGTCGCGCAGGCGGCATCGAGGAAAAGTCGAGGGTGTGCACGCGCACGTAGATCGACGCCGGATCCGGATCCAGCGTCAGCAGATGCGGATAGAGCGGCCGGCCCAGATCGCGGGACACTTCGGCCGGGTCCAGGAAGATCGTGCTCTTCGGCCAGCGCGTCTGCTGCGCCAACGCATTTCCACCCATCTCGAAACCCACCGGCGGCGGTGGCAGATAAAGACCGTGCACGGTCACTTCGCCGGTGGGCAGGGCCGGCAACTGCGGTGGCTTGCCATTGCCGTTGCCGGGCAGGAAACCGAGGTCGACCAGCAGCAGCCGCGAGTCGGCGCTCCGTGCCAGCGGCGCGAACACTTCCACTCCGCCCATGCCATCGTGTTTCGGGTTGTCCAGCAGGTACAGCCGGTCAGCCAGGTAGTGACCGCTCACCCGCACCCGTGCGTAGCTGTCTGTCGGTGGCACGGCAGGCAGCTGCGAGAAGTCCTGCAACGGCGCCGTGGCGGCCGCGGCATACCGCCGCAGAAGCGCTTCCTTGAAGTCGGCGCGGTGCAGCTGCCAGACGCCCAAACGCACGAACAGCAAGGCTCCGGCCACGGTCAGCAGCAGCGCCCACCATGACGGACGGCGAAAACCGCTCACGCCGGACACCTGCCAGCGACCGCTATACTGGTCATGTCGAACTGGATCGGATCAATCACGTGGAAACCATCTATAAAATTGCGCTGGTCGTGGTGCTGCTGGTGGTGATCTTCAGCCTCGGCCAGGCGCTGTTCTTCATGATGAAGGATCAGGATGACGACCGACGCACCGTGTGGGCATTGACCCGCCGCATCGGCCTGTCACTGCTGCTGATCGCCATGGTGATCGTCGGCTGGAAGATGGGCTGGATCCACCCACACGACGTCGGCCAGTAATTGTAGCGGTTGTGCCGCCGCCCCGCCCGCCGGCGCCGATCCAGCAGCAACAAAAAACCCGCCGATGGCGGGTTTTTTGTTGTCCGGTCTCTCCGCGAGAAGGATCTCGCGCCCAACTACAAAATGTAGACGAACATGAACAGGCCGAGCCAGACCACATCGACGAAGTGCCAATACCAGGCCACGGCTTCGAAACCGAAGTGGTGCTCCTTGTTGAAGTGACCCGCCAGCACGCGGAACCAGATCACCGCCAGCATGATCGTGCCCAGGGTCACGTGCAGGCCGTGGAAGCCGGTCAGCATGAAGAAGGTCGAGCCATAGACGCCGCTGTGCAGGGTCAGGTTTAGCTCGCGGTAGGCCTCCATGTACTCGTGGGCCTGGAAGTACAGGAAGGTGGCGCCGAGCAGCACGGTCAGGCCCAGGAACAGCAGGATCTTGCCGCGATGACCCGCGCGCAGCGCATGGTGCGCGATCGTCACGGTCACGCTGGAGGTCAGCAGGATCATCGTGTTGATCAGCGGCAGGCCCCAGGCCGGCACGGTGTGGAACGCACCACCGATCTGTTGCGGGCCGTTGCCGCCGTTGGCGCCCCAGGCGGCCGCGTAATCGCTCCACAGGAACTGGTGGGTCAGCACGCCATGACCTTCGCCGCCCAGCCACGGCACGGAAAACATGCGGATGTAGAACAGCGCGCCGAAAAACGCACCGAAGAACATCACTTCGGAGAAGATGAACCACATCATGCCCATGCGGAACGATGTGTCGACTTGATGGTTGTAGCTGCCTGCCAGCGATTCGCGGATGACCGAACGGAACCAGCCGAAGAACATGGCCAGAATGCCGATCACGCCGACGGTCAAGACGGTCCTGCCGAAGCCAGCCTCGCCGGGCGCGGCATTCAGCCAGTGCGCGGCACCGAACACGGTGGTGAACATGACCACCGCGGCCACAATCGGCCAGTAGCTCTTGGCCGGTACGAAGTAAGCGTCGTGCTGCTGACCCATGGTGTAACCCCGTGGATTTCTCTTGATGGCTCTACCCCGTCATGCCGCCCGGGGAACTGCGTGCCGGTCGCCGCAGCGAACCGGTGAATTTCTGTAGCAACCGCGTTCGACTATTTCATCAACACTATCTGCACGAACGAGATCAGGAAGAAGAACGCCACGATCGCCACAAGGACCGTCACGGTGCGCCGCACGCCCTTGCGGCGCTGGTCGTCGCCGTCGGCGGGCGGATGATTCGTCATGGGTTGATTCATGTTCCTGCACATTCCTGTGCGGCATCCCGCGCCGGTGGCCGGGACGCCGCGAAAACCATCAGTCGTTCACGTGACCGTGCGCCAGCTCGTCGTCGTTGATCACCGGCGGCACCTCGAAGGTGTGATGCGGTGCCGGCGACGGCACGGTCCACTCCAGGCCCTTGGCACCTTCCCACACGCGGTCGGTGGCCTTCTTCTTCGAGAAGAACGCGCAATGGATCAGCACGCCGATGAAGATCAGCTGGGTGGCGCCGAACAGGAAGCCGCCGATCGAGCTGATCATGTTGAAGTTGGCAAACGCGACGTTGTAGTCGGGGATGCGGCGCGGCATGCCGGCCAGGCCCAGGAAGTGCTGCGGGAAGAACAGCACGTTGACCCAGATCACGCTGTTCCAGAAATGCACCTTGCCCCAGAACTCGCTGTACATGTTGCCGGTCCACTTCGGCATCCAGTAGTACGCCGCCGAGATGATCGCGAACAGCGCGCCGGTCACCAGCACGTAGTGGAAGTGCGCGACCACGAAGTAGGTGTCGTGATACTGGAAGTCCGCCGGCACCAGCGCCAGCATCAGGCCGGAGAAGCCGCCGATGGTGAACAGGATGATGAACGCCAGCGAGAACAGCATCGGCGTCTCGAAGGTCATCGAGCCGCCCCACATGGTGGCGACCCAGTTGAACACCTTCACGCCGGTCGGCACCGAAATCAGCATGGTGGCGTACATGAAGAAGATCTCGGCGCCCAACGGCAGGCCCACCGCGAACATGTGGTGCGCCCACACGATGAACGACAGGAAGGCGATGCAGGCGATCGCGAACACCATCGCCTTGTAGCCGAAGATCGGCTTGCGGGCGAAGGTCGGCACTACCTCGGAGATGATGCCGAACGCCGGCAGGATCATGATGTAGACCTCCGGATGCCCGAAGAACCAGAAGATATGCTGGTACAGCACCGGGTCACCGCCGCCGCCCGGGTTGAAGAAGTTGGTGCCGAAGTACTTGTCGGTCAGCAGCATGGTGACCGCGCCGGCCAGCACCGGCATCACCGCGATCAGCAGGAAGGCGGTGATCAGCCAGCTCCACACGAACACCGGCATCTTCAGCAGATCCATGCCGGGGGCGCGCATGTTGAGGATGGTGGCGATGATGTTGATCGCGCCCATGATCGAGCTGATGCCCATCAGGTGGATCGCGAACACCACGTAGGCCAGCGAATCGCTCTGCAACGCCAGCGGCGGATACATGGTCCAGCCACCGGCCGGGCCACCGCCGGGCATGAACAGGGTGGACAGCATCAGGATGAAGGCGAACGGCAGGATCCAGAACGACAGGTTGTTCATCCGCGGCAGCGCCATGTCCGGCGCGCCGACCATCAGCGGGATCATCCAGTTACCCAGGCCGACGAAGGCCGGCATGATCGCGCCGAAGATCATCACCAGCGCATGCATCGTGGTCAGCTGGTTGAAGAAGTACGGCTGCATCAGCTGCAGGCCCGGCTTGAACAGCTCGGCGCGGATCAGCATCGCGAAGCTGCCGCCGATGAAGAACATCGTCAGCGCGAAGACCAGGTACAGCGTACCGATGTCCTTGTGGTTGGTGGACATGACCCAGCGCTGGAAGAAATTCTTCGGCGCGCCGTGGTGATCATCGTGGTGATCATGGGTGGCTGCGTAGGACATGGCCTTGCACCTCTAACCTGAAATATGGAATGCGACTGCGAAAAGAATGTGTGCCGACACCGGCGACTTGCGAGGGCTCAGCTCAGCCCTGCTTGCCACCGACCGGAGCGGCAACTTGTGCGGTTTGCGGCGCCGCGGCAGGTGCCGCGGACGGCGTCTCCTGCTCGGCCAGCCACTTGGCGAAATCGGCCTTGGACTTCACCACCACCACAATCGGCATGAAGCCGTGATCCTGGCCGCACAGCTCGGCGCACTGGCCGCGATAGGTGCCCGGCGTGGTGAAGTTCGCCCACGCGGCATTGATGATTCCGGGGATCGCGTCGATCTTCCAGCCGGTCGCCGGCACCCACCAGGAGTGGATCACGTCGCCGCTGGTGATCACGAAGCGGATCTTGGTGTCGACCGGCACCACCAGCGGCTTGTCGACATTCAGCAGGTAGGTATTTTCGTCGCCGACCTTGACCGCATAAGGATCCATGCCCGAACCGAGCTGGCGGGTCTGGTCGCTCTGCGTGTCCAGCTTGGACATGAAGCCGACCTTGTCGATCGACTTGCCCATGTAGTCGACGTAGTCGTAGCGCCACTTCCACTGGTAGCCGGTGACCTTGACGGTCATCTGCGAACCGGTGGTGTCGGCCCAGCTGGTGAGGCCACCGGTGGCGAGGTAGGCCAGGGTGATCAGGATCAGCACCGGAATGGTGGTCCAGATGACTTCCACCATGGTGTTGTGCGACCACTTCTCCGCCACCGCGCCGCGCGATTTGCGAAAGCGGAACATCGCGATGAACATCGCGCCGAACACCAGCACGCCGATCACGGTGCACACGGCCAGCGAGATGTTGTTGAGGTGGTACGGCACCTGCGACCAGGTGCTCGAACCGCGCTCCATGTTCAATTGCCACGGACCGGGGGCGGCCAGGGCCACGCTGCCGAACGACGCAAGGGCGAGAGCCGCCGCTGCCGTGAATGATCGCCTGATGCCGCCAGATGTCATGTCTTGCACCTTTGTTGAACCTGCTTGCGCGGCTGGTTGAGTTCGGCCAGCAACACCATGAGTTTCTTCGACAGCGCGACGCGTTCCTGTTCCGCCAGAAAAACGCCGATCTCCAGTTCGCGTCCATGCGATGCCAACAGCAGCCGCTGGCGCCCGTTGCCCGGCTCCAGCAGCACGCGTACCCAGCTGGACTGGAAACGCACGCAGCGCCGGCCTGGCAGCGATTGCACCTCCAGCGACACGTCGTCGAGAGTGATGCGCTCACTACGGTCGCCGGCCCGCCAGGCCACGCTCAAGGCGAAGGCCACGGCGGCGGATTCAACCAGGGCAAACAGCGGAGCGAACACATTCCCCTGCCACGATCCCAGTCCAGCCGTCATCAGCACCAGAGCCACCAGAACCACGATCAATCGACGCAAGCCGCGCCGGCTGAGCGTGCGATTGGGCTTGAGCCACATCGTCACGCAGGGCAAGCCGGCGGTAGCTGGTCGAAGCACGATCATGGGGATCCGGCGTGCCTGGAACGCGGGAATGATAGGCCGCGGCGGCGCAACGGGCAAGAATGTCGCACCCCGTTGACCTGGATCAGCTCTCCAGGCAAGACCTCCGGGCGGGTGCGGAACCGGACACAAAGTCCTCGTGGCAAGGTCTGCGAGCGCTGCGGCGACACCCCCATCCGGCCCTCGCCAGCGTACAATCCCGCGCTTCCCTCCGCCCCCGAGCGGATCATGGCAAGCGGACCCGTGACCCAGCCCATCCTCAGCCCCGAACTCCCCGTTGACTGCACGCCCGCGCGTGCGCGCATCACCGCTGCCTGGCTGCGCGACGAAACCGAAGCGGTGAATGACCTGCTGGTCCAGGCCAGTCTGCCGCCCACCGAACGCGAACAGGTGATCGATGTGGCCGCCGGCCTGGTCAGCCGCGTGCGCGCACGCGCGAAAGACCAGAGTGCGGTGGAATCCTTCATGCGCCAGTACGACCTCTCCTCCGAGGAAGGGGTGCTGCTGATGTGCGTGGCCGAGGCGCTGCTGCGCATTCCGGACAAGGCCACCGCCGACAAGCTGATCCGCGACAAGCTGGGCGAGGCCGACTGGAAGAAGCACCTGGGCCAGAGCGAATCGCTGTTCGTCAACGCCTCGACCTGGGGCCTGATGCTTACCGGTCATCTGGTGAATCTGGCCGAGGACACCCGCCACGATTTCGGCGGCGCGCTGAAGCGGCTGGTCGGCCGTGCCGGTGAGCCGGCGATCCGGCTGGCGGTGCGCCAGGCGATGCGCATCATGGGTCACCAGTTCGTGATGGGCCGCAGCATCAACGAGGCGCTCGATCGCTGCGCGAAGAAGGAATACGCGGTGTACCGCTACTCCTACGACATGCTGGGCGAGTCGGCGCTGACCAGCGAAACGGCGGAGCGCTACCAGCAGGATTACCGCGACGCGATCGCCGCGATCGGTGCGCGCGGCCCGTTCGCCAACCACACCGACGCACCGTCGATCTCGGTGAAGCTTTCCGCGCTGCACCCTCGCTATGAAGTGGCCAAGCGCGAGCTGGCCCGCCGCCAACTCACCGAAAAGCTGCTGGAACTGTCGCGGCTGGCGATGAAGCACGGCATCGCGCTGTCGGTGGATGCCGAAGAAGCCGAGCGCCTGGAGCTGTCGCTGGACATCATCGGCGATGTCTTCGCGCACCCGTCGCTGGAAGGCTGGAATGGCCTCGGCATCGTGGTGCAGGCGTATGCCAAGCGCACTCCGTTCGTGATCGACTGGCTGATCGAAACCGCGCGCGCCGCGAACCGCCGCTGGTACGTGCGTCTGGTGAAGGGCGCCTACTGGGACGCCGAGATCAAGCGCGCACAGGAAAACGGTCTGGCCGGCTACCCGGTATATACGCGCAAGCCGAACACCGACGTGTCCTACCTGGCCTGCGCGCGCAAGCTGTTCGATGCCGGCAGCGACCTGATCTATCCGCAGTTTGCCACTCACAACGCGCACTCGATCGCCGCCGTGCACCATCTTGCGCATGGCCGTCCGTTCGAATTCCAGCGCCTGCACGGCATGGGCACCGACCTGTACGCCGAGGTGATCGGCCCGCAGAACTTGAACGTGCCGTGCCGCGTGTACGCGCCGGTCGGTACGCATGAGGACCTGCTGCCATACCTGGTGCGCCGCCTGCTCGAGAACGGCGCCAACACCAGCTTCGTCAATCGCGTGGTGGACGAGAGCCTGCCGGTGCGCGAGCTGGTCGCCGACCCGTGCGAGACCGTGCGCGCCTTCGCTTCGATCCCGCACCCGCGCATTCCGCTGCCGGTGAATCTCTACGGCGACAATGCCGCACTTGCGCAGCATTCCAATTCGGTAACCCGGAAGAACTCCATGGGCGTCAACTTCTCCAACGACAACGAACTGAAAGCGATGGCCGACGCGGTCGCCGCCAATGCCGGCCCGTGGACCGCCGCACCGCTGGTGCCCGGCGCCCCTGCCGGCGGCTCGACCGTGCAGGTGACCAACCCGGCCGATCGCCGCCAGGTCGTGGGCAGCTACGTCAGCGCCGACAGCGCCATCGTCGACAAGGCGCTGGGCAACGCGGCCAGCGCCCAGTTCGGCTGGGACCGCCTGCCCGCCGCCAGCCGCGCCGCGATTCTCGAGCACGCCGCCGACCTGCTGGAAGCGCGCCACGGCGAATTCATTGCGCTGTGCGTGCGCGAGGCGGGCAAGAGCCTGCCCGACGCCATCGCCGAGATCCGCGAAGCCGCCGACTTCCTGCGCTACTACGCGGCCATGGCGCGCCGCCTGTTCGGCCAGCCCGAGCAGTTGCCCGGCCCCACCGGCGAGAGCAACCAGCTGTTCCTCAATGGCCGCGGCGTGTTCGTCTGCATCAGCCCGTGGAATTTCCCGCTGGCGATCTTCCTGGGCCAGGTCAGCGCCGCGCTCGCCGCCGGCAACAGCGTCATCGCCAAGCCGGCCGAACAGACCTCGCTGATCGGTCATGCCGCGGTGAAACTGCTGCACGAAGCCGGTGTTCCGCCCGACGTGCTGCAGTTCCTGCCCGGTGACGGCGCCACCGTCGGTGTCGCGCTGACGAAAGATCCCCGCGTGGCCGGCGTCGCCTTCACCGGCTCCACCGACACCGCCTGGGCGATCAACCGCGCGCTCGCTGCACGCAATGCGCCGATCGCCGCGCTGGTCGCCGAGACCGGCGGCCAGAACGCGATGATCGCCGACTCCTCCGCCCTGCCCGAGCAGATCGTCAAGGACGTGATCGCCTCGGCCTTCCAGTCGGCCGGCCAGCGCTGTTCGGCCGCGCGCGTACTGTTCGTGCAGGAAGACATCGCCGACAAGGTGCTCGCCATGCTCAAAGGCGCGATGGCCGAGCTGAAAGTGGGCGATCCCGGCCAGCTGTCCACCGACGTCGGTCCGGTGATCGACGAGGACGCGCTGAAGATCCTGGTCGATCACGCGGCACGGATGGACCGCGAAGCGAAGAAGATCGCCGAAGTGAGCATGGATCCGGCACTCACCGCGCACGGCACCTTCTTCGCCCCGCGCGCCTACGAAATCCCCTCGCTCGCCACGCTGACCCGCGAAGTGTTCGGCCCGGTGCTGCACGTGATCCGCTGGAAGGGCCGCGAACTGAAGCAGATCGTCGACCAGATCAACGCCACCGGCTATGGCCTCACGCTCGGCGTCCACAGCCGCATCAACGACACCGTCGACTACATCGCCAGCCACGCCCGCGTCGGCAACTGCTACGTCAACCGCAACCAGATCGGTGCGGTGGTCGGGGTGCAGCCGTTCGGCGGCGAGTGCCTGTCCGGCACCGGCCCCAAGGCCGGCGGCCCGCACTACCTGCTGCGCTTCGCCGGCGAACGCACGCTGACCATCAACACCACCGCGGCCGGCGGCAACGCCTCGCTGCTGACCATCGGCGAGTGACACCGCAGCGCTGTCCGGGCCGTCGCCCGGGCGGCGACTGCGCTGCCAGCCGGTGTTGTGCATCGCGCAAGCTGCCCGGCGCGCACGCGTGGTAGAAAGAGGGCCGAACGCCGGCCCCGCCGGCCTGCATGCGCCGGAGCGACAACCCCATGGCACGCCCCGCCGACCACATCGGCCTGAACCCGTCGCCGGCCACCCTGGCCAGTGATGACCCGCGTTATACCGCCGCGGAATTTCCGCCAAACAAACTGTTGTACCTGGCGCAACTGGCCGAAGCCGCCGGCGTCGACAGCCGGCCGTGGTTCGCCGGACTGGGGCTGAGCCGGGCGCAGATCGCCGACCCGGCGCTGCGGGTGTCCTACCGGCAGGCCCATACCTTCGTGCATCGCGCGCTGCAGTCGCTGCAGGTGCCCGACGCCGGGCTGCGTATCGGTCGCGATGGCACCATCGGCGGCTTCGGCCTGCTCGGCCTGGCGATGATGACTTCGCGCACTCTCGGCGAGGCGATGTTCGCCGGCATCGCCCATCACAAGATCTGCGGCTGCCTGCTGGAGGTCGCGGTCGAACCGTTGAGCGAACGCGAGGTGGCGCTGCTGGCGTGGCCGCGTTTTGGCGATACCGAGTTGATGCCGTTCTTCTGCGAGGAGTTGTTCGCCAGCTGCCTGATGATTGCCCGCGAGCTGGTCGGTGCCGAACTGTGTCCGGTGCGCGCCGACTTCGCCTATCCGCGGCCGGCCTATGCGGCGGAGTACGAAAACTTGTTCGGCTGCGAGGTGCGCTTCGGTGCCGCACGCAACCAGCTGCTGATCGACACCCGGTGGCTGGCGCGACCGCTGCCCGGCTACAACCCGCTGACCGCGCAACAGGCACTGGCCTTGTGCGCGCAGCAGCGCACGCCCGACGGCGGCGAGCCGCACCAGGAAATCGTCGCCGCGGTGGAGCGGCTGTTGCGCAGCCAGCTGGCGCAGCAGCCACGCCTGAACGACGTGGCCCGCACACTCAACCTCAGCGAGCGCTCGCTGCGGCGCAAGCTGGCCGAAAGCGGGCGCATCTTTCGCGAGATCCACGACCGCGTGCGCGCCGAACGCGCGCTGCAATTGCTGCAGGCCAGCGCCCTCAGCGTGGCGCAGATCGGCAGCGAGGTGGGCTTCAACGACCCGCGCGAATTCCGTCGCGCGTTCAAGCGCTGGACCGGCATGCCGCCACAGGACGCCCGCCGCAAGGCTGCCTGAGCGTCGACACCGTTCAGCTGACCTGTTTGCCCCCCGTCGACCGGCCATTTTGCCCTCCCCCTTCGGCGTAGATTGGGCGACAGTGGTGCCATTGTCGGCATGCAGTTCAAACGGGGGAGTCCAAGATCATGCGCAAACTGTTCATCACGGTGGCCATTGCCGCGGCACTGGCTGGCTGCGGCAAGTCCGAGCCGGCACCGCAGACCACCGGCGACGCCAGTTTTGAAGCCCGGCTGCAGGAGCAGTTGCTGGACGCCAAGCCGGGCAGCGTGATCAACATTCCGGCCGGTCACTACAACCTCAAGCGCGGCCTCAGCCTGCGCACCGACGGCGTCACCATCAAGGGCGCCGGCATGGACAAGACCGTGCTGTCGTTCAAGGGCCAACTGGTCGGTCCCGAAGGCCTGCTGGTCAACGCCAGCGACTTCACCATCGAGAATCTGGCGATCGAGGACACCAAGGGCGACGCGCTGAAGATCAACCAGGGCAAGAACATCACCATCCACGGTGTGCGCATCGAGTGGACCGATGGTCCGAAGACCACCAACGGTGCTTACGGCCTGTACCCGGTCAAGACGCAGAACGTGCTGATCGAGGACTCGGTGGTGATCGGCGCCTCGGATGCCGGGATCTATGTCGGCCAGTCGCACAACATCATCGTGCGGCGCAATCGGGCCGAGAACAACGTTGCCGGCATCGAGATCGAGAATTCAGTCAATGCCGACGTGTACGAGAACACGGCCACCAGGAATACCGGCGGCATCCTGGTCTTCAACATGCCCAACCTCTCGCAGGCCGGCCGCGCCACGCGCGTGTTCAAGAACAAGGTGTTCGCCAACGACACCGACAATTTCGCGGCCAAGGGCGCGGCGGTGGCCAGCGTGCCGGCCGGTTCGGGCGTGGTGGTGAACTCCAACGACAAGGTCGAGATCTTCGACAACGACATCAGCGACAACCAGACGGCGAACATCATCATCGCCAGCTACTTCTCCACCAACTACTACAACACCCGCGGCGTGGCATCGACCTACAACCCGTACCCGAAGGGCATCTTCGTCTATGGCAACCGGTTCAAGGGCGGCGGCAATTCACCCGACGGGATCAAGCTGAAGACGCTGAAGACCGCCATGTACGGCCTCACCGGCAGCTTCCCGGATGTGCTGTGGGATGGGTACGTCGATCCGAAGGACCTGGTCGACGGCCTGCCGCCGGCAGCGGACCGCATCTGCCTCGCCGACGTCAGCGGCGTGATCAATGCCGATGGCCCGCATGACTACAAGAATCCGAACAAGGACATGAAACCGTTCGAGTGCACGCTGCCCAAACTGCCACCGGTGGTGCTGAGTCCGGAACCGAAGGTTTGAGGCCGATCGAGATGCGGAAGGTGTTGCTGAAATTCGTCCTGCCACTATGCGCCCTGCTGTCGCTGGCCGCCTGCCAACGCGGCACGCAACCGGTGGCCTTCCATGCCGATGGCCGGCCGCCGAAGCTCAGCGACTGGCATGTGGTCGAGGTGCGCGGCGGCAAGCTGCAGCTCAACCAGGGCGTGGTGCCATATGACCTCAACACGCCGCTGTTCACCGACTACGCGCACAAGCTGCGCACGATCTGGATGCCCAAGGGCGTGTCGGCGAAGTACGAAGCGGAAGACACGCTGGATTTTCCGGTCGGCACGGTGATCAGCAAGACGTTCTATTACCCGCGGGCAGCCGGCGGCAAGTTCACTGAGGTCGCGCGCAGCGACGACTACTCGCGCGACTTCGCCGGACAAGGTCTCGACCTCGCCCATGTGCACCTGATCGAGACCCGCATTCTGGTGCATCGCAAGGACGGCTGGGCGGCGCTTCCCTACGTGTGGAACGACGCGCAGACCGAAGCCACCCTGGCGCGCACCGGCGCGGTGCTGCCACTGACCCTGGTCGACGTCGCACCGCCCGCCGGCACGCCGGCACGCGAGGATTTCAACTACGTGGTGCCCGACGAGAGCCAGTGCGCCAGTTGCCATGCGCAGGACTGGATCGACCGCAAGGTGCATCCGATCGGCCCGAAGACGCGACACCTCAACAAGAACTACCACTACGCCGATGGCGAGCAGAATCAACTGGAACACCTGATCCAGGTCGGTTACCTGAGCGCCGCGCCGGCGCTGGCCACGATGCCGCGCGACGTGAACTGGGCAGACCCCAGGGCGCCGCTGGAAGCGCGTGCGCGCGCCTACCTGGACATCAACTGCGGCCATTGCCACAACCCGAACGGGGCGGCCAACACCACCGGCCTGTCGCTGATCCACGGCACGCCGGACGATCACCAACTGGGTATCTGCAAGCCGCCGACCGCCGCCGGCCAGGGTACCGGCGACCACTTTTTCGACATCGTGCCGGGCAAGCCGGATGACTCGATCATCCCGTACCGGCTGTCCTCGACCTTGCCGGGCACGATGATGCCGGAAATCGGACGCAGCACCGTGCACCGCGAGGGCGTGGCGCTGATCAAGGCGTGGATCGCGGCGCTGCCGGGGCATTGCGTCGTGTTGCACTGAACTGTCAATCACGAGAGCCGCGCCCACGCGTCGCGGCCATTCCATGCAATGGGGAGCACGGCATGACCATCGAGCAACGTCCACTGACCACCGCCTTGCGCCGACTGCTGTGTGGCGGCACTGCCCTGCTGCTGGCCAGTCCGGCGCTGGCCCTGGCCAGCGAGCCGGCGGTGCAGGATGCCGCCGCCACGAACAGCACCACCACTGCGACTGCAGCGACGCCTGCCGCCGCCAGCAAGGCCAAGCTGCTCGGCGACGTCGTCGTGACGGCGCAGAGCCGCTCGCAGGAGATGCAGGCGGTGCCGATCCCGCTGCAGATCATCACCGCCGCGCAGGTGCAGACGCTGGCGGCGACCGACATCAGCAAGATGGACATCTTCGTGCCCGGGCTGGTGGTCGGTGCCGACCAGCCGACCCAGCCGTCGTATTCGTTGCGCGGCATCGGTGGCAGCGGCTTCGGTGCCGGCACGGAATCCGCGGTAGGCGTCTACGTGGATGGCGTCTATGCCGCGCGTACCGGTGGCGCGTTGCTGGCCTTCAACGACATCGCACGGATCGAGGTGCTGAAGGGTCCGCAAGGCACCTTGTTCGGGCGAAACTCCGCCGGCGGTGCGATCTCGGTCGTCACCAACGAGCCGAGCGACAAGTTCGAGGCCAAGACCACGCTCCGCTACGGCTCGTTCGGCGAGCGTTACGGCGACGCGCTGGTCAACGTTCCGCTGAACAAGGACATGGCGCTGCGGGTGAGCGTGCTGGACAACCAGAGCGACGGCTGGGTCAAGGACGCCGCCAGTGGCCGGCACTACGGTGGCAACGACGACTGGGGCACGCGCGCCGTCTACCGCTGGAACATCACCCCGGATACCCGCGTGCTGCTGGCCTGGGATCATGAGCAACTCAAGCAGGCGCCGCACCCGTCGTTCGGCCTGATTCCGCCGTCGAGCTACACGCAACTCCCGGCACCGCTGGACAGCATGACGATACCGCCGTACCCGGCCAATCCGGCGAGCTACCTCAACCCGCTGCATGCGCCGCTGTACAACGACGCCATCGGCGGCGCCGAAACGCGCCGTTTCGACGGCGCCACGCTGACCCTGGACCATTCCTTCAGCTGGGGCAGCCTCACCTCCACCACGGCGTGGCGCAACTTCGACACGTTCAACCTGGGCGACTACGACGGCACCAACAACTACAACACCTATCTCACGACCACCAACATCGAGCACAGCAACAGCTGGTACCAGGAGTTCAAGCTGTCGGGCAACACCGATCTGGTCGACTGGGTCGCCGGCAGCAGTTTCTACCTGGAGAAGTCCCACCAGACCAGCCGGGTCGGCGTCAACACCAATTCCGTGACCACGCTGATCCTCAACAATTTCGCCAGCCAGGTGGGCTGGCCGCTGGTCGACAGCCTCGTCTCGGGCATGCCGGAGCTGGCCTCGCTGCTCGGCAATCCCTGGAGCGAGCAGGTCAGCAATGGCCAGACGATCACCTCGTACGCAGCGTTTGGCGACGTGATCTGGCACCTCAACGACAAGCTCAACCTCACCACCGGCGCACGTTTCACGCTCGACCAGAAGCAGTACAGCTGGTTCATCCCGACGCGTTATGCGCCCGAGCTCGATGGCGTGCTGGCGGCGTTGCCGCCGTCAGGCAATCCGATTTTCGAAGGTCTCGTCCTGCCCGAATTCGGGCAGAACCTGATCTTCACTCCCGGCACCGCCGGCCCGATCGACGTGCTCACGCAAAGGCGCAGCAGCTGGCACAACATCAGCCCGCGCGTGGTGCTGGACTATCACTTCACGCCGGACGTGATGGCCTATGGTTCGGTGACCAAGGGCTATCAGGCCGGCGGTTTCAACTTCCAGCAGGTCGGCGGCACCTACGCGCCCGAACACGTGACCAACTACGAAGGCGGAATCAAGACCGTCTTCCCCGACCAGCACCTGCTGTTCAATGTCACCGGCTACTACTACACCTACGACAACCTGCAGGGGCTCTCCTTGCAGCCAGCACCGGCGGGCAGCAACGGCGTGCCGAAATACGTGGTCACCACCAGCGACCAGCACGCCCACGGGCTGGAGTTCGAAGCGCAGTGGATACCGCTGGACAACCTGCGGCTGGGTCTCAACGGTGCCTACATCGATGCGACCTACACGCATTACACCTCGACGGACGGCAAGAACGTGTCCGGCCAGGCCACCGGCACGCCGTTCTTCTCCGGCGCCGCCACGCTCAGCTATACCGTGCCCGATGTCTTCAACGGCAGTCTCGTCTACAACGCCGCCTATGGTTTCCGCGGCAAGACACGCTGCAACGCCGGCTCGGGATTCCAGGGCACCTGCCAGGTCAGTCCCAACTTCCCGGTCGGCACGTCACGGCAGAGCACCGACATGCGGCTGGACTGGAATGCGCCGGGCGATCACTGGGGCGTCGGCGTGTTCGTCAGCAACCTGTTCGACAAGCGCTACGTCACCGGCGTCGACAATACCGGCGCACCCTTGGGCACGGCTGACGCGGGCATCACGCCGCCACGCACGTGGGGCATCGAGCTGCGCGCGAAGCTGTGATCGCGGCGGCCCTCCTCACGCGAACTTCTGCCGCATCGGCGCATGCTGCCTGCCTTCTGACGAGTAGTCCCCATGACTGATTCCGCGCCCGACCTCACCCTTGCCCTGCAGCGGATGCGCGAGGCCCAGCGGGCCCAGCCGATGCCGGACTGGGCCGCCCGCGCCGCGCGTCTGCGCACGCTGCAGAAGATGCTGCTCGACCAGCGCGATGCGTTCGCCAGCGCGATCAACGCCGACTTCGGCCAGCGTCCGGCCGAGGAAACCGACCTGCTGGAAATCTTTCCCAGCCTGTCGGCGATCCGTCACGCACTCGGCCACGGCCGGCGCTGGATGAAACCGCGTCGGCGCCTGGCCGACCTGCTGTTCCTGCCGGCGCGCACCGAGCTGCGCCCACAACCGCTGGGCGTGATCGGCATCATCGTGCCGTGGAACTACCCGCTGTACCTGGCCGTCGGCCCGCTGGTCGATGCGCTGGCGGCCGGCAACCGCGCGATGCTGAAGATGAGTGAATTCACGCCGCGCTTCTCGGCGTTGTTCGCCGAGCAGATGGCCAGGTATTTCGCCGCCGACGACGTGCTGGTGGTGAACGGCGACGCCACCGTGGCGCAGGCATTCTCCGCGCTGCCGTTCGACCACCTGCTGTTTACCGGGTCCACCGCGGTGGGCCATCACGTGATGCGCGCCGCGGCGGCCAACCTGACCCCGGTGACGCTGGAGCTTGGCGGCAAATCGCCGGCGATCATCGGGCCCGGTGCCCGCTTCGACCATGCGGTGGAGCGCATCGTGTTCGGCAAGCTGGTCAATGCCGGGCAGACCTGCATCGCGCCGGACTACGTGCTGTTGCCGCGGGCGCAGGTGACCCACTTCATCGAGGCCGCCGGCAAGGCGCTGGCGCAGATGTATCCCGCGCTGGGCGACAGCAGGCAGTACGCCAGCATCGTTTCCGATCGCCAGTACCTGCGCCTCACCGGGCTGCGCGACGCGGCGGTGGCGGCGGGTGCGCAGGTGCATCCGCTCAGCGCGGCCAGCGAGGATCCGGCCCGCCGGCTGCTGCCGCCGCAATTGCTGACCCGGGTCGACGACGACATGGCGGTGATGCGCGAGGAGATCTTCGGCCCGCTGCTGCCGCTGGTGCCGTACGACAACCTGGACGAGGCGATCGCCCATGTCCGCGCGCGCCCGCATCCGCTGGCCTTGTACCTGTTCGAGCACGACCAGGCGCTGGTCGACCGCGTGCTGGCACGCACCCATGCCGGCGGTGTCAGCATCAACGACACGCTGTACCACATCGCCCAGCACAACCTGCCGTTCGGTGGCGTGGGCGCATCGGGCATGGGCGGCTATCACGGCGAGGCCGGCTTCCGCACGTTCTCGCATCTGAAACCGGTATTCCGCCAGGCCCGTCTCAACGGTGCCGGCCTGCTCAATCCGCCTTACGGCGCGCGCTTCCGGCGCATGCTCGATCTGTTGTTGAAGCGCGGTTGAACCGGTGACGGCAGCCCGCCACGCGCGGGCCGCGCACCTGCTACCCTCGATGCGATACCGGGACGGGCCCGGTGCTCTCCGATGGGTTTCGCGATGCCATGTTTCGTCTACGCCAGCCTGCGCAAGGCTGACAGCTACCTGTGGCTGGCCGAGCGCGATGCGTTCGACAAGCTTCCCGAATCACTGGTGCTGCTGCTGGGCGAATTGCGGTTCGTGATGGAAGTGCAGCTCGACGAGCAGCGCAAGCTGCCGGTCGAGGACAATCTGCAGGTGCTCGCGCACCTGCGCGAGCAGGGCTGGCATCTGCAGTTGCCGCCGAATGAAACACTGGCCGCGGCCAACCATCTGCCGTACACGCACTCCCCGCAGGATGATCGGGACCACTGAAGCGCCGGACTTTGGCGAAGATTCTGGCCGGCGTTAACACTTGGTTACCGTCTGCACATCCAACGATTTCTATACTCCGCCCATGACCCAGCCCAAATCGCGTCGCCGCCCGCCCTTCCTGCAAGCCCTGGCCTGGTTCCTTCCCGGTTTGCTGGCGGTTCTCGTCGCCGGCCTGGTCAACCATCCGCTGACCCTGATCCCGCTGCTGGCGGCCAACGCGCTGACCCTGGCGGCGGTGTGCCATGCGATCGGCTTCGACCCCGAGCCGCAGTTCATGCGTACCGTGCTGCGCCGCGGCGCCGCCCACCTGGTGATGTTCACCGGTTACACGGTGCTGGTATTCATCCTTGTCGCGTGGCCGATGATGCAGCTGACCCACGCGCCCAGCCTCAGCGCCGCGCTGATGCTGGCCGCGGCGCTGGTGCTGGCGCTGGTCTCGCTGTGGCGGCTGTGGCCGGCGTTCGGCCTGGTGTTCCTGTGGGACGACGCCTACCCGAGCCAGCGTGACGGTTCGTGGATATTCACCGCCACCTTGCGCAGCATCGCATTCGGCCGCCATCTGTCGCGCGAAGAGCGCTTCTTCAGCCACTTTCTTCCGGTCGCGTTCTCGTTGCTGGTGCTGGCCTTCGGCGCGGTTGCGCTGACCGGCCTGTACGGCGTGCTGCCAGACGAACCGCGCATCGCGGCGCTGGCGTTGTACGGCATCGTGCTGCTGCCGGCCGGATGTCTGGTAATCGCCAACCGCACGCTGCGCGCGTTGCTGTGCGAGAGCCGGCATGCGCGGCGGCGGGCCGATCTTGCGCCCGGCGCAGGGCATCGTCCGGTCCTCAGCGAAGTCGAACGCACCGCCGGCACGCCGGAACAGGCCGCCGCCCTGCTCGCCGCCACGCGTGACGGCGATATCGAACGGGCGCTGGCCCTGATTGAAGTCGGCGCCGATCCGGATACGGCACCAACGGCCGATGACCGTGACCAGCGTCCGGTGCTGATGCTGGCCGCCTTGTTGCCCGATACGCGCCTGCTGCGCGCGCTGATCGCCAAGGGCGCCGACGTGAATCGTTCCAGCGGTGGCATCACTCCGCTGCTGGCCGCCACCCGCGACAGCTGGCACGGCCGCGCCGAAGCGGTGCTGACCCTGCTGGCCAATGGCGCCAGCCCGCTGGTCACCGACGCCGAAGGCAACACCGCGCTGCATGGCGCCGTGCTCAGCGCCGACGCCGGCGTGGCCGCGATGCTGCTGGATGCTGCCGCGCCGATCAACGCCCTCAACCAGGCCGGCATCAGCCCGCTGGCCACGGCCTGCCGCGCGGCGAACTGGCCGCTGGCGAAATTCCTGCTGGAACATGGCGCCAAACCGGTGCTGGCCGAGGGCGAGCCGGCCCTGGTCGCCGCCAGCAGCATCGCCGACGACGATGTCGAAGGCGTGAAGCTGCTGCTGAAACACCGCGCCGCGGTGAACGCGTGTGACGCGCGCCACCGGCATGCCCTGCTCGGCGCCGCCGCCGAAGGCCACGAGCAGATCGCCCGTGCGTTGTGCGCGGCCGGGGCCGATGTGAACCTGGTCGACCAGCGCGGCAGCAGTGCGCTGATGGAAGCGGCGCGTGCCGGCGCCGGCGCCATCGTGCAACTGCTGGCCGAGTCGAAAGCCGACGCCAGCCTGCGCGACAGCCACGGCCGCGATGCACTCACGCTGGCCTGCCAGTCGCCCCATGCCGACGCTGGCACCGTGCGGGCGCTGCTCGCGCTCGGCGCCGACGCGAAAGCCAGCGGCAGCGACGGGCGCAGCGCGCTCGATCATGCCGCCGCGGCCGGACGCTGGGATCTGGTCGCCCTGCTCGATCCGGACACGCCGCTGCCGGCCAGCCTCAGCCAGGATGTGCTGGGCGAAGGCGCAGATACCCCGGGACACCTGCTGGATGCCTTGCGCTTCGGCCACTGGGCAGTCGTCTCCGGCTTCAGCGAGCGCGTGCGCGAATGGCCGCAAGCCGAACTGGCGCAGCTCTATCTGGATCTGGCCGCGCCCGGCCTCGCCGCCGGCCGTCGCTGGCTGCTCGACCACGGGCTGGATGCCGAAGCGCGCCTGGAAGTTCCGCGCATCGACGATGCCGACACCGGCGAAGCACCGCATCTTCCGCCGTTGGGTCAGCGCCTGTTCGATGCCTTGCTGACCCGCCTGCCCGATGCCACCGAAGCGCTCGACGATCTGCTGCAGGCCGGTGCCAGCCCTGCCGGCGCCGGGCTGCTGGCGCAGGCGCTGGCGCAGTTGAACGGCGCCGCCCAGGCGGCCGCGTTGCCGCAGCAGATGCTCGAACGTGGCGCCGATCCGTTCGGTCCGGACGCCCGCGCGCGCAGCCCGCTGCAGCTGGCTGCCGTCAACGGCCAGCTGGGCTTGCTGCAGGCGCTGCTTGAGCGCGGCTGCGATCCCGACAGCCGTGACCGCGACTGCCGCACGCCGCTGTTCGCCGCGCTGGAACATGGCGCGCAGGCGCTGCCGCTGGTGCGTGCGCTGATTGCCCACGGCGCCGACCCGGAAGCCACCGACGCGAATGGCGAAACCCCGCTGGGCCTGGCGCTGGGACACCCGGCGGTGGAACGCTGGCTGGACTGGCGCGACTGGACGCGGCCGAATCGCGCGCTGCGTGCCGAGGATCTGCCCGCTGCCGCGCGGGCCGGCGCGCTGGTCAGCGTGCAGCGACTTCTCGAACTGGGCTTCGCCGTGGACACCCGCGACGATCAGGGCGCCACCGCGTTGCTGCACGCCTGTGGCGCCGGCCATCGCGAGATCGCGGCCTGCCTGCTGCAGGCTGCCGCCGATCCGACGCTCGCCGCGCGCAGCGGCGTCACCCCACTCGCCGCGGCGGTCGCCGCGCGTCGCGAAGCCCTGGTCGCCTTGCTGCTGCAGCACCACGTGGCCATCGACCAGCGCCTGCCGAACGAGGCCACCGCGTTGATGGCCGCCGCCGCGATGGGGTATCCGGAGATCGCCGAACAGCTGCTGGATGGCGGTGCCGATATCCAGGCGGTCGACAGTGCCGGCCGCAGCGCCCTGCATGCGGCCGCGCAGTTCGGCTTCGAACACAACGACAGCCTGCGCGCGCGGCGCCTGTTCGACGTCCTGCTCAAGCGCGGCGCCGACATCAACCACGCCGACAACGAAGGCAAGACGCCGCTGCTGCTGTTGCTCGGCGCGCAACTGCGTCCAGGCAGCAGCTGCGACGCCACCCACATCGGCGCGCTGGTACCGCTGCTGCTGGATGCCGGCGCGCGGGTCGGGCATGCCGACCAGCGCGGCGTCACCGCGCTGCACGCCTGTGCCATGCATGCGCTGTTGCCGCCGGCGCGCGTGCTGCTGTCGCGCGGCGCCGACCGCCACGCGGTCGATGCCTTCGGCCGCACTGCCGCCGAAGTCGCCCGCCAGCTCGGCTACATCGACATCGCCCACGAACTGGCCGCTCGCAGCAACGCGATCCCCAGCGTACGGCAGACCTTGCGTCAGCCTGCGCAACCGGCTGACTGACTGCTTACGCGCAGTCTGCTAGCACCTGCGGCGGCAGTGCGCGCTGCGGCAGGCTGCGCCAGGCATCGATGACCTGCCCGACTGGCAACTGGTCGACCCGCCGCACGTCGGGCAGGCCTCCCAGCAAGCTCACTGCACTGCCGCTGGCGCTGCGCGGTTTCCACAAGTGTGGCGAGCGGCCACCCATCAGCACCACCAGCGGACAACCCACGGCGGCAGCCAGGTGCGCAGGGCCGGTATCCACCGACACCATGCTGTGGGCGCTTGCCAGCAAGGCCTTCAGGCGACCCAGCGGCAGCGCGGCCGCGGTGATCCGTGATGAAGCGGTAGCTGCAGCGTCCACCAGGGCATCGAGGTAGCCCGCCTCGGCGGCCGAACCGCAAAACAGGACCTGCGCCTGCGGCAGTTCGTCGACAATCGTCCGCGCGACGCGGGCCCAGCGATCGCTCGGCCAGGACTTGTCGTCATCATCAGCGTTGCGTACGCCGTTCCAGCGCATGGTGCGCTTGTTGGCTGGCTGCAACAGCACCAGCGGCGTACCAGCGATGCCGTTCGCACATCGCCAGGCCTCGGCATCGGCGTGCTCGGCGGCACTGACCTGCAACTGCGGCGCCGGCACGCCCGGCGTGAGTGATGCCAACGGTACGCCATCGAACGCCGACGGGGTGACGTCGGCAAAGCGCCACAGCCAGTCCACCCAATGCTCATCTTCGACCGACGGCAGATCCTCGATGAAGCTGCAGTAGCGCGGCGATATGCCCGCCAACGCCAGCATCGGACGGATCTTGGTGCGCGTGCGGTATGCGGGCTCGCAGACATACACGGGTGACTGGCGCCATGCCCTCAACGCGAGCGTCGCCGCCACCCGCTGCGGACTCAGCCACAACGGTCCGCCTTGTGCATTCAAGCGGATGAATCCACCCACTTCCGGTTGCCCCGCATACAACGCCGCAGGCCAGTCGCCCAGCGCCAGCAGCTGGCAGGGTCGGCCATAGCGCTGATGCAGTTTCTGCAGCAACGGTTGCAGCAGAATCGTGTCGCCAAGTCGGCCGAAGCGGATAACGAGCGGGGCGGGAAGAATGGACATGAACCTTTGCAACGCGCTGCCTGACAAGCTGTTGACAGCGGTCACGATCTTTCTCTCACGACCCCCTGCAGCACCCGCAAGAGCTGGCGGAAGTCGCAACAAGTTGCGACGTCGCCGTGCCTCTTGCAGGCAACGCCGATGCGGACCTACAGATCACCGTCCGGCACCGTGCCGACTGGGCGTTCCCGCTCGCGTTCGGCCGCCCGCTCGGCGTCGGCCTCGAACAGGCGCTGCAGATCGATAAGCGCATCGCGATTGCTCTGGATCAGCTTGGTCTCGTCGTCGTAGACCAGCGCCTGTTTCTTGAGCAGATCCTCGTCGTAGCGACGGAAACGCTCGACGCGATCCACCGCCAGCTCGTGTGACAGGCCAAGCGCCTCGAGCGTCTTGCGAGTCATCTTCAAGCTGGAATGGAAGGTTTCGCGCACCGGTTCCTCCACGCCCAGGTCCATCAGCCGGAACACGTGCTGGCGATTGCGCGCGCGCGCGATGATCTTCAGATGCGGATATTGCCGCCGCACCAGCCGTGCGGTGCGCAGGTTCGCCTCCGGATCGTCGGTGGCCAGCACGAACACCTCGGCCTTGTCGGCGTGGGCTGCGCGCAGCAGCTCCGGCCGCGCCGGATCACCGAAGAACAGGTCGATGCTGCCGAAGCGGCGCGACAGGTCCACCTGCTCGGCCGAATGTTCCAGCGCCACGAACGGAATGCCCTGCGCCCGCAACATGCGGGCAATGATCTGGCCGACCCGGCCGAAGCCGGCGATGATCACCCGCGGCGTCGCCGCGTCGATCGCGTCGAATTCGCGCGTCGGCTTCTTCGGCCGCAGATTCAGGCCGCGCGCCGCCAGTACCACCAGCAGCGGCGTCAACGCCATCGACAGGGTGATCGCCAGCACCAGCGCATCACGCTGCGAGGTGGCGATCAGCTGCTGTTCGGCCGCCTGCCGCAACACCACGAAGGCGAACTCGCCACCGCAGGCCAGCAGCACCACCAGGCGCAAGGTGTCCGAGCGGTTCAGACCGCCCAGCAGGCGCCCCAGCGGCCATAGCAGCAGTCCCTTCAGCAGCAGCAGTACCAGCACCAGCGCGACGATCACCAGCGGCCGGTGCAGCAGCAACAGGACGTCCATCGACATGCCGACGCTGATGAAGAACAGCCCCAGCAGCAGCCCCTTGAACGGCTCGATGTTCGATTCCAGTTCGTGCCGGTATTCCGAATCGGCCAGCAGCATGCCGGCGAGGAAGGCGCCCAGGGTTGCCGACACGCCCGCCAGCTCCATCAGCAAGGCCACCCCGGTCACCACCAGCAGCGCGGTGGCGGTGAACACTTCGGCCGAATCGGCCCTGGCCACGAAGCGGAACACCGGACGCAGCAGATAGCGGCCGCCGGCGATCACCGCCACGATCACCCCGACCGTGCGCAACACGGCGACCAGGTTGAAGTCCTGCGCGGTCGAGGAGGCCAGCAGCGGCACCGCGGCGATCAGCGGGATCGCCGCCAGGTCCTGGAACAGCAGGATCGAGAACACCTGCCGTCCGTAAGCCGAGCCGGCCTCCTTGCGCTCGGCCAGGATCTGCAGGCCGAACGCGGTGGACGACAGCGCCAGGCTGCCGCCGACGATCACCGCACCCTTGCCGGAGAGTCCGAACAGGTAATAGGCCCCCGCCGCAATCGCCACGCTGGTCGCCAGCACCTGCGCCATGCCGGTGCCGAACACCGAACGCCGCATCACCCACAGACGCTGCGGCGACAATTCCAGGCCGATCACGAACAGCATCAGCACCACGCCGAACTCGGACACCGCGGCCACGCCCTCGGTATCGCTGACCAGCCCGAGCAACTGCGGCCCGATCGCGACACCCGCCAGCAGGTAGCCGAGCACCGCGCCCAGCCGGAAGCGCTTGGTCAGCGGCACGGCGATCACCGTGGCCAGCAGGAACACTACCGCGGTCTGCAGAAAGTTGTGGCTGTCCACGCTCAGGCGGCTCCGGTCGGCGAGCTGCGATTATTCCACGCGAAGGGGGCGCACATGGCATGGGTGCAGCGATCCGCAGACACGGTTGCCGAAAAGATCAGGCCCGCACGAAGCGGGCCTGATCTTCAGACACGAAGCGATGGAACGGCTACTTCTTCGGCGCGTCCTTCAAGCCGCGGTTTTCCAGCATCGGCTCGATCTGCGGGTCCCGACCGCGCCAGTCCTTGTACATCTTCGCCAGCTCCTCGGTGTTGCCGCGCGACAGCACCATCGCGCGGAAGCGGTCGCCGTTCGCGCGGGTCAGGCCACCGTGTTCCTTGAAGCCAACGAAGGCATCGTCGGCCAGCATCTGCGTCCACAGATAGGCGTAGTAGCCGGCGGCGTAGCCGTTGCCCCAGATGTGCTGGAAGTAGCTTGAGCGGTAGCGTGGCGGCACGTAGCTCAGATCGATGCCGTCCTTCTTCAGCGCGGCGGCCTCGAACTGGTCGGCGTCCTGCAGCGGGGCATCGGCGCCGAGCATGTGCCAGTTCATGTCCAGCAATGCGGCCGAGACCAGCTCGGTCATGTTGTAGCCGGAATTGAACTTGCCGGCTTTCGTCATCTTGTCGACCAGCGCCTGCGGCATCGGCGCGCCGGTCTGGTAGTTCTTCGCGTAGTGGGCGAACACCTTCGGGTCGGTGGCCCAGTGCTCGTTGAACTGCGACGGGAATTCGACGAAGTCACGCGCGGTGCTGGTGCCGGACAAGGTCGGGTACTGCTCGTCGGCGAAGATGCCGTGCAGGGCATGGCCGAACTCGTGGAACATGGTGGTCACGTCATCGAAGGTCAGCAGCGCCGGCTGGCCCGCGGCCGGCTTGCTGAAGTTGCCGACGTTGTAGATCACCGGCTTGGTGCCCAGCAGTTTCGACTGGGTCACCAGGTTGTCCATCCAGGCGCCGCCGTTCTTGTTGTCGCGCTTGAAGTAGTCGCAGTAGAACAGCGCCAGCGAACTGCCGTCCTTGTCGAACACCTCGAACACGCGCACGTCCGGCTGGTACACCGGGATGTCCTTGCGCTCCTTGAAGGTCAGCCCGTAGAGCTGGTTGGCGGCGTAGAACACGCCGTTCTGCAGCACGTTGTCCAGTTCGAAATACGGCTTGATCTGGTTTTCGTCGAGGTCATATTTCGCCTTGCGCACCTGCTCGGCGTAGAAGTTCCAGTCCCACGGCTGCACCTTGAAACCGCCGTGCTGCTGGTCGATCACCGCCTGGATGTCGGTGGCCTCCAGCTTGGCGCGAGCGGTGACGGCGGGCACCAGGTCCTGCATGAACTTCAGCGCGGTTTCCGGCGTTTTCGCCATCTGGTCGTCGAGTTTCCACGCGGCATAGTTCGGGAAGCCGAGCAACCTGGCCTGTTCGGCGCGGATCTGCGCCAGTCGCTCGATGGTCTTGCGGGTGTCGTTGGCATCGCCCTTCTCGGCGCGGTTCCACGAGGCCTCGAACAACGCCTGGCGGGTATCGCGATCGGTCAGGTCCTGCAGCTCCGGCTGCTGGGTGGTGTTCTGCAGCGACAGCACGTACTTGCCGTCCTGCTTGCGATCCTTGCCGGCCTGGCTGGCGGCGGCCAGTTCGGCCTCGGACAGGCCGGCCAGCTTGGCCTTGTCGGCGATCACCGGCGCGGCATCCTTGGTGGCCGCCAGCAGCTTGTTGGTGAACGCGGTGCTGAGCGTGGACTCTTCCTTGTTGAGGTCCTTCAGCTTCGCCTTGTCGGCGTCGGACAACTTCGCGCCGGCGTGCACGAAGTTCCTGTAGACCACCTCGACCAGCCGCGCCGACTCGGGATCGAGCTTGAGCGTGTCGCGCTGGTCGTACACCGCCTGCACGCGCGCGAACAACTTGCTGTCGAGATAGATCGCATCCGCGTGCGCGGCGAGTTTGGGCGCCTCGTCTTCCTGCACCTTCTGCAGTGCGTCGTCGGTGTTGGCGCCGGTGACGGCGTTGAACGCGGTCATCACCCGATTCAGCATGGCGCCGGATTTCTCCATCGCCACATAGGTGTTCTCGAAGGTGGGCGCATCCGGGTTGCTGGCGATCTTCTCGATCTCGGCCATGTGCTGCTTCATGCCCTCTTCGATCGCGGGCTGGTAGTCGGCGTCATGGATCTTGTCGAACGGCGGCGCCTGGAACGGCAGCGTGCTGGCGCTGTAGAACGGGTTGCTGGTCATGTCGTTGGTGGCGGTGGTCGCAGCGGCTGTCTTCGAGCTGCTGGCGCTGGCGGCCGAAGCGGCGGGCGCGGGTGCATTGGCGGCGCCTTCCGGCTGCTGCGAGCAGGCGGCCAGGGCCATCGTGGTGGCGATCACTATCGTGCGCAGACGAAACATCGGTTTCCCCAAGTGGTGCGCCGTCAACGGGCGCGGAAGTCGTGACCGCCGACTCTAGCGAGAGCGCGGCCACTTTCCAAACCCCGGCGCTTCCGGGCGGCGCAGGATCCTGCGGCTCACGCGGCGCGCAGGTCGCGCAGTTGCCATGCCCCGCCGATCAGCAGATAGAGACGGTGGCGCACCACGCTCATCGGCAGGTCGGTGATCAGGTCCACTTCGGTATGCAGATCGGCGATGCGGGCATGCACCTGCGCCGCCGGATCGGTGGCGCCGAGGCTGCCGTCGACGGCGTCGGGATCAGGCTGGGCGGCGCGCCAGCGCTGGAACAGCTCGTCGCCGCGCAGGGCCTGCTGCAGGGTGGCGGCGAAATCGTCCGGCGCGACGCCGTCCCAGGAGAAACGCGGGTCGTCGCCGCGCGCGCGCGCGATATCGGCGATCGACAGGTAGTAATGATTGCGGGTCATGGTTGCTCCGGCGTTGGCAATGATGGCTATCCGAGCACAGCCGATGTGAAAGTCAGTCCAACGCGGCCACGGCGGCGGCCGCGGCGTGCAGATAACGACCAGCCTGGGCTGGCGCGATGCCGTGCGGCAACACGCCCAGGCACGGCGCCCGCAACAGTTCGCACAAGGTGGCGAGGTTTTCCTCCGGCGCTTCCATCGCCGGGTCGACGCAGTTGCCGATCCAGCCCAGCAGGCGGCAGCCATCGGCAACGATTGCCCGCGCACTGAGCTGGGCGTGGTTGAGGCAACCCAGCCGCATGCCCACCACCAGGATCACCGGCAATTGCCACTGTCTTGCGATGTCCGAAGCGAACAGGCCCGGCGCCAGCGGCACCAGCCAGCCGCCGACGCCTTCGACCACCACGCCGGCGTGACGCCCGGCCAGCTGTTCGAACGCCGCACGCAGCGGCGCCAGGCTGATCTCCACGCCGTCATGGGCCGCCGCCAGATGCGGCGACAGCGGGTCGTGCAGGGCGACCGGATTGACCAGCGCATACGGCAGGTTCGCGTCGCTGCCCGCCGCCAGCAGCGCCAGCGCATCGTCGTTGCGCAAGCCGTCGGGTGTTTCCATGCAACCGCTGGCGACCGGCTTCATGCCACAGACGTCGTGACCCGCGGCGCGCAGGGCGTGCAGCAAGGTGCACGCCGCATGGGTCTTGCCGATGCCGGTGTCGGTGCCGGCAATGAACACCGCCATGCTCATGCCGGCGGGTGACGCCGATCGAACCGGTCCGCCACCGGTCCGATCAGGAACAACAGCGAATACACCAGACCGGGAAGCGACCACATCCAGCCCGGTACCGACAGCGGCATCAGCAGGGCGACCAGGGCGGAGACCAGACCGATCATCGCCGGCACGCTCCAGATCTGCATTTCGCGACGCGCAGCCAGGTTGTCCAGCCCGCGACGCGTCGCGACCTTCGCCGCATCCCGGAACAGCAGGGTCAGCGTGCCGGCCATGCAGGCGTAGGCCAACCCGTAACAGGTGAACAGCGTGCGCATGTCAGCCGGACCACTCACCGTGAAATCGCTCGGCAGACAACCTCCGCTGATCCAGGCAAACACCCCGGAGAACACCATGTGCAGCGGATAGACGAAGATCATCGCGAAGAACACCAGCAACAGCGACAACCAGCGGCCGCTGGCGTCCGCACTGTGGCAACGCTTGCGCCAGCGCACGTGGCCGTGCCAGAAAAACGCGATCTGGAAGAAACACACGGCAAATGCGGGAATGCCACCCAAGGCATGCAGCAGCTTGTCGGTGCTGTCGGGAATCGATTCGCCGCCGATCAGCAGCAAGGTGAGGATGAACGCGAACGCGCCGTCCACGAACATGTCCAGCCGTCCCGCCTCGATCCCCTCGCGCTGCTCGGTCAAGCTCATGCTGCATCCCCTGATGATCGCTCGGCGCATAATACGGGCTTTGCCGCGGAACGCATCGCATGTTCGACCTGAAAACCCAGACCTACGCCAGCAAACGCGAACACTATGCCGACCTGGTGCAGCAGGCGCGCGGCATCCTCGCCGGCGAACGCGACCTGATCGCGAACGCGGCGAATTTCGGCGCACTGATCTACCACAGCCTGGCGCAGGTGAACTGGGCCGGCTTCTATCTGTACGACGGCAGCGAACTGGTGGTCGGCCCGTTCCAGGGCAAGCCGGCGTGCATCCGCATCGCGCTGGGCCGCGGCGTCTGCGGCACCGCCGCGCAGACCCGCCAGACCCAGCTGGTACGCGACGTCAACGCGTTCGCCGGGCACATCGCCTGCGACGCCGCCTCGCAATCGGAAATCGTGGTGCCGCTGGTCAAGGCCGACGGCAGCCTGCTCGGCGTATGGGATGTCGACAGCCCGGAGATCGATCGGTTCGACGAGGAAGACCGTGCCGGCATGGAGGCGCTGTGCGCCGTGTTCATGGCCGCCGTGCAGGGCTGACGATCACGACGCGCGATCCGGGCGGGCCGCTGCTCAGCGTTGGCGATCTTGATGCGCGCCTGCGCGCGGCGTGGCCAGCAACGTCATCACCGCCTGTCGCGCTTCCTCCACGCCAGTACCGGCGGAAGAGGAGAAAATCTGCGCGGTGGCATGCAGGCCTTCGGCGGCGAACTGCTTGCGCAGCGCAGCCAAGGCCTGGGTGGCCTGGCCGCGCGAGAGCTTGTCGGCCTTGGTCAGCAGCAGGTGGCAGGGCAACTGGGTGGCGAAGCAGAACTCCAGCATCTGCCGGTCGAACTCCTTCAGCGGGTGCCGGATGTCGACGATCAGCACCAGCCCACGCAGGCTGCGGCGCTGATGCAGGTAGGCATCGATCTCCAGTTTCCAATGCTCGCGCATTTCCAGCGGCACCTTGGCGTAGCCGTAGCCGGGCAGGTCGATCAGGCGCACGTCGGTCGCCGTGGGCAGGCTGAACGCGACCATTTGCTGGGTGCGCCCGGGCGTCTTCGAGGTACGCGCCAGACCCTTGTGGTTGGTCAAGGCATTCAGCGCGCTGGACTTGCCCGCATTGGAACGACCGGCGAACGCCACCTCGGCGCCCTGATCGGCAGGAAGCTGGCTGATGCGGTGGGCGGCGAGCACGAATTGCGCGCTCTGAAGAGGATTCGACATGAGGATGGTTTGACCAAGCTGGGGTGGCGCAGGGATAATTCTTCGGTTTCTGCCTGTTGCGGGCCTTGTGGCCACAATCTCCGGCAGTGTTTGCAAGTCTCTCGGGAGTCAAGTGTATGAGTTTTCGGTCCGCTGGTTTTCGGCCCGCTGTTCTCGGGTCCGCCCTGGCCGTCGTTTTCGCGCTGTCTGCCAGCGCGGCGATGGCGCAAGATGCCAAGCCGGAGACCGCGGCACCCGCTGCCGCCAGCACTGCTGCCGCGGCTCCCGCCGCACCGGCGGTCACTGCCGCTGAAGCCCCGGCCAAGCCCGGCGACGCCGCCGCGGGTCAGGCCAAGGCGGCCGTTTGCGGCGCCTGCCATGGCATGGACGGCAACTCGGCCGATGCGCAGTACCCGAAGCTGGCCGGCCAGAGCGAGCAATACATCGTGCGCCAGCTGACCTCGTTCAAGGCCGCCAAACGCCAGAACCCGATCATGATGGGCATGGCCGCGCCGCTGTCGACCCAGGACATGCACGACGTTGCCGCGTATTTCGCCAGCAAGACGCCGTTGCCGGGCGTGGCCGACCAGGCCCTGGTCGAGCACGGCCAGACCCTGTTCCGCCAGGGTGACGCCACTCGCGGCGTCCCCGCCTGCATGGCGTGCCACAGCATCGATGGCCGCGGCAATCCGGGTGCGATGTATCCGCAGTTGACCAGCCAGCACGCGCAGTACGTGGAAGCGACGCTGAAGTCCTGGCACGACGGCACCACCTGGGGCGACGATGCGCACGCGCAGATCATGCCGGCCATCGCCAAGCAGCTGACGGCCGACGACATCGCCGCCCTGGCCAGCTACATCGAGGGCCTGCACAGCGCCGAGCCGCAACCCGCCGCCACTCCCTGATCGAACCCGCGCCGACCTTTCAGGGTCGGCGCGCTGGTCTTGTGCCCCACGTTGCCGAGGTTTGCCATGTTGAAGCGTTTGCCGTTCCTGTGTGCCGCCCTGCTGGTCCTTGCCGCCTGCAGCCATGACAGCAACAACGGCAGCGCCACCGTGACACCGGCACCGGCGACCGCCAGCACGGCGGCCGCCGCAGCGCCGGCCACTCCCGCGAGCAGCGCCATGCCGGCGGCTGCCAGCAGCACCGCGGCCGCCAGCGCCACCACGCCGGACCAAGCCGCGGCCAGCGCGGCGACGCCGGCCGCAGCCGCCGCGCCCTTCGTCGACAACGGCAAGTGGGTCGAGGGCAAGAACTACTTCCGCATCGATCCGGCGCAGCCGACCAGCCATCCCGGCAAGATCGAGGTCACCGAGGTGTTCTCCTACGGCTGCCCGGCCTGCAACGGTTTCCACACCACGGTCGACCAGATCGCCAGGACGCTGCCGGCCGGCGCGGTGATGAACTACCTGGCCGCCTCGTTCCGCCCGGACGAAAACTGGCCGATGTACCAGCGTGCGTTCTACACCGCGCAGGCACTGGACCTGGTCGGCAAGACCCATGACGCGATGTACGACGCGGTGTGGAAGAGCGGCGAGCTGTCCACCTACAACCTGAAGTCGAGCGGGCTCAAGCCGCACGATGCATGGCCGACGATCGAGGACGCGGCGAAGTTCTACGCCAAGTACGGCGTCGATCCGAAGGAATTCGTCGCGGTCGCCAACTCGTTCAGCGTCAACACCCAGCTCAAGCGGGCCGACGACCTGATGAAGGCCTACGGCGTGGAAAGCACGCCGACCATGATCATCAACGGCAAGTACCGTTTCACCGCCAGCGATGCCGGCGGTTACGCGCAATCGATCGAGCTCACCCAGTGGCTGGTGGCCAAGGAAGCGGCTGGCAAGTAAGCCGCTTCGGTTAAGCTGGCCCGTCGGCATCCCCACTGTCCAAGCGAGAGTCCCATGTTCCAGCGATTCGCCTGCCCACGCGCTTTCCTGCTGATCACCGGCCTGCTGCTGGCCAGCGCCTGCACCGCCCAGTCCGGCACGCCTGATCCGTACACCGAAGGCACCGAGTACGTCACCCTGCCCGCGGCGCAGCAGCAGCGCTACAGCAGCGAGGGCAAGGTCGAAGTGGTCGAGGTGTTCTCCTACGGCTGCATCCATTGCGCCCACTTCGCACCGGTGGCCGACGCACTGGCCAGACAGTTCCCCAAGGGCGTGCAGTTCAAGCTGGTGCCGGCGCCTTTCAGCGCCGAGTGGGTGCCGTTCGCGCGGGCGTTCTACGCGGCCAAGCAGCTGGGCGTGCTGGATCGCACCCACCTGGCATTGTTCAACGCGAAGTTCGAGCAACACTATCCGATCAATTCGATGGACGAGCTGGCCGACTTCTACGCCCGCGAAGGCGTCGACCGCGCCGCGTTCATGCGTGCCGCCACCGCGCCGCAGACCACCGCGCAGATGAAGAGCGACCTCGCGCTGATCCAGAAGTGGCAGGTGGATGGCACGCCCACCATCGTGATCGACGGCAAGTACCGCGTCGCCGCGGTGCACTCCTACGACGAGATGGTCGCGGTGACGCAGTGGCTGGTGAAGCGCGAGCTGGCCGGCAAGTAAGCGCTGGCCGGCAGCGGACGGCTGGTATGGCGTTCACACCGGGTGGATCATGCTCACCGCACCCTTCGCACATGAAGTCATGTGCCGCCCCCTTTCCACGCAGCACCCCGTCATGACCCGCGCCCCTGCCCCTCCCGCCGCCCCTGCAGAGCGCCAGTTGCGCCTGCTCAGCTGCAACATCCTTGCCGGCGCCAGCGTGCAGCGTTATCGGCAGTACGTGACCCGCAGCCTCAGCGCGGTGCTGCCGGGGCGCAGCAAGATGGACAACCTCGACCGGCTCGCCGAGGTGCTTGCGCAATTCGACGTGATCGGGCTGCAGGAAGCCGATGCCGGCAGCCTGCGCTCGGGCTTCCTCAACCAGACCCGCTACCTCGCTGAAACCTCCGGCCTGCCGTTCTGGAGCCACCAGCCGAACCGCGCGATGGCCAAGCTGGCGCACTCGGCGAATGGACTGATCAGCCGGCTTGAACCGCATTCGGTGATCGACTATCCGCTGCCCAGCCGCATCCCCGGGCGCGGCGCCCTGCTGGCGCAGTTCGGCGAAGGCGACAACGCCCTGGCGGTGATGATTGCGCACCTTTCGCTGAGCGCCCAGGCGCGTGCGCGCCAGCTCGGCTTCATCGCCGAACTGTTGCAGGATTTCCCGCACGCGGTATTGATGGGCGATCTCAATGCCGAGCCCGACAGCGCCGAGATGAAGCACCTTTTCGCCAGATCGACGCTGCAGCCGCCGGCGCAATCCACGCCGACCTTTCCCAGCTGGAAGCCGCGGCGCGCACTGGACCACATTCTCACCTCGCCGGCGATCACCCTGGAGAAAACCTGGGCGCTGCCGCAGGCCTTCTCCGATCACCTGCCACTGGCCGCGGAGATCCGGCTGCCGGCCACGGTAGGCACCCAGGCCTCGATCAAGCGCAGCCGATGAAAACGAAACGATGGCAACTCGCGTGGCCGTGGCTGGCGCTGCTGCTGGTGGCGCTGCTGGCCGGCTGGCTGCGCTACGGCGTGGTCGAACCCGGTTCGATGGCGCAGCGATGCGGCGCCGGCGAAGCGCCGTGGTGGTGTCCGTGGCGACAGGCGCTGGTGCTGGGTTTCCTGCACAACGTGTATGGCCTGGCCGCACTGTTCGCCAGCGCGCTCGCGCTGCTGTGGCCACGCCCATGGCTGGCCTGGCTGGCCGCCGCGCTGGGCATCGTCGCACTGCAACTGTACTGCTTCGAAAGCGGCGCGCTGGCGGCGCTGGTCGGCTGCCTACGCCTGCTCAGGCTGCAGGCGCCGCGCGCGCCACCATCCGGCCAGCACCGGCACCGCCAGCAGCAGGTTGACGCCCAGCCATAGCCAGGCCACCACGGTGAGGCCGGCTTCCTGCACCACGATCACCACCGCCAGCAGCGGCAGCACGCAGGCCAGGAAGCGTTCCTCCAAAAGCGGCAGCGGCGGCCGGCGGCGATCGGACAACCAGCCAAGCAGCGCATGACCCGCGCACGGCAGCAGGAACAGGCCCAGCGGAAAGTCGCGATAGCGGCCATCGACCACCAGCAGCAAACCGTAGAACGCCAGCGCGAACAGCCAGCCCAGTCGCCAGCCGACGCGCGGCATCGGCAGGATCGCCACGCCGCCCAGCCGCGCGGCGATCCAGTGCGCCAGCCGCAACGCGGTCAGCAGGGCCAGCACGCAGGCACCCAGCGACACCGTCCATTCCCAGGCATCGCGACAGGCATAGTCCATCTGCCGCCATTGCCAGGCCAGTGCGCCGCCGCTGGCCGCACCGGCCAGCGCCAGTGCCAGCCAGCCGCGCGCGCCCTGCCAGCACCGCCGCCAGGCACCAACCAGCATGAACAGTGCGGCCCCGGCCACGCCAGCCAGCCAGCCGGCCCACCAGCGCGGTGCTTCGGTCACCGGCCCCTGCATCGCGAACTTGGGCCGTGCCTGGGCGTCGAAGATGCCCCAGTAGCCGCCGGCGGTGCCTTCCTGCGCGCGCTTCCACGGCTGGTCGAAGGCCTCGATCACGTTGTACGGCACGTGCACGCTGGCGGCGTACCGCAGGAACTCGCGCAGATAGCGCGCCTCGTTGACCACGCTGGCACTGGCTGCCTGACGCGGACGCCCGGCGCTGGGCCAGCCGGTTTCGCCGATCATCACCAGCCGGCCGGGAAAGGCCTGCTGCACCTGGGCGTATACCGCGGCCACGTGCTGCACCGCGCGCTCGGGCGGCACCGGCTGGTCTTCCCAATACGGCAGGATGTGGATGGTCAGGTAGTCGACCGACTTGCCCAGCTCGGGATGGCGCAGCCAGAACTCCCACACATCGGCATAGGTCACCGGCACGCTGACCGCCTGGCGTACCTGCTGCAGATAGCCAGCCAGTTGCGCCGGCGACAGTTCGCCGCGCAGCAGCACCTCGTTGCCGACAATCACCCCGCGCAGCACCTGCGGATACTTGTTCGCGGTGGCGATGCCCAACCGCACCTGCTCGGCGTTCGCCTTGGCGTCACCGCCCAGCCAGATCCCCATCAGCACCTTCATGCCATGGCGTTCGGCAATCGCCGGCACCTCGCTCAGGCCCTGCCCTTGCGAGTAGGTGCGCACGCAGTCGAAGCGCTGCGACAACGCCGCGAGATCGGCATCGATGCGTTCGGCGCTGATATGGGCCTGCGGATCCAGCGGTGTTTCGCCGGCGCGGCGGAACGGCGCGTAGGAAACGCAGGCAATTCGCGCCGAGGGTGCATCGGGCAGGCTCACCGGACGACCGAGCGCCCACCACCAGTACGCCGCCGCGCCCGCCATGAGCACCAGCGCGAGCCACGCCGGCCAGGCGCGACGAAGAACCGGCAAAGCTGCTGGTGACATGCCCATCCCGATGAGTTCCGATGCGTTCCGACAAGACGTGCGAATGAAGCGCGACAGCTTAACAGGGCGATCGCCACGCACTCACCGAATGCCGACAAGTCGGCGCGGGGCATCCACTACACTGGTGGTGATCTGCCGCAGGAGTTCCCATGTCTGTTTCCGCTTTGTCGCGGCGTACCGCACTGATCTGGCTCGCGCTCGCCAGCGTCTGGCTGCTGGCCGCTTCGAATGCACGCGCCGCGAGCCCGGATGCCGCGCAACGCGCCGCCTTCAGGCAGGCGTATGCGGCGGCCCAGCAAGGCGGCGACGGCTGGCGTCAGCTGGCCGGCAACCTGCGTGACTACCCGCTGTATCCGTACCTGCCCGCGGCAGCGCTGCAACACGATATCCAGCAGATCGATCGCGCCAGCGTCGAGGCCTATCTCGCGCAATACCCCGACTGGATCCCTGCCGCCGACCTGCGCCGCGCCTTCCTGCTGGAACTGGCGCGCCGGCAGGACTGGAGCGGCTTTCTGGCGTTGTATCAGCCGGGCCTCGGCGACGCACTGAGCTGCGATGCACTGCAGGCGCGCCTGGCCGGCGGCGACAAGCTGGATTTCCAGCGTGATCTGGCCGATCTGTGGACCCGCACGAACCTGCCCGATGCCTGCGATCCGGTGCTGGCCGCGGCGCATGACCAGGGCCTGCTGACCACCGCGCGCCTCTGGACGCGCATCGACCGCGCGGCCGATGCCGGCCAGGCCGGCACCATCACCAGCCTCGCCGGATGGCTGCCCGACAGTGAGCAGGCCACGGCGCAGCAACTGGTCATCGCACTGCGTGATCCGGCGGCCGCTGTTGCCGATGCGATGACCTGGCCAGACGGTACGCGCCAGCGCCAGGCCGTCACGCTGGCGCTGACCCGACTGGCCCGGCGCCAGAGCGACAGCGCCGACGCCGCGTGGCAGCAACTGCAGACGCGTTTCAGCCTGAGCGAAGCCCAGCGCAACCGGATTGTGCGCACCCTGGCTCTGTTCCATGCCACCGACTTCGACGACGACGCGCTGGCCCGGCTGATCGCGCTGCCTGCAGCGGCGCAGAGCGACAGCACCCGCGAGTGGCGTGTGCGCGTGGCGCTGGCCCGGCAGGACTGGAGCGCGGTGCTGGCCGGCATCGACGCGATGCCGGCCAGCCAGCAGCAGGACGGTGAATGGCAATACTTCCGCGCCCGCGCGCTGGCGGCGCTGGGTCGCGCGGACGAGGCGCGGCAGCAGTTCGCCAGCCAGGCCGGGCAGCCCACCTTCTTCGGCTTTCTCGCCGCCGATCGACTCGACCAGCCGTATGCGCTGTGTCCGCTGACGCTGGCCGACGACCCGCAGCGCGAGCAGCAGTTGCTGGCGATGCCGGGCCTGCTGCGGGCGTTCGAGTTGTACGCGGTGGACCTGCCGAAGCTGGCCCGCCGCGAATGGAACCGGGCGCTGCAGGGCAGCGACGTCGCCACGCAACGCGTAGCTGCCGACATCGCCAATCGTCGCGGCTGGTACGACCGCGCCGTGTTCACGCTGAGCAGTGGCGACGCGCTGCGCCTGTATGCGCTGCGCTTCCCGCTGGCCAGCCAGGACGGACTGGTGCCGCAGGCCGAGCAGGCCGGCATCGAACCGGCCTGGGCCTACGGCATCCTGCGCGCGGAAAGCGCGTGGATGAGCGACGCCCGTTCCGGCGCCGACGCGCGCGGCCTGATGCAGTTGTTGCCGACCACCGCCGCGCTGGTGGCCAGCCGCAACGGACTGGACTGGGCCGGTGGCGACAGCCTGTACGACCCGGTCACCAACATCGCGCTGGGCACGCGCTACCTGGCGCAGATGGCGGCGCGCTTCAATGGCTCGCCGTGGTTGGCCAGCGCCGCCTACAACGCCGGACCGAACAAGGTCGACCAGTGGCTGGCCGCGCGCGGCACGCTGGCGCCGGATCTGTTCGTGGCGACCATTCCGTACAAGGAAACACGCGAGTACGTGGCGCGCGTGATGGCCTTCAGCCTGATCTACGACTGGCGAATGGACGGTGCCACGGTGCTGCCGTTGGCCACACGGATGGCGGCGATCGGCCAGCCGTACACGCTGCCGGGCAGCGGCACGCCCCGCCGTGCGGTGACCTGCCCGGCACCGACGACACCGGCCAGCAGCGCCAGCGTTTCACCCTGATCGCCATCTCTACGCAGCTTCATCCAGGAACTCCGCCCATGGCCGCAAAGCAACTCGTCATCCTCGGCGGCACCGGTTTCGTCGGCCAGCACCTGGTCGCCCGACTCGCCGCCGACGGCCACCGCATGCTGCTGCTCAGCCGCAATCGCGAACTGCATCGCGAACTGGGTGTATTGCCCGGGGTCCGTCTGCGCAGCGCCGACATCTACGACGACGACACGCTGCGTCGGCATCTGGTCGGGGCCGATGCGGCGATCAACCTGGTCGGCATCCTCAACCAGGGCGGCCGGCACAGCTTCCAGCGCGCGCACGTGGAACTGACCCGGCGCCTGATCGCCGCATGCAACGACAGCGGCGTGCGCCGCCTGCACCAGATGAGCTCGCTCAAGGCCGGCCAGGGTCTTTCGCAGTATCTGAAGACGCGTGGCGAAGCCGAAGCGCTGGTCAGGGCTTCCGGCCTGGCCTGGACGATCTACCAGCCCAGCGTGATCTTCGGTGCTGGCGACGGACTGGTCAGCCGCTTTGCGTCGCTGTTGCGCAAGTTGCCCGCGCTGCCGCTGGCGCGCGCGAAGTCGCGCATGGCACCGACCTGGGTCGGTGACGTGAGCGAGGCGATTGCGCGTTGCGTCGGGGACGACGCGCTGTCCAGCCAGCGCAGCTTCGAGTTGTACGGCCCCGAAGTGCTCAGCCTGGGCGAGATCGTGCGCAAGATCCGCGACGCCGCCGGTGTGCGCACGCCGATCATCGGCTTGCCCGACAGCCTGGGGCAGTTGCAGGCACGCGTCGCCGAACTGCTGCCCGGCAAGCCCTTTTCGCTGGACAACTTCCGTTCGCTGCGCACCGATTCGGTCGGCCGGGTGGACGGTTACGCCACGCTCGGCATCACGCCGCAGCCGCTGACGCCGTGGCTGCCGGTGCTGCTGCAGGAACCGCCGCGACAGCGCCGGCTGGCCGCCGCGCGCGCGCTGCGCCGCTGAACGTCCGCGCGCTTCAGCGCAGCCCCAGCAACAGTCGCAGGCGGTCCAGCTCGCCGGCATAGGCCGGCCCCCGCGGTTCCCGCCAGCGCAACGGTTCGCGCAGCCGCGCCGCGTTGCCCGCACCGCCTGGGCGTCGGTTCACATGGACATCCAGACAGCGCTGATCTTCATCGAGCTGGAGGAAGCGCAGCAAGCGCAGCAACTGCAGCGGTGGATCGGCCAGCAACGACTCATGCTCATGCACGAACACCCGTGCTGGATAGAGCTGCTGCCAGTGCGCGGCGAGTGCATCGTAGTCGTGCCAGAAACTGGCCAGCTCGTCCAGGTCGTAGCTGAATTCGTGGTTGTCTGCGAACAACTGCCGATAGCAGCTGAAGCAGTTCTCCAGCGGATCGCGCCGGCAGTCCACCATGCGCGCGCCGGGCAACATCGCCATCGCGGCGCCCATCACGTGCCAGTCCTGATCGCTCTGGTCGATGAAGCAGTGCTTGTCGTCCTGCGCGCGGACCGCGCGTGCCAGGTAATCCCGGCCAAGTCGCGCCCAGTCCGCCGCCGTCGCCGCGATCGTCCATTGCGGAAACCCCTGCTGTCGGCGCCTCGATTCCTCCTCGATGATCTCGCGCAGGTGTTGCGGCCGATCGCTCGCATCCACCTGCGCGTGACCGGCCAGCACCCTTCGCAACAAGCCGCCGCCCGAGCGTGGCAGGCCGGCAATGAAGACCACCTCCGCGCCCAGCTGCGGATCCTCCGGCTCCGGCGGCGGGGAAGCGAACGCCGCCCGGATGCGTCCGATCCGGGCGGATACCAGCGCCGCGTTCCAGCTCAGCTGTTTTCGCTTTTGTCCGTTGGCCTTGCGCAGCGTACGGAATGCGACATGGTATTCACGCCGATCCTCCAGACATCGGCTCAGCGCGAAACCCAGCATCACGCGTGCCTGCGGCAGGATCCCGGGACGTTGCATGGCGGCTTTCAGGCGGGACAGGTCGTCCTCGTTGAAAGGCTCGGACTGCAGCCGCGCCAGCCCCAGCCACGCCTCGGCGTGATCGGGCTCGTGCCGCAGCGCCTCGCGATAATTCGTGCATGCGGCCGCCACCGCGCCCAGGCTGGCCTGAGCCTCAGCCAGCAGGCTGCGCATCACCGCATCCTCCGGCGCAAGATCCACCGCGCGATGCAAGGCGGTGATGGCACCGGCCGAACGCCCTTGTCGCTGGAACGCGCGGCCCAGGCTGAACCACGCCGGCGGGAAGTCAGGTGCCAGTTCGCAGGCGCGCCGCAGCGACGAAAACGCGGCGGCAAACTCGCCGCAGCTGTACAACGACATGCCCAGATTCATGTGCAGCAGCGCGTTGTCGAGGTTCGCGGCGAGCGCCTGGCGCAGGATCGCCACGGCCTCGGCATGATCGCCGCGCATGTGCGCCACCAATCCACGCAATCGCCGTGCTTCGACAAAGTCGGGCGCCAGCGCCAGCAGCTCGTTCAGCGCCGCACCCGCCGCGTCCAGCTCCCGCCGCGCCATCGCGATCGTGGCTTCATCGTAGCGCTGGCGTGCCGCCGGCGGCAGACCGACGGCACGGTCGCGCAACAGCGGATGAACCTGCATTGCCGCCATCTTTGCTTCCCGGACTACCCCATGACGGCCAGCTTAAGCGAGGGGAGCCACATCTGGAAGCGGCGAGCTCGGTGGACAGCCCTCGAAGAGTCGGGGCAATGAACGGCCGTACCAGTTGGCCATGGAAGCAAAGGCAGTCGACAGAAATCACCACGATGGCAGCGCAACTTCTTCTACCATGAGTTCTTGTTCACCCAGGAAACGTTGAACATGCCCGGCAATCCGGCAGCCCCCCACTCGCTAGATCACACCGAGCTTTCGGCGGCCGCCATCCAGCATCTGCTCGAAGCACGCGCGGCCCTGAGCCGCGGCCTGGTGGAAATCGCCGAATCGTCACTGGCCCGCGCACTGGCCCTGGCACCGGAATCCACCGAGGTGCACCGGCTCATCGGCATTGCCGCCCTGATGGGCAACAACGCGCCGAAGGCAATCGGTCATCTGCGCCGCGCACTGGCCGGCAGCCCCGACGACCCTACGCTCAACATGAATCTGGGCAGCGCACTGATCGAGACCGGCGAGTCCGACGCGGGCCTGGGCTACCTGCAACGCAGCTGTGAACTCACGCCCGAATCGGCCTCGGCCTGGTACAACCTTGGCAAGGGCCTGCAGTTTTGCGCCCACATGGAACGCGCCCGCGACGCCCTGCAGCGCGCCCTGACCATCCAGCCGGGCTACCTGCAGGCGCGCAACACGCTGGCAGCCGTGCTCGCCAGCCTGGGTGATACACCCGCCGCCGTGGCGACCCATCGGCAGACCCTGCGCCAGCATCCCGACTGCGCCACCGCGTGGTTCGCCCTGGCCAACCTGAAGGTCGAGCCATTCGACGCAAGCGATATCGCGCAGTTGCAAAGGCAGCTCGCTCGCACGGATCTGCCGGATGACTCGCGTCTGCTGTTCGCCTTCACCCTCGCGCAGGCGCTGGAAGACCACGGCGACTATGCGCGGGCATTCGAAGTGCTGGGCGAGGCCAACGCCATGAAGCGGCGCAACATCTACTGGAGTCGCGACGAAGAGCGCGCCCGCGTGGACGCCATCGCCGAAGCCTTCGCCAACCCGTTGCCGACGCCGCTGGACCCCACGCTGGGCAGGCAAGTCATCTTCGTCGTCTGCCTGCCGCGTTCGGGCTCCACGTTGACCGAGCAGATCCTGGCCTCGCATCCGCAGGTCGAAGGGGCCGATGAAATACTCACCCTGCCGCAGCTGCTCGATGAGGAATCCACGCGCCGCGGACAGCCGTTTCCCGCATGGGTGCCGGCGGCCACTGCCGAGGACTGGCAACGCCTGGGCAACGACTACCTGGTCCGCACCAGCCACTGGCAGCAGCATCGCCTGCGCTTCACCGACAAGAACGTCGACAACTGGGCCTTCGTCGGCGCCGCCCTGGCGATGCTGCCTGGCGCCCGCGTGGTGAATTCGCGCCGCGATCCGCTGGAAACCTGCTTCGCCTTGTATCGCCAGCTGTTCGGCAACCAGTCCGTCCATTACAGCTACGACCTCGACGATATCGTCGCCTACTACGCCGGCTATGCGCGACTGTGCCAACTCTGGCAGCGGCGCCATCCCGGACAGTGCTTCGACCACCACTACGAAGCGCTGCAGGCCAACCCCGAAGTCCAAATCCGCCGCCTGCTCGATTTCTGCGGACTGCCGTTCGATCCCGCGTGCCTGGCCTTCCACCAGTCATCACGCACGGTACTGACAATCAGCGCAGCGCAGGTAAGGCAGCCGTTGCGGCGGGATACGGCGCGTAGTTCGCGCTACGGCGAAAAACTTGATGCGCTGCGGGCGAAGCTGCAGGCGGCGGGAATGCGAACGGCGGGTGCCTGAACTGGCCACTGCAAATGAGGCAAAGTCCAAAACAGAGGTCAGTGTGCACTTTCCGAGGGTAGTTCAGATCTTTTAGGCCTGCCGATTTTGGCGGGACCTGCGTGACGGGACAATTGGGCCTCGATCGCGGTACGGAAGCGCGCGGTTTCATAAGCGTGCTGACGCTGCAGATGCAACCGGAGACCATCCAGCTCATCGGTGGAGATGGCCTGCTCGACGAGTGCGCGGTAGGCCTCACGACGTTGGCTTTCGTCGGCGCCAAGGCTCAGATAGGACGGATGCGGATGAATCAGGGTGTCCACTCCCCCATCCTCGCAGCCCGAACCAAGCCCCATCATCAGCTCGGACCACCACTCCTCGTCGGATAATGTCTCTGAACCCTTTTGCCTACGTGAGCCTGTGCCACGCACGACATGCACCTGGACGGAATCCGCGATGACTGATGAGTGTTTGGCAAGTAGCAAGGGCTGCTAACGCGGTCCTAACCAGAACGGTGACTGGCGCGATCTTGGCGCCGTATGAAACACAACGGCTGGTGGTCAGCGGCAAGACGGGACCATCATGATCTCCGACGCAGCTCAGAGACGGTTTTTTGCGTGCCTATTGACCCGGACGGCGAAATGACGACCCCTTTGTTGGACCCCAATGTTGCGCGACAGTAAATGTCTCTGGCCCTTTGTTTTTTATTTTTCTATTTTGCAATTGATAACCAAATTGACTTAATGTCTCTCAAAAGCACACTGACTCCGTCATTATGATTCTTTCCCCCGAGCACCAATAGACTTTTTTCTAGCATTTGAAATATTAAGCGTTTTTGCTCGTAAGAATCTCCATGCTTGAATTTAAGATAATCAATCCTTATTCTGAAATCCATATCGCCACTTTTTTTATTCAAAACAAATTTCTCGGGAAAGCAATCGTCGTCTCGCACTATGGCAATACAGTCCCAGTTTTCCACCCCTAAATCATAATTGCGGGAATCAATATAAGAGTTAATCGTGTCGACTACACTCTTTCTCGCATTTCTGAATTGATCACCGACATCCGCCTCAAGCTCTGCGCCTATCCATAATTTCATACGCAAATAGCCTCAATAGTCATTTTATTTTTTGGATGACGGCGGCCGTTTAACTTTTTGTAACCAATTATTTTTTTATGCTGCCATTCATGCATCTCCTTTTTTGTCCCAGTAGCCTCCTTCTGATAATCTATTTTATTTTCCTTCATGTATTTCTTCGAGTATCTCTTTTGTGTGCTAAATCGCCGTTCGCCACGCGTTGTTTCACCATACTTCTGCACTTCACCTGTTTCCGAATCTCTTAAAGAGTAGCCCTCCGCAGGCTTGTCATCCAATTTACTTCCGTGCGTCTTGGCTGTGCTAGAACCTGCATCAGCTTCACTCGATTCTGCTGCCTCACCACTCGACTCAGCGAGTGCATCGCCCACTTCCTCCGTCGCGGTAGCAGCCACTTCTGTCGTGGCTGCGGCAGTTTCACTTACCGCTGCAGCTGTCTCTGACACCTCAGCTGCAGCAACTAAAGCCTCGACTCCCTCATAAACTAAAATTGCTTCACCAATACATAAATCTTCAACGCACTTCCCGGTTGGATCGGTGTGGTTGATCGGATTGTTATTGGCATAAGCATACCGATTGAACCCAAACACATCCCCCGGCACCGGCCCCACCGGATCGACGCTGAGCATGTGCCCCGCCCCCGCATCGTAATACCGCGCCTGCATATACGTGAACGCCGTCTCCGGATCATTCACATGCCCGGTAAACCCCGGCTGGCTCTGGTTCGGCCCGCTGTACAGACCCCCGTACGGTCGGTAGCTGAAACTCGCCGTGACATTGCCGCTGGCGTCGGCCTCGCGTACCGGGCTGCCGAGCCGGTCGGTCAGCAGGTAGGTGACCGTGTTGCCCTTGCATCGAAAAAGGGGTCGAAAAAGGGGGCAGAGACATTATTCACGACCGATCCCGGGAGCTCGGGACTTTCCTGGCGGCCAGCCTCGCGGCCTTGCCGTCGCGACGCGTCGCAGTTCTGCCTCAATGGCGTCTTGAAACCGGCTGGTTCCCAGGGCACGCTGCTGTTGCACGTAAGCGCGAATCTCGCTCATTCGATTCTCCCCGATCGCTTCAAGGAACAAGGCACGATAGGCAGCGCAGCGCTCATCAACTGTCACACCCAACCGAGCATACTCGTCGTGCGGGTGAACGAGACGGTCGGTCACGCCCTCCGCGTTGGCGCGGTAGCTTGACCAGGCGTAGTCGCTCGGCGCCTCCACCATCGCGGCGCGCACAGGGTTGAGCTCGATGTAGCGGTAGCAAGTGAGCAGATAGCGCTCACTATCGATCAGGCAGGACTTGTAGCGCCCCTCCCAAAGCGTGCCGCTGCGCCGATAGGTCGCATTGAAGTAACCCACATAGCGGCGACCGAGAGCTTGCATCGTTCGCGCGACGGCGCCGGTCACCTCCGGCGTCATCAGCAGGTGCACGTGGTTGGTCATCAATACATAGGCGTGGACTCGACAACCGTGTGCCAGCGCTGCCTCACCGAGCTGACTCAGGTAGCACCGGTAGTCCTGCACGCGCAGGAAGCACGGCTGGCGATTGTTTCCGCGCTGGATGACGTGTTGCGGAACCCCGGGCAAGTCCAGACGGCGCTGACGTGGCATGACGGCCTTCCGCCATCTTCTGACTGCCCCCCCATCCTCGCAGCACCAACCAAGCCCCATCATCAGCTCAGACCACCACTCCTCGTCGGATAATGTCTCTGACCCCTTTTGCCGCTGACCCCTTTTGCCGGCTGCCGCATGAAACACAGCGGCTGGTGGTCAGCGACAAGACGGGCAACTACTCTTCGGCATCGCCGGGGAAGAGCAAGTGCAGGCCTATTGACTACGGACGGCGAAATGGTGACCCCTTTGTTTCCTTTGTTGTCTTTGTTTTACCCCTTTGTTTCTTCCTTTGGCCCTAAAAAGGCGAAGAGAAAAGAGCCGAGACAACCAGACCTACTATCGACAAGATCACATACAGCCAACAGAAGACCATGTTCCGCGTACGTGCTGTCGGTTGCTCCTTTGAAAAGCCCATTGCAATGCGTTTGTACTTGCCGTTACGCACCAGTGCCCAGTAATTAACAAACGCCCAAGCTAATATCATTGCTACTAACTGATATTTCGGCGCTCCATAGATCAATTTTTTGCCGGTCACACCCGCGATCGACGTGGCTATCGCTAAAATATTGACATACGAAACCGATGCCACGACGTACATGGCGTTGAATTGCGGCACGTCGCTTTCGCCCCAAGTCGCTAAGTTCCATGCGTAAAGACGGTAATACACGTAGGTATAGCCACGCCAAACCTTACGGAACGGCCATCCCAACAAGTTCATCAGCTTGCCTTTCATGGCCTGCCCTGAATTGGAACCGCCCCATAGGGCGTCCATGCCTCTCCGTTCTGAGCATCTTGATAGATCATTTGTTCATTCGCCTGGAGTAATGGACCCCAACCTATGGTTGCATCAACTCCGAAGTAACCACCGGCGGCTATCCAGCCGGGTGGGCCGCCAAGCTCGCCAAGGGTACTCATTCCAATATCTAAACCACTCTTTTCTGCGCCAGCATAGTCCCCATGAGCTATATCAGCTCCTCCTTGGACCGCGCTGATACCCGTACCAACGAGGAAAAACCCTCGTCCTATTATCTTAAGACGCTCCGCCGATTTCTTCACGGCATTTCGGCCGCCAGTTGCGCCATTGCCACCCCACCCGTTCAAATTCCACTTTCCGTTCTTACCCTTCCACATGCCCCCATGAACGCGCGACAACTCTCGCAGCGCCATGGCACGGGCGGCAGCTTCAAGGCTTACGCCTTCGATCGCCTCGGCGCGCGTTCCTCCTCCATGATCAGACGTATATCGCTGAGCCATGCAGGACGCTGAGCAAGGCGGTGGCGGTGGCGAATCAACACAAGGCTCTTCGCCGCAGTCTCTCGGCGGGCTAGTGTGGTTGGACAACCGCCCATCCGGATCGATGTTTCCGATGGGGTTGTTATTGGCATAAGCATACCGATTAAACCCAAACACATCCCCCGGAGTCGGCCCCACCGGATCGACGCTGAGCATGTGCCCCGCCCCCGCATCGTAATACCGCGTCTGCATATACGTGAACGCCGTCTCCGGATCATTCACATGCCCGGTAAACCCCGGCTGGCTCTGGTTCGGCCCGCTGTACAGACCCCCGTACGGTCGGTAGCTGAAACTCGCCGTGACATTGCCGCTGGCGTCGGCCTCGCGCACCGGGCTGCCGAGCCGGTCGGTCAGCAGGTAGGTGACCGTGTTGCCCTTGCATCGAAAAAGGGGTCGAAAAAGGGGGCAGAGACATTATTCACACGCGCGCCTTTGGCTGATCACGCTGACGGTCGCAGGCCGGAACTGGGGTTTGGCTTCGAGCCAGTCACTCTGAAAGGTCGCGACCGTCGGCACCCGTGTTGTACGCAAGACCGCACGCGGACCGAGCCACCAAGGGGCGGGCCTTGAGCCCGTGAGCCTGTGCCACGCACGACGTGCACCTGGACGGAAGCCGCGATGACTGATGAGTGTTTGGCAAGTAGCAAGGGCTGCTAACGCGGTCCTAACCAGAACGGTGACTGACGCGATCTTGGCGCCGCATGAAACACAACGGCTGGTGGTCAGCGGCAAGACGGGACATCATGATCTCCGACGCAGCTCGGAGACGGTTTTTTGCGTGCCTATTGACCCGGACGGCGAAATGGTGCCCCCTTTTGCCCTGGCGTCTTCATGATCCGCCGCCCCGCCGCATCGTAGGCGTAACTGCCCACGCCCGGCACCGCCAGCAGCTGGTTCTTCGCATCGACGTGGCCAATTAAAGCGTCCAAGAACTTGATCTGCAGAGACGCGATCGGACTTAATTAGCCACGTCCCCTTTAGTCCGCTGCGCCAACCACACGCCCTGCGCATCCACCACCAGCACCTTCAGGCGCGTACCGCGGCGGTTGCGGAAGACGAACGCCGAGCCGTCCAAGGGCTCGCGCTCCAGCACCTCACGCACATGCACCAACAATCGATCCGCGCCACAGCGAAAATCCACCGCGCCGCTGACCAACCACCACACCCACACTGCCGGTCCGAAACCCCCAACCTTGCCCCGTCTGCCCATCGCTGCGCCCTCGTGAAAACTGGAGCGCATCGAAGCAGCGTGGCAGGGTCGAGGGAAGATGTGGTGGGCGGACGCTTACCAACATGCCGGCCACGGGGACGACCGACAATAAAGGGCGGCATTTAATTACCTCCGTCCCCTTTGATTCATCTCGATCTGTCCGACATCGGCGGCTATCAGGGTATCCCGATCGTCAGCGTGCGTGAGGCACTGGCCCTCATCCGATAACCAGCCAGCACAGGTGTCAGGCGGACATGCAAAAGGCCCGCATCGCTGCGGGCCTTTTGCTTCATGGATCGTCAGGAAGTGAACCTAGAACCGTTTTTGCGCATGGGATTGTTATTCTTAATTTATAATCACCGGATGAAATTTAAATAAAATCGTATCATTGCGAATCATCGCGTAAAAGTACGGATCCCCAACTTTACAAGAAACCATGCGCAACTGATCACCCGGCACAAGGTTAGAAGTTATCTCAATCCACTCCTGATTTTTCTCCGGATTCGGATAGTTATCCCACCGCTTCACCGCGTCAATTACTTCGGACTGACTCAACGGAACGGACACCCTGCAATTTGGCAATCCCAGTCTCTTAGCAATCGACCTTGGCTCCATCTTAAATACCTGCGGCATAGAAGCGCAGCCCACAACAGCTAAAGTGATTGTGATTACGACAATCAAACCCATGCGACCCAAAAACTGCTCAAAGTAGTGGCGATTAATGGATCGCATCTGAAGCCTCATTGAAAGGCATTTGATGATCGAATAACGGGTTAGCCCAACCGCGATTGGGCAATCCGGCCCCAGAGTATATTGTATGAAGAATCTCGTGCCCAAAAGTCTGGCCAAAATTTGTGGAGGCCGCGCCATCTCTGTAAAAAGTGATCGGACCGTCAGCAGGAGCCCCAGTCGGGTTGGCATTTACGTCGGCGATTGTATCAGGATGCCCAGGTTTCAAGTAGTTGACTGCAATAGTCTGAATTGTCTCCATATGACTAACAATGGTGGATGCGGATACTGTTTGATCAGGAATTCCAAGCTTTCCATTTCCTTTGATCGTAACTGACCCACCTTTCGCTGCGAGATTCTTGGCGGCAGAGTATTTGGCTGTCATCGCGGCTTCCTTGCCAAGGATACGACTTCCCCGGTCGGCATGAAAAAACTTAGCAAATTTGCTTCCGCTCGATAGGGCTTGCTCTCTCGAAATTGTGTTTCCCTTCTTGTCTTTGAATCCATCAAATGTGCAACTGTCCTTCCCATCCACGGTGCTGCACTTCCGCCCATCCGGATCGGTAAACCGCATGGGGTTGTTATTGGCATAAGCATACCGATTAAACCCAAACACATCCCCCGGAGTCGGCCCCACCGGATCGACGCTGAGCATGTGCCCCGCCCCCGCATCGTAATACCGCGCCTGCATATACGTGAACGCCGTCTCCGGATCATTCACATGCCCGGTAAACCCCGGCTGGCTCTGGTTCGGCCCGCTGTACAGACCCCCGTACGGTCGGTAGCTGAAACTCGCCGTGACATTGCCGCTGGCGTCGGCCTCGCGTACCGGGCTGCCGAGCCGGTCGGTCAGCAGGTAGGTGACGGCGCTGCCCTTGTGACGCGCGATCAGCTTGCCGTTGAGGTAGATGTAGTTGGTGCCCTGCGCGGTGGCCGCGTCGTAGCCGAACATCAATTGGCCGGCGTGGTTGTAGAACGAGTAGGTCGCCGCGGCGGTGCCGCCCACGGCGGGCGTCTTCATGATCCGCCGCCCCGCCGCGTCGTACGCGTAGCTGGCCACGCCCGGCACCGCCAGCAACTGGTTCTTCGCGTCGTACGTCATCGAGAGCGAGCTGAACACCACGTTCTGATGGGTTCGGTTGCCGTAGACGTCGTACTGGTAATTGGAGAAGCCGCCGTTTGGCAGGCTCATGGTGGCAAGCCGGTTATTGACGTCATAGTTGAGAGAGAACGCCAGCCCGGCGGCCTGCCTGCTGCGCAGATTGTTGAGGGCGTCGTAGGTATACGCCTCGGTACCCCACGCATTCGGCGCGATCGCCGAGGTCAGCCGGTTCAGCCCGTCGTAGCCCAGGGTCTGCGTGTTCTGACCGTTGACCAGGTCGGTGACGCTAGTGAGGTTGGCATCCTTGTCGTAGACGTAGGCCTCGTTCAGTCGCTGCGTACCGCCAAGGGCATAGCTGAGGCCCGACGGCAGCAGACGCGCATTCTTCTGGATCAAGGCACTGATGCCATTGCCCAGCATGTAGCTCTGCGCCGTGCCGTCCGGGTAATACTGCACGCCGCTGGCGTAGCCGCCGGCCTGGGTGGCGCGGCCCAGCGCATCGGGTGCGTAAGCGACGCCTTCGGCGGGACTGCCGGGGTAGCCGATGGCGGAAAGGTGGCCGTAGGCATCGTGAGCGTAGCCGAGGCCCCAAGCCAGGTTGTTGCCGGGAAGCCAGAGCACCTCCCTGGTAACCATGCCGCGGAAATTGTAGTCGTAGCCCTGGATCGCGATGCCCGAAATGGTCGTCTTGAGCTGACCCAGTGCATCGTAGGTGTACACGGTGCCTTGCGTACCCGTCGGCGGCGAGATCGTGAGCACCCGGTTCATGGCGTCGTAGGTACGCGCGGTTTTCACATCGGCTGCCACCTGATCCTGACCACAGCCGCTGCCGGTGATGGCCAGCCCGGTCGCGCTCCAGTCCAGGTTGTTGGCCGCGTCGTAGTGCATCACCGTGCTGCCGCTTTCCGGTTCGGTGCTGCGGCACAGGCGGTGGTAGATGTCGTAGCTCAGCGTCTTGGTGACGCTTTCGTTTTCGGTGCCGTACAAGCCGGATTGGGTGATCGACAGCGGATTACCATAGAGGTCACGGGCGATGGTCTGGGTGATGCCGGCCGGCGCCTGCACCTTGATGACGGCGTCGCCACCGGGTTCATCGAACACCTGGTAGCTGGTGGTGGTGACGTTGCCCTTGGGATCGGTGACCTGGCGGCGTGCGCCGGACAGGTAGGCAGTCAGGCTGGTCAACGGGCCGAGTTCGGAATCCTGGGTGCTCTGGGTAGGCCGGCCCAGGGCGTCATAGACGTGATGCGTACCGCTGGTGATGGCGGACAGCGCCGGGGTGCCTGCCACCGGGTACGAACTGAAGATTGTCTGCCCTTTGGCGTCATAGCCGTTGGCCGTGCTGGTATCGGAGCCGGCCGCGCCGATGATCGAGGTGTCGCTGAGCAGCGGGCGCAGCATCGCGTCGAAGTAGGTAACGGTGGAGGCGTTGCCGGTGGTGACGGTGCGGCGCCAGTGGTTGGCGGCGATACCGCGTTCGGCACTGGCCACGAAATCGTAGGTGAAGTGGGTGGGGTACCAGGCCACTTCGTCGCCGGCGGGATAGCTGACCTGGGTGATGCGGCCTGCCGGATCGTAGCCGTAGCTGGTGGTATGCCCGGCCTGATCGGTGATCGCGCTGATCTGGCCGAAGTCGTCGACCGTCAGCGACTCGCTGGTGCCATCCGGATAGCCGATCGCCTGCGGGATGCCGCGCTTGTAGCTGCCCAGCGTGGTGGTGTGGCTGTTGCCGTCGGTGAAGCTGACCAGCTGACCGGCGCTGTTGAAGGTGTAGTGCATCAGCGTCTGGCCGAAGCGGGCGCGCGTCAGCAGCGTGTCGTTGCCGGGGTCGTAGGTGTTGAGGCTGTCGATCTCAGGGCTGCCAGCGTTGGTGACATTGGTCACCTGCAGTGGCAGCCCCAGAACCCATAGGCTGGTGTCGTTGAGATAGGAGGTGGTTTCTTCAAGGTAGCTTGAGGTGATCGAGTTGAAGCGTTTGGTCTGGGTGACTTGGGCGTAGACGTCGAACGACTCCGCCTGCCAGGTGTACCTGTCGCCGTCCTGCTCAATCACCCGCTGGTTGAGTGGCGAATACCGGCTCGTCTGATCCCAATTGACCCAATCCTGCAGATTGCCTCCAGCGCTTGCAGGCAATGGCGCGGTGCCAGGCGGGGCGTAGCTGCTGATCTCCGAGCGCAGCAGCGTGGAGCTGGTTGCCGCGCCCGTGTAGTAGTCCGTCCGCAACAGCTGACTTTCGGTGTAGTCGTACCGGTTGCTGAAAGTGTTTCGCTGGGTGCTGCCATCCGGATTGATCACGTCGGTGGTGACGGTCGTCGGACAGCCGCTGCCGCAATCGTCCCAGCTTTCGTGAGCGGGCGAGTAGTTGTAGGACCACGTCGCGGCGGCCACGCCGGCGCCCGACAGTGTTCGCTCGGTCACCGTGAATCCGTACCAGGCATCCGGTATGGCGGCGTAGCTGGACTGCGTCAGCGGATCGCCGTTGGCCATGCCCCTGCATTCGCGTGGCACGTAGGAGCGCCCATGCTTGACGGGCCTGATGGTGAAGACCCCGGTCAGGCCGGAGGGATGGGTTACCGTACCACTGGTCGGATTGAGGTTGGCCGGCACGCTGAGCGTGGTGCAAGTGCCTCCTGATGCAGCGCTCAGACTCGCCGAATCGAAATTGACAAGGTCGTAGTGCCACTGGCTGCCGTCAGGCAAGGTCACGGCGGTGAGAGAGGTGCCGTCCGTGCTGTACGCGTACGTCCAGATGCGTGCGGCGGCACCGGCGGCGGGTTGCAGGGTGACGCTATGGATGCGTGGCGTTCCACTCACGTATTGCACCGTCAGGGTGCGTCCATCACTGGCCGTGATGCCGGTCAGGTTGCCATTGGCGTCGTAACTGTAGGTCAGGGCGTTGCCGAAGCGGTCCTCGATGCGAGGTGACCAGCATCAGCGCGGTTTTCCGGTTCAGCAGGTTGGTCGTTGGCGCCGCGTGGGCTTCCGAGGACCCACTCAGCAGACCGAGCAGGTCAGCCACCGGGTCGGCGGGGAGAGTAAAGAGATGGTCCAGAAACCCGTCGCGCGGGAAGCGGACGCCCACGGAATCCTCGTAAAGCGGACGCGACATCGTCGGCGCGTAGCGGTAGACCAGTTGATTGAACCAGTATCTGGTGCCGTCAGGGGCCTGCGCGAGGAAGCCCTCGCCCGGCTCGCCGTTGGCCGTCGCGGCCAGGCAACTGAAGCGCCAATGGTTCTTGGTGACCACGGGATAGGTCCCTTGACTTCCCACATCCAGATTGGCCAGCAAGTCCTCACCACCACCCCCCGGCATGACCAGGTGATAGCCCTTCCACCAGGCATCCGGGGTCCAAGGCACGAGCGCCGCGTCACCCGTGTGCTCGGAAATGTCCGGCGGGGGAGCGAACTGGCTGCAGCGGGCATTGGCACCCGCGGTCGTCGCGGCATTCACCTGCCAGCCTGATACGGTGCGCCAACCACTACTGGTGTATGTGTAGCCGCTGCCGGTAAAGGTCTCCAGATGCGGCAACTCGATTGACCAGTCGCCGAATGCATACTCGGCGCGCTCGAGTCGGGCAGCATAACCTTCGGTCTGGAATTTGCGACTGAACTCCAGCGCCGGACCGTCACCGCTCAAGCTTGCATCGGTTTGCTGGAACGACAGGCTGCCGTCGTAGAGGCTGATGTTCTCGCCGAACGGATGCTCACCCAGCGGCTGGATATCCTCGTTGACCCGGATGAGTTTCTTGTATTCGTCTTCGGGGGTGAACACCGTTGACTGGGCGTGGGCCACGTTGGCCAACGCAAACAACGCCACTGCCCACAGGCAGATCCCTTGCCGAGTGTTGCGCATTCCGTTTTCCCCTGTGCCCGGCTTGAAGCGCGGGATCGGGGCAAGACTCCGCCTCGCCATCGCCGGCTGTCAACGAGCAGGTTCCTGCGACAAGCGAATTCATGCCGCCGACACGATTCACCGACGCAATGTGAGTGCGTGGCATCATCCCGCCATGCACATCTATCTGGTCGGCGGCGCGGTCCGCGACAAATTGTTGAAGCGTCCGGTGGTCGACCATGACCGTGTGGTGGTCGGCGCGCTGCCGGACGAATTGCTGGCGCTGGGTTACAAGCCTGTGGGCAAGGATTTCCCAGTGTTCCTGCACCCCGACACGGGTGAGGAATATGCGCTGGCGCGGACCGAGCGCAAGAACGGGCGCGGCTATCACGGCTTCGTGTTCCAGGCCGATGCCACGGTGACGCTGGAACAGGATCTGGCGCGGCGCGACCTCACCATCAATGCGATCGCCGAGGACGAGCACGGCGTGCTGACCGATCCCTACCATGGCGTGGCGGACATCGAAGCGCGCGTGCTGCGGCACGTGTCGCCGGCCTTCGTGGAAGATCCGGTGCGGGTGCTGCGGGTGGCGCGGTTTGCCGCGCGCTTCGCCCCGCTCGGCTTCACCGTGGCCGACGAAACGATGGTCCTGATGCGGCAGATGGTGGCCGATGGCGAGGTCGACCACCTGGTGCCCGAACGGGTATGGGCGGAAACGCGCAAGGCGCTGGGCGAGGCGCAGCCGTCGGCGTTCGTGCGCGTGCTGCGCGATTGCGGTGCGCTGGCAGTGCTGTTTCCGGAAGTGGATGCGCTGTACGGCGTGCCGCAGCGCGCGGAGTTCCATCCGGAGATCGACACCGGCGTGCATGTGGAGATGGTGCTGGATGCCGCCGCGCAGCTTGCCCCGGGCAACGACGTGGTGGGCTTCTGTGCGTTGACGCACGACCTCGGCAAGGCGCTGACCCCGCCGGATGAACTGCCACGTCACATCGGTCACGAGCATCGCGGCGTGGCACCGCTGCGCGCCCTGGCCGCACGCCTGAAGGTACCCACGGAGCACGCCGCACTGGCCGAACTGGTCTGCCGCGAGCATCTGAATGTGCACCGCGCGTTCGAACTGAAGCCGACCACGGTGTTGCGGCTGCTCAGCGCGACCGATGCGCTGCGCCGGCCGGCGCGGCTGGAGTTGTTCCTGGCGGCGTGCGCAGCGGACAAGCGCGGGCGGCTGGGTCACGGCGACGATGCCTATCCGCAGGCTGACCATTTTCGCAACGCGCGGGATGCCGCCGCTGCGATCGACGCGGCCGACTTCGTCGCACAGGGCCTGACCGGCCCGGCGATCGGCAAGGCCATGGAAATTGCGCGGCTGGATGCCATCGCGAAACGGAAAGCAAACTCTTCGCCAGGCTGATCCGCGGTATAAAGGCCGGATGATTTCGCCCCTTGCGGGCGGCTGTGGCCCACCTTTTCCGGAGTTGCCCGTGTCGAGCGCCTTCAACCCGCCCCCCCCCTTGCGCCAGCGTTTCCGTCCGCTGCTGTGGCTGGCGATCACCTACCTCGCGATCACCTTCGTCACCCGCGTGGTCCTGCTGGTGATGTCCGGCGCCGAAGTGACGCACAACGCGTTCAACCTGGCCTACGCCTTCGGCGTGGGCCTGTTCTACGACGTGGTCACCTTCATCTACGTGGCGTGGCCGCTGGTGCTGTTCCTGTGGATCGTGCCGACCCGCTCCGGGCGCATGGCGCCGCTGCTGCGCTGGCTGATCTACGCGGTTGCCATGACGCTGGCCTGTGCGCTCTGCATCGGCGCCCTGCACCTGCATTACCACGCCAGTCTCAAGCAGACCTGGCCGGTGCTGCTGCCGTTCCTGTTCGTGCTGCCGCTGACTGCCTTCACCTACACCTCGCGCGTCGGCCAGTGGGTGCTGTATGTGTTCGCCCTGCTGCTGATCTATGGCCTGCTGTTCGTGGGTGCTTCGGAACTGGTGTTCTGGAATGAGTTCAGCGTGCGCTTCAATTTCATCGCGGTGGACTATCTGGTCTACACCACCGAGGTGATCGGCAATATCCGCGAGTCGTACCCGATCGGCCTGTGGGTGATCTTGCTGGCGGTGCTCGCACTGGTGGTGTTTGCGTTCGGCCGCCGCGCCCTGCGCACGCGCGACGACGGCAGCCGCTTCTGGCAGCGCGGCAAGGTGGTGTTGCTGTGGCTGCTGCTGACCGTGGTTTCGGTGGCCGCGGTCAACGGCGGCATGAAGGATCGCACCGCCAACAATTACGTCAACGAGCTGGCCGGCAACGGCATCTACCAGTTCTTCAATGCGTTCCGCAGCAGCCACCTCGACTACGCGAAGTTCTATCGCACGCTGCCCGATGACGAAGCTTTCCAGCGCGTACGCGACATGCTTAAAACACCCGAAGCCAGCTACGTCAGCAGCGACCCGCACGACCTCACCCGCGAGATCCGCCGCAGCGGTCCGGAGAAGCGCCTCAACGTGGTGCTGATCAGCGTCGAAAGCCTGTCCGGCGATTACCTGGGCACCTTCGGCAACCCGCAGAAGATCACCCCCTATCTGGACTCGCTGGTCGACCACAGCCTGTTCTTCGACAACCTCTACGCCAACGGCACGCGCACCGTGCGCGGACTGGAGGCGCTGGCGTTGTCGGTGCCGCCGACCCCCGGCGATTCGCTGGTGAAGGCACCCAACAACGAAAACCTGTTCTCGCTGGCCGATATCTTCAATGCGCGCGGCTACCAGTCCGACTTCGTCTACGGCGGTTACGGCGAGTTCGACAACATGAACCAGTTCTTCGGCAGCAACGGCTACCGCGCGGTGGACCGGCGCGACATTCCGAAGAGCGCCACGATTCATGGCGAAAACGTGTGGGGCGTGGCCGACGAGGACCTGTACACGCTGGCGCTTGGCCAGATGGACCAGATCGCGGCCTCCGGCAAGCCGTTCTTCCTGCACATCATGACCACCTCGAACCATCGCCCGTTCACCTTCCCCACAGGCCGGGTGAAGCAGGCCAACGGCACCCGCGAGGGCGCGGTGGCGTATACCGACTGGTCGATCGGCGACTTCATCCGCCGCGCGCGGGAGAAATCCTATTTCGACGACACCATCTTCGTGATCACCGCCGACCACTGCGCCTCCAGCGCGGGCAAGACCAGCGTGCCGATCAACCGCTATCACATCCCGCTGTGGATCTACGCGCCGAAGCACATCCCGGCGCAGCGCGTGACGCGGCTGATGAGCCAGGTCGACATTCCTCCCACCGTGCTCGGCCTGCTCAACTTCAGCTACCGCACGCGCTTCTTCGGCTACGACCTGTTCCAGCTGGAAGCGGGGCGCGAGCGCGCGTTCCCGGCCACCTACGAGAAGCTTGGCTACCTGCATGACGATGTGCTCACCGTGCTGGAACCGCAGCGCAAGCTGGAACAGATGAAGCCGGACTATGCCACCGGCGATGCCACCCCGATCGAGCCGCAGCAGCCTTCGGAGATCACCGACGCGGTGGCCTACTACCAGGTCGCCAGCGAGCTGTTCAAGCGCGGCCAGCTGGTGCACCGGCCGGCCGATGCGACGCCAGTGCAGCCCTTGCCCGCTCCGGCCGGCTCGGTTCCCGCGCCTGCCAGTTCGGCCGCGTCAACGCCCGTGGCGGTTCACTGAAAAAGCTTCCACGCTCGCCAGCACCCTGGCGAGCGGCGTGCGCAGCAACAGCAGCGCCATGAGAATGCCGGTGCCGTCGGCCAGCACGTCGAAGGCATCGGCGTCGCGTGGGGGATCCAGCCACTGCGCGCATTCGATGAAGATGCCGAACGCCAGACAACCCAGCGCCGCCCAGCCACGCGGGCGGCGCCCATCGTAGACGTTGCCCCACCAGCCCATCAGGCAGGTGAAAGTGGTCGCGTGCAGCAGCTTGTCGCCATACGGAAACGCCAGCGTGATGCCCGGGTCCGGCGTCAGCGCCATCCACAGTGTCCAGCCCATGATCAACGCGCCCAGCAGCACCCAGGCGCTGTGCCAGCGCAGCCGTCTGGACGGCTGAACCCACAAGGCTCCGCTCAAAGCCGGCCACCCTGGTCGGCCGCCATCAACTCGGCGGGCAGTGGCAAGGCCTCCAGTCCGCGTGCCAGCAACATCGTCTGGAAGCGCTCGCCCATCTGGTCAGGCAGCATCAAGCGCTTCACCTGCTGGGAAAGCCGGTAGCGGGCATGTTCGTCGGCGGCGTGCGCGTGGGCGTCCTCGAACACCTGCTGCAGGCCGGCGCCGATCAGGAACTGCGCTTGTGGCAGATACGCCGCCACGCCGAAACCGGCGCTGTTGCCGGCCTCGGCCAGCGCGGTGAAATCGACCGACGCGGTGAGGTCGTTCAAGCCCGGCAGGTACAACGGATCGTTGTGCGCGTGGTGGCGGTAATGCGCCATCAGGGTGCCGTCGTCGCGTTCGGGCAGGTAGAACTCGCGGCGCACGTAGCCGTAGTCGATGAACAGCATCACGCCGGCCGTCAGCGAGCCGGCCACGGCCTGGATCCAGTACGGCAGTTGCGGCAGGATTTCCGAGCGGTAGCCGTCGACAAAGTCGGTACCGAGATCACGCTCGACATGGCGCACGGCGCCGGACACCAAGGCATCGGCCGGACGGTCGCTGCGCTTCAGGCGACCTTCGCCGTCCAGCATCACGTACTCCTCGTAGACCTCGCCAGCGCGCGTGGTGAAGCGGGTGGCCGGCAGCGCGTCGATCACCTCGTTGGCAAACAGCACACCGCGCCAGTCCTGCCCGGGCGGACGATCCAGCCATTCGACGCGGGCGTTGAGTGCAGCCGACAGGTTGGCCCGCAGCCGTTCGCGCTGGCGCTCGCGCAGGTCGGCGCTGGGTTCGAGGATCAGATACTTCCGCGGCAAGGTGCCGCTGGCCGCCAGCGCCTTCAGCGCGGACTCGGCGAAGGCGCCGCTGCCACCGCCCAATTCGAGAAAGTCGGCCGCCTCGCCCAGCATCGCCAGCACCGGCTGTATCGCGTTGACCACGCAACCGGCGAACAGCTCGCCGAGTTCCGGCGCGGTGACGAAATCGCCGGCCGCGCCGAACTTGGTGCGGCCGGCGCTGTAGTAGCCCAGCCCCGGCGCATACAGGCAGCGCTCCATGTATTGCGCGAACGGCATCGGCCCGTGCGAGGCGATCTGCTCGCGCAGCAGTTGCAGCAGGTGGTCGGAGTGGGCGCGCTCGTCGGCGCTGGCTTCGGGTAAACGGCTTTTCATGCTTGCGGCTCTGGATTTCAGCGCCGCAAGGATAACGGATGACGCCGCCGGACCCGGGGGGTTGGCCCCCCCGCCCAACACCCGCCCCCCCCGCCCCAAGCCCCAAGCAAACCAACGGAACCCCCCCCCCGCCGGCCCCCCAACCCGGCCCCCCCCCCCCAGGCCCGGGCCCCCCCCCCCCCCGCACAGCCCACACCCCCCCAGGTGACCGCCCCCGCGGGGGGGCGCCTTGCGACAACCCGCACAGCCCA
>NZ_JALBWO010000030.1:0-1464 GCF_050026815.1 Rhodanobacter ginsengiterrae | reverse complement strand
TAGTGCTCATGGAGACTTCCTCTTCTGTTGACGGTTGTGTTGCAACACCATCATGGCCCTCGAGGCCAAAGGGGAGGAAGTCTCTTTTTACTCGTCCAAGCGGACGCGCGAAAAGCCGCGCGCCGCTTAACTCCAGCGTTAGGCTCCAATGAAACTATGAAGCGGCCACCCACAGACCTAGAAGTGCTCGAAGAAATCTACCGTCGTTACTACGGCGAATTCGCAGCATTTGATCACGACTGTCCCGAGCGCGATACCAAGGTCTATGTGCCAATCGATATCGCCGCGATTGCTAAGCACTTCAAGATCGACGGAGACATAATCCATGGTCGGCTCTACTACTACCTAGACCACAAATATCGAATCCTGCGTAGTAACGGAAGCGAGATCCCGTTCTTCCGTTTCAAAGAGCAGGCCATCCCTAGCGAGCGACATCAAGTACAGTTTCCAATACTTGCTTCCGCAATCGCGCAGCTCAGGGAAGCACGCAACCAATTCCTGTGGGCTACTTGGCTTGCAGCAGCATCCTTCATCATTGCGGTTCTCGCGTTCATTGTCGGCATGCGTTGCTAGCGTCAGCGCGCCTAACATCTCATCCAAGCGGACGGCTCCGCCGCCGCTTAATTCCAGCGTTAGGCCCTCCATGGAAAGTCTGATCGAGCAGGAACTCAAATACTTCGGCAGTGACGATCAGCGCAGAGCCTTTCGTGCGGTCTACGGGTCGCTAAGCAACTGCGTGGAATCTTGGCAATACGGGCAAGAAATGCACATTTGCACAATTGTCGCGGCAGACGAAAAAACGCAGATCGTGTTCTGTCCAACCGGCTTCGGCCCTAGCTTTCCTTGGGGCGTGCAGCGTATCGGGCAGACGGATCTGGGCATGGATGACAGCTGGCACGCCTATCTTTACGAAGCGTTTGTGTGCTCAACCATATGGCCGCATGATCCACCAACTGGTTTTATGCAAATGGGCCCAAGTGAGCGCCGGCCCTAACCACTCATTCGAGGCGGACGGCTTCGCCGCCGCTCAATTCCAGCGTTAGGCCTCAAACAGAAATGACGTCCTTGGTCATACATCACTGGGTTCCTGAGTTGGGCTGGGCAAGTCACAGCAGTTGGCCGCTTGCAGCCTTCTGCGATCGTATCCAACAATGTACGTTGCTCCGCGGCACCGAACTCAAACGAGTTGCTCGTCGTGTCATGAAGGGCGAGGCCATGACGTTAGAGTTGGTCAGTACCGAGTCGGCCGGCGCTCTGTTGCATACTCTTGAATCACTTGGTGCGCAGGTATCACTGCACTAGCCGGGCCGTCGCTGGCCTAACCACTCGTCCAAGCGGACGCGCGAAAAGCCGCGCGCCGCTTAACTCAAGCGTTGAAGCTGTAGAAAAACCCCTTACTGATCTGCAAAACGAGTCCGCCGTGCTGGCGGATTTTCGTTTCGACTTCGTGCAGTGCTCCGCTCG
>NZ_JALBWO010000029.1:0-1504 GCF_050026815.1 Rhodanobacter ginsengiterrae | reverse complement strand
CCTTAGGAGACTTCCGGTCAACCCCGGGTGCATGATGCTTTTGCCCTGAGCTTTCGGGCCACTGCTGTCGATCGTGTTGTGCTTCGTGTTGCGTGCTGCTTGTCAGGTTGATGCGGCGTCAAACGTTGCCAGACTGCATTTCCTTAGACGGTCTTGTTGAGTCGATGTCGCCGGCTCGGACCAGGGTATAAACCGCGCCCGGAGACCTCATTCGTTCAGCGGTGTCGTCGGTGTTCGGGGATCGGCCGAAGCACGTTGGGACGTCCAGAATGTTAGTCAGGTTCTCTCCGGGTGGGTCTGACCCGTTGTTGCCGCGTTGCGCTGACGGTGAATCGAAAGAAGAGGTTCCTCAGGCGAGCTGGGCGGGGCGATGCATCGGATGGCGCTGGCTGGCGCAGGGATCGTAGTCCGCGTCGTGGGCCAGCATCACCCACAGCTGGCGCGCATGCTTGTTGGCGATGGCGACCAGCACCTTGCCAAAGGACAGCCGCGCCGCCAGGGATCGAATCCAGAGTTGTTCGGGCGTGGCCTTTTCCGTGGCGACCGCCTTGGCCCGTTGCAGGCTGCTGCGCGCGCCCTGGATCAACAGCGTGCGCAGGTAGCCGTCGCCGCGGCAACTGATCGCGCCCAGCCGCGTGTGGCCGCCGCTGGAGTGCTGGGTCGGCACCATGCCGAGCCAGGCCGCCAGTTGCCGACCGTTGCGGAATTCCTGCGCCTTGCCGAGGCTGGCGATCAGGGCATCCGCCGTGAGTGCGCCGACGCCGACGATCGCGCGCAGCCGCACGCAGCGCTCGTCATCGCGCGCATGGGCTTCGATGCGTGCATCGCACGCGTCGAAGGCCGTGCGGACCTGCGTCCAGTGGGCGTCGACGCTGCGGATCAGTTCCTTGAACTCCGCCGGCAGCGCGCGGTGTGCATCCAGATCGGCGAGCACCCGGCGCAGCGCCTTGTCGCTCTTGCCCATCACGATCCCGAACTCCGCCAGCAGGCCGCGCAGGCGGTTGCCGATCGCCAGACTCTCCGCCTTGTAGCCTTCGCGCACCCGGTGCCACGACAGCCGCGCCTGCTGGTCGACGGTCTTGATCGGCACGAAGCGCATGTTGCCCTGGCGCGCCGCCGTGGCGATCGCCTCGGCGTCATTGCGGTCGTTCTTGCTGCGCTGGCTCTTGCGGTACGGCTTGACCAGTTGGGCAGCCATCAGCCGCGGCTGCAACCCGTACTCCATGCAACGCCGCGCCCAATGATGCGCCCCGCTGCACGCCTCCATCGCCACCACGGTCCCCGCCGGTCGCTGTGCCAGCCACAGGGCAAACGCCTCACGCTTGAACTCCCGCCGCTCCAGCACGTGCCCGGCGCCATCCATCGCGCACACCGAAAACACGCTCTTCGCCAAGTCCACACCCAGGGTTATAGTGCTCATGGAGACTTCCTCTTCTGTTGACGGTTGTGTTGCAACACCATCATGGCCCTCGAGGCCAAAGGGGAGGAAGTCTCTTTTTACTCG
>NZ_JALBWO010000028.1:0-5774 GCF_050026815.1 Rhodanobacter ginsengiterrae | reverse complement strand
ACCTCGAAAAAAGCGTCACCGAGGGTGTTGACGGTAGGGAAAAGCGATGTAGAATGGGCGGCTCACCTAGGACGAAACGTCTTGGGGCGCAAACCGGAAACGGGATGCAAGCGAACGATCTTTGACAGTGTGCGCAGGTGAATTGTGTGGACGTCTTGTGTTGAATGGGTCATGACCTGTCCAAGCAATGCAAGCGTCCAATGAAAGAAAAAGTCAGTAATGAGTTTTGATTTTGTTGGGACTAACGCTTCGGAAAGATAGATGGCTTTCGTCCGCAAGGATGAGGTTGTCGAAAACTTAAGTGAAGAGTTTGATCCTGGCTCAGATTGAACGCTGGCGGCATGCCTAACACATGCAAGTCGAACGGCAGCACAGCAGTAGCAATACTGTGGGTGGCGAGTGGCGGACGGGTGAGTAATGCATCGGGACCTACCCAGACGTGGGGGATAACGTAGGGAAACTTACGCTAATACCGCATACGTCCTACGGGAGAAAGCAGGGGATCTTCGGACCTTGCGCGGTTGGACGGACCGATGTGCGATTAGCTAGTTGGTAAGGTAATGGCTTACCAAGGCGACGATCGCTAGCTGGTCTGAGAGGATGATCAGCCACACTGGAACTGAGACACGGTCCAGACTCCTACGGGAGGCAGCAGTGGGGAATATTGGACAATGGGCGCAAGCCTGATCCAGCAATGCCGCGTGTGTGAAGAAGGCCCTCGGGTTGTAAAGCACTTTTATCAGGAACGAAATACCACGGGCTAATACCCCATGGGGCTGACGGTACCTGAGGAATAAGCACCGGCTAACTTCGTGCCAGCAGCCGCGGTAATACGAAGGGTGCAAGCGTTAATCGGAATTACTGGGCGTAAAGGGTGCGTAGGCGGTTTGTTAAGTCTGTTGTGAAATCCCCGGGCTCAACCTGGGAATGGCAATGGATACTGGCAAGCTAGAGTGTGTCAGAGGATGGTGGAATTTCCGGTGTAGCGGTGAAATGCGTAGAGATCGGAAGGAACATCAGTGGCGAAGGCGGCCATCTGGGACAACACTGACGCTGAAGCACGAAAGCGTGGGGAGCAAACAGGATTAGATACCCTGGTAGTCCACGCCCTAAACGATGCGAACTGGATGTTGGTCTCAACTCGGAGATCAGTGTCGAAGCTAACGCGTTAAGTTCGCCGCCTGGGGAGTACGGTCGCAAGACTGAAACTCAAAGGAATTGACGGGGGCCCGCACAAGCGGTGGAGTATGTGGTTTAATTCGATGCAACGCGAAGAACCTTACCTGGCCTTGACATGTCCGGAATCCAGCAGAGATGCAGGAGTGCCTTCGGGAATCGGAACACAGGTGCTGCATGGCTGTCGTCAGCTCGTGTCGTGAGATGTTGGGTTAAGTCCCGCAACGAGCGCAACCCTTGTCCTTAGTTGCCAGCACGTAATGGTGGGAACTCTAAGGAGACTGCCGGTGACAAACCGGAGGAAGGTGGGGATGACGTCAAGTCATCATGGCCCTTACGGCCAGGGCTACACACGTACTACAATGGTCGGTACAGAGGGTTGCAATACCGCGAGGTGGAGCCAATCCCAGAAAGCCGATCCCAGTCCGGATCGGAGTCTGCAACTCGACTCCGTGAAGTCGGAATCGCTAGTAATCGCGGATCAGCTATGCCGCGGTGAATACGTTCCCGGGCCTTGTACACACCGCCCGTCACACCATGGGAGTGGGTTGCTCCAGAAGGCGTTAGTCTAACCGCAAGGAGGACGACGCCCACGGAGTGGTCCATGACTGGGGTGAAGTCGTAACAAGGTAGCCGTATCGGAAGGTGCGGCTGGATCACCTCCTTTCAAGAAACGACGGCGTGATGCTTTCACGCAAGACGTCCACACAAGACACCTGTACTTCACGCGACATCCTGTCGCGAAGAGCGTAGATCAAGACCGTCCATCGCTGGACGGACTCTTCATCGACAGCGGCTTCGAATCTGGCTTTAGATAGTTTCCAGGTAGCTTGGCTCGCGGGTTCTGGGGTTCATCCTTCATGGGTCTGTAGCTCAGGTGGTTAGAGCGCACCCCTGATAAGGGTGAGGCCGGTGGTTCGAGTCCACCCAGACCCACCATATTCCAAGGGTTCCTTGGGGCCTTAGCTCAGCTGGGAGAGCACCTGCTTTGCAAGCAGGGGGTCATCGGTTCGATCCCGATAGGCTCCACCATGGTTCGATCTGACGCGTGAAGTATCAGCACACACAAGATTTTTGAAATCACCCGGCATTGAGGCCGGTGTGATGTTCTTTGAAAACAAAGTAAACGAGTGACAAGCGTCTTGGTTCGACACCGAACCGAGGCAAGTGACAAGGCACGAAAACGAAGTAACTTGGCTGCACCTGATGAGGGTGCATGCCCCGAGGCGACTTGGGGTTATATGGTCAAGCGACTAAGCGTATACGGTGGATGCCTTGGCAGTCAGAGGCGATGAAGGACGTGGCAGCCTGCGAAAAGTGTCGGGGAGCTGGCAACAAGCTTTGATCCGGCAATGTCCGAATGGGGAAACCCACTCCGCAAGGAGTACTGCATGGTGAATACATAGCCATGCAGGGCGAACCCGGGGAACTGAAATATCTAAGTACCCGGAGGAAAAGAAATCAACCGAGATTCCCTGAGTAGCGACGAGCGAACGGGGACTAGCCCAAAAGCACATTATGTTTTAGTCAAACGGGATGGAAAGCCCGGCCATAGATGGTGATAGCCCAGTCGACGAAAAGGCATTTTGTGTGAAATTGAGTAAGGCGGGGCACGTGAAACCTTGTCTGAACATGGGGGGACCATCCTCCAAGGCTAAATACTACTGACTGACCGATAGCGAACTAGTACCGTGAGGGAAAGGCGAAAAGAACCCCGGAGAGGGGAGTGAAATAGACCCTGAAACCGTATACGTACAAGCAGTGGAAGCCCGCAAGGGTAACTGCGTACCTTTTGTATAATGGGTCAGCGACTTACTGTCTGTGGCAAGCTTAACCGTATAGGGGAGGCGAAGAGAAATCGAGTCTGAATAGGGCGCATAGTCTCAGGCAGTAGACCCGAAACCGAGTGATCTATCCTTGGCCAGGTTGAAGGTGCGGTAACACGCACTGGAGGACCGAACCCACATCTGTTGCAATAGATGGGGATGAGCTGAGGATAGGAGTGAAAGGCTAAACAAACTCGGAGATAGCTGGTTCTCCTCGAAAGCTATTTAGGTAGCGCCTCGGACGAATCTTCCTGGGGGTAGAGCACTGTTATGGCTAGGGGGTCATCGCGACTTACCAAACCATGGCAAACTCCGAATACCAGGACAGACTATCCGGGAGACACACGGCGGGTGCTAACGTCCGTCGTGAAAAGGGAAACAACCCAGACCCGCAGCTAAGGTCCCAAAGTCATAGCTAAGTGGAAAACGATGTGGAAAGGCATAGACAGCCAGGAGGTTGGCTTAGAAGCAGCCATCCTTTAAAGAAAGCGTAATAGCTCACTGGTCGAGTCGGTCTGCGCGGAAGATTTAACGGGGCTAAGCTATGCACCGAAGCTCGGGGTGTGCACATTTATGTGTACGCGGTAGAGGAGCGTTCCGTAAGCCTGTGAAGGTGGATTGTAAAGTCTGCTGGAGGTATCGGAAGTGCGAATGCTGACATGAGTAACGATAATGGGGGTGAAAAGCCCCCACGCCGAAAGCCCAAGGTTTCCTCGCGCAACGTTCATCGGCGCAGGGTGAGTCGGCCCCTAAGGCGAGGCAGAAATGCGTAGTCGATGGGAAGCAGGTTAATATTCCTGCACTTTTCTACAGTGCGATGTGGGGACGGAGAAGGTTAGGTCTACCGGGCGTTGGTTGTCCCGGGGAAAGGCGGTAGGCATGGGTCTTAGGCAAATCCGGGACCCTTTATGCCGAGCACCGAGACGAGCCCTATTGGGCGAAGTGACTGACACCACGCTTCCAGGAAAAGCCACTAAGCTTCAGCTGTAGAAAAACCGTACCGTAAACCGACACTGGTAGGCAGGGTGAGAATCCCAAGGCGCTTGAGAGAACTCGGGTGAAGGAACTAGGCAAAATGGCACCGTAACTTCGGGAGAAGGTGCGCCCATTGACGTGGTCACGTGCGTGACTGAGCGTCGATGGGTCGCAGTAACCTGGCCGCTGCGACTGTTTATCAAAAACACAGCACTCTGCAAACACGAAAGTGGACGTATAGGGTGTGACGCCTGCCCGGTGCTGGAAGGTTAATTGATGGGGTCAGCCGCAAGGCGAAGCTCTTGATCGAAGCCCCAGTAAACGGCGGCCGTAACTATAACGGTCCTAAGGTAGCGAAATTCCTTGTCGGGTAAGTTCCGACCTGCACGAATGGCGTAACGACAGCGGCGCTGTCTCCACCCGAGACTCAGTGAAATTGAATTCGCTGTGAAGATGCAGCGTTCCCGCGGCAAGACGGAAAGACCCCGTGAACCTTTACTATAGCTTTACACTGAACGTTGAGTTCTTCTGTGTAGGATAGGTGGGAGGCTTTGAAGCGCAGACGCCAGTTTGCGTGGAGCCATCCTTGAAATACCACCCTGAAGTGCTTGACGTTCTAACCTCGGCCCGTAATCCGGGTCAGGGACCGTGTATGGTGGGTAGTTTGACTGGGGCGGTCTCCTCCCAAAGAGTAACGGAGGAGCACGAAGGTACGCTCAGCGCGGTCGGACATCGCGCACTGTGTGCAATGGCATAAGCGTGCTTGACTGCGAGATCGACGGATCAAGCAGGTACGAAAGTAGGTCATAGTGATCCGGTGGTTCTGTATGGAAGGGCCATCGCTCAACGGATAAAAGGTACTCCGGGGATAACAGGCTGATACCGCCCAAGAGTTCATATCGACGGCGGTGTTTGGCACCTCGATGTCGGCTCATCACATCCTGGGGCTGTAGCCGGTCCCAAGGGTATGGCTGTTCGCCATTTAAAGTGGTACGCGAGCTGGGTTCAGAACGTCGTGAGACAGTTCGGTCCCTATCTGTCGTGGGCGTTGGAGATTTGAGGGGGGCTGCTCCTAGTACGAGAGGACCGGAGTGGACGTTCCGCTGGTGTTCGGGTTGTCATGCCCATGGCATTGCCCGGTAGCTACGAACGGAAGTGATAACCGCTGAAAGCATCTAAGCGGGAAGCACGCCCCAAGATGAGATCTCCCGAGAGCTTGACTCTCCTTAAGGCACCATCAAGACTAGGTGGTTGATAGGTCAGGTGTGGAAGTGCAGCAATGCATTGAGCTAACTGATACTAATGAGCCGTGAGGCTTGACCATATAACCCCAAGTGGCTTTGTTTTACGCAGGTCCCTCTGCGAAGCTACCGACCCTCCATGGCCGGACTCTTCGAAAGAGCGATTGTGCCGCGACATTTGTCCAAAGTTCGATAGCGAAATATCACCTCGACGCTTGTCACTCGTTTACGATTTATCCAACGTGAGTTTCCACTCACGGGAGAGTCTGGTCGGCTTTATCGACCGGGCTTTCCACGAAGAATGTGGAGCCGGCGCCAACGCGCTGCTCCCACCCCTTCCCTGGCGGCCATAGCGGCGTGGTACCACCTGATCCCATCCCGAACTCAGAAGTGAAACGCGCATGCGCCGATGGTAGTGTGGCTTTGCCATGCAAGAGTAGGTCACCGCCAGGGGCTTTATCCTGAAACACCCTCACCGGAAACGGTGGGGGTTTTTCTTTGGTGCGGTGGCGACCACAGGTCGCGACCCGCAACAGGTCACCGCCAGGGGCTTTAT
>NZ_JALBWO010000027.1:0-1698 GCF_050026815.1 Rhodanobacter ginsengiterrae | reverse complement strand
GCTCCATGAAAGGATGTCATCCATCTCTCCTGTCTGTAGACATGGCGAGATTAGGTTGCCGAATTAGGCTGCACCAACGGGGATAAGTGGTTGATTTGCGTAGGCCGCAGGCTCGACTTGAGGCCTGAATGTCTGAATTAGGCTGCCGTATTAGACTGCATTTTGAAATCTACTTAGCGTTAGGCTGTACACACCTGTGAGGCTGGGACGCACTTAAGGGAACCGTTCGATGACTACCTACAGATACGAGCTGTCACTTGACGATTCTGAAATGATCGCATTAACGGCCGCATTAGAAATGTACGAGAAATATTGTTCCGAGCAATTGGCCGATGGTGCCAAAGCTCCATATTTCGCACATCATGATTCCTTAAGGAGCATCCAATCAAAACTCTTGAAAAATGCAAGCCAGACAAGCGGAAATAATTTTTGGTGAATACCACATGTCACCCATAGTCTTTTTATCATTGCTAATTGTGTATGTCTTGATAACGATAAAGATCGTTGAATGGACAACCTCCTTCATACTTGGTGACAAGTTAGAAGTTCCGGAATTGTATTTCAAATATCCATTTCTTTATGTAGTTTTTGGATGGGCCATGCTTCTTGCCTTGGCCGTTGCGTCCTTCACCGTGCAGCAGATCAGATGGTATCTTTGCCTGTTAGTCTTGCTTGTCGTTAGGCAGTTAGCTATCTTTTTTGGGCAAAGGAAGGCTTTCGACACGTTTCGAAAAGGTAGTCTGTACTTAATGCATTCTGCGGATCAATTTCGAACCCAACCTTACTCTGCAGAAGAGCTCGAAAAACTTCAGGCAGATGCGGTCATTACAAATTCACAACTTAAAAGCCGGCTAAAATCGAATCTTGCTCATCGCGTCTAACTACTCGTTCAAGGCGGACGGCTTCGCCGCCGCTTAACTCAAGCGTTAGGTGTTCAACATGGTCACGCTACAGAACGCACTTTTCGGGCGAATCGCCGATCGCGAGGCCGCTATCGACTTGGCAAAGTGGGCGGCCCTTGGATTCTTTGTGGCGGCCGCATTCGTCGCATTCTTCGCTCTTTTTGCATGGCCGCGCCTGCTCTTTGTCGCAGCCCTGTACGCACTTTGTGGTTACTTCACGCGTTACAAATTCAGTCGCGTCGCAGCCGTGGCTGGCGTCGGCTTGTCAGTTCTTTGCTTTCTGGTTCCCTTTTTGTTTCCGGAGAGCCGGAGTGTCATGGTGTTCGCGCTCGTGATTTGGTTCGGTTTTCGCGGCATCGAGGCAACATTCAAATTGCATGGTAGGTTCTCTCTGCAGAGTTCGTCGCAGAACACCTAACCGTTCATTCGAGGCGGACGGCTCCGCCGCCGCTCAATTCCAGCGTTAGGCAGCAAATGGACTACGACTCCTTCAAAGAACTCGTCTTCTCAGCAATTGCCGCACACGACGGTAAGTGGAGTTGGTATCAACTCGACCGTCATCTGTCTCAACACAATCCCGAAATGATGGGACACTTGATGACAGCATTAGGTGAGCTCCAAGACGCTGGGAGGGTGCGCTCTGTGCCCAACATCACAGCCCCAGCTCAACCGCACTACACATTGGGCAGCGGTAACGGTGCCTAACATCTCCTTAGGAGACTTCCGGTCAACCCCGGGTGCATGATGCTTTTGCCCTGAGCTTTCGGGCCACTGCTGTCGATCGTGTTGTGCTTCG
>NZ_JALBWO010000026.1:0-807 GCF_050026815.1 Rhodanobacter ginsengiterrae | reverse complement strand
CCCTGAGGTTTCCCCACGAATCTTCTCGCTCAATCAACACCTTGCGTGCGGACTGAGGGAACAGTGCGCGCATGATGCGGTCATTCCTCACGGGTTACGAAGCCAGAGGAGACCGCACCATGCACGCCACCAAAGTATTGCAAAAGTGCCTCGGCGATGCACTCGGGTCGATGCATGCGCTGCGTAACCGTGTGTTGCTGCACGCCGTCGAGGCGATGATTCAAGGCAGCCGCCTGACGCTGATCGATCTTGCGCGTTCATGGCCCGGCGCGGAGCGCGTCCGCGCGCCGCTCAAGGCGCTGGATCGGCTCTTGGGCAACCGCCATCTACACGTCGAGCGCGAACACATTTACCAGGCCATGACCCGTTGGCTGGTGCGCAGCAAACAACCCGTCATCCTCATAGATTGGTCGGATCTGAAGTCCGATCGGAGCTGGCATCTGCTGCGTGCGGCGATTCCCGTGGGTGGCCGTTCGCTGCCAATCCTGGACATGGTGTTTCCCAACGGGCAACAGGGCTCACCGAAGGCAGAAAAGCGCTTTCTACAGCGTCTGGCGCACGTGCTTCCCGATGACGTGCGGCCGATTCTGGTGACAGACGCCGGCTTCCGGGGACCATGGTTTCGGGCGGTCGAGGCGATGGGCTGGCAGTGGCTGGGACGCTTGCGCAACACGACGTATCTCAAACCCGTCGAGGTATCCGACGAGCCTGGTGAATGGGTGACGTGCAAAGCCATGTATGCCTTGGCGGCACGCAAGCCGCGCGATTTCGGATCGATGGATATCGCACGCAGCAATCCCCTCACGG
>NZ_JALBWO010000025.1:0-1192 GCF_050026815.1 Rhodanobacter ginsengiterrae | reverse complement strand
TTACTTGATGACCTTGGCCACCACGCCGGCGCCGACGGTGCGGCCGCCTTCGCGGATCGCGAAGCGCAGACCTTCGTCCATCGCGATCGGGTGGATCAGGCTCACCACCATCTTCACGTTGTCGCCCGGCATCACCATCTCCACGCCTTCCGGCAGCTGGCAGGCGCCCGTCACGTCGGTCGTACGGAAGTAGAACTGCGGACGATAGCCCTTGAAGAACGGCGTATGACGACCACCCTCGTCCTTCGACAGCACATACACCTCGGCCTCGAAGTCGGTGTGCGGGTTGATCGTGCCCGGCTTGGCCAGCACCTGGCCACGCTCCACGTCGTCACGCTTCAGACCGCGCAGCAGCAGGCCGGCGTTGTCGCCTGCGCGACCTTCGTCCAGCAGCTTGCGGAACATTTCCACGCCGGTGACCGTGGTCTTCTGCGTGTCGCGGATGCCGACCACTTCGATTTCGTCGCCCACCTTGATGATGCCGCGCTCGATACGACCGGTCACCACGGTGCCGCGACCGGAGATCGAGAACACGTCTTCCACCGGCATCAGGAACGGGCGGTCGATGACGCGCACCGGCTCCGGAATGTAGCTGTCCAGCGCGTCCACCAGCTTGATGATCGACGGCACGCCGATCTCGCTCTGGTCGCCTTCCAGCGCCATGCGGGCCGAACCGTGGATCATCGGGGTGTCGTCGCCCGGGAAGTCGTACTTGGTCAGCAGCTCGCGCACTTCCATCTCGACCAGCTCGAGCAGCTCGGCGTCGTCCACCAGGTCCGCCTTGTTCAGGTAGACCACGATGAACGGCACACCGACCTGACGCGACAGCAGGATGTGCTCGCGCGTCTGCGGCATCGGGCCGTCCGCGGCCGAGCACACCAGGATCGCGCCGTCCATCTGCGCCGCACCGGTGATCATGTTCTTCACATAGTCAGCATGGCCCGGGCAGTCCACGTGCGCGTAATGACGCATCGGCGACTCGTATTCCACGTGGGCGGTCGAGATCGTGATGCCGCGCGCCTTCTCTTCCGGCGCCGCGTCGATCGCGCTGTAATCCTTGAACTCGCCGCCAAAACGTTCCGCACCGACCTTCGTCAGCGCTGCCGTCAGCGTCGTCTTGCCGTGATCCACGTGACCAATCGTGCCGACGTTGACGTGCGGCTTGGTGCGTTCGAATTTACCCTTTGCCATG
>NZ_JALBWO010000024.1:0-1060 GCF_050026815.1 Rhodanobacter ginsengiterrae | reverse complement strand
TTCACTGAAAGTCAGATCGTCGCGACGCTGAAGCAGGTCGAAGGTGGTCGCCAGGTCAAGGATGTATGTCGCGAGCTGGGCATATCGGATGCGACCTACTACGTATGGAAGTCCAAGTACGGCGGCATGGAGGCGGCTGATGTTCGGCGGCTTAAGGATCTGGAAGAAGAGAACAGTCGCCTCAAGCGCATGTTCGCCGACCTGTCGCTGGAGAACATGGCACTGAAGGACGTCATCGCAAAAAAACTGTAGACCCGGCGCACAAACGCCCGCTCATGTCGTGGTTGATGGATGTCCACCACTGGAGCGAACGTCGGGCTTGTCAGGCGGTGGGACTTTCTCGATCGACGGCGCGCTACAAGCGCCGCGTTGATCGGGACGAGGCAGTGATCGGGTTACTGGCCGAGCTGGCCGAGCGATTTCCGGAGCGTGGCTTCGATAAGTTGTTCCAGCTGATCCGCCGTCGCGGTTTGGTCTGGAATCACAAAAGGGTGTGGCGTGTGTATTGCCTGATGCAGCTCAACCGGCGTCGCCGCGGGAAGAAGCGGTTGCCTAACCGACACCCGATGCCACTCGTGGCCGGCGACCAGATCAATGGCAGTTGGTCGATCGACTTCATGTCCGACGCCTTGTGGGACGGGCGGCGCTTTCGTACGTTCAACGTGATCGATGATTTCAGCCGCGAGGCGTTGGCAGTGGAGATCGATCTGAACCTGCCGGCCACGCGCGTTATTCGCACGCTGGAGCGCATCGCCGCTTGGCGTGGCTATCCCACCAAGCTGCGCCTGGACAATGGTCCGGAGTTCATCGCGCTGGCCCTGGCCGAATGGGCGGAGCGCAAGGGCATCGCCCTGGACTTCATCGAGCCGGGTCGGCCCATGCAGAACGGCTTCATCGAACGCTTCAACGGCAGCTTCCGACGCGGCGTGCTGGACATGCATGTCTTCCGTAACCTCTCTGAAGTACGTGAGCAGGCCGAGCGATGGATCGCCGATTACAACAACGAGATCCCTCATGACAGCCTCGACGGCCTCACGCCCGCCGAGTTCCGAATTCAAAA
>NZ_JALBWO010000023.1:0-525 GCF_050026815.1 Rhodanobacter ginsengiterrae | reverse complement strand
GGGTGATCCTGGCGCGGGCGCTGTATCGGCGACCGCGACTGCTGGTGCTGGACGAGGCGACCAGCCATCTGGACGTGGAGCGGGAGCGGCTGGTCAATGCGGCGGTGCAGCGGTTGCGGATCACCCGGATCGTGATTGCGCATCGGCCGGAGACGGTGGCGGCCGCCGGGAAGGTCATTCAACTGGGTATGAAGCGAGATTGATCGTGGCCGGCGAAGCCGCTGCGGTAAGTGCCAGGCAGAGGCTGTCTGCCAAACTGGAGAAAGGAATTTCAGATGATCGAACTTGCAGCTGTGGACGTGGAAATGGTTTCCGGTGGCGCGATGAGCACGGAAACCAAGGTCGAGATTGGTATCGCGCTGGCGGTTTGCCCGATTCTCGGGCTGGGCATGCTGGCCGGCTATTACGCCAACGCCAAGTAATCAATCCTTCAACTGATCGAGGAATGGATATGTCGAATCAAATGAACAGGAAGTTTGCCGGACGGGTGCTGTCGGTAAACGAGGTCGAGCAGGTTTCCGGCGG
>NZ_JALBWO010000022.1:0-1279 GCF_050026815.1 Rhodanobacter ginsengiterrae | reverse complement strand
CCGCCGCGCGTGCCTTGGCTACCTCGTCCTTGCTGATCTGACCACCCGGGTTGCCCCAGCTGTTCAGCACGTAGGTGAGGATGTTCGCCACTTCGTCGTCGTTGAGCTGGCTCATCGGCGGCATCACCGAATCGTACTCATGGCCGTTCACGGTGACCTTGCCGGTCAGGCCATGCGTCACGATGGTCATCGCCCGCTTCGGATCGGCGGCCAGGAAGTCCGACTTCGCCAGCGGCGGGAACACGTTAGGCAAGCCTTCGCCGTTCGCCTGGTGGCAGACCGAACAGGTGCCGGTGAACAGCTGCTTGCCCGCCGCGATCTGCTCGGCCCTGGTCAGCGTGCCGGCCGCATGCGCCGTCGCCGCCGTGGTCACCGCTGTCAGGTTCGGCTCCGAGCGGTCGCCCAGGTAGACCGAGTCCACTTCCTTGCCGGAGTAGATCGCCTTGTTCTCCGGGCCGTCCACCTTGAGGATGCCCAGCGCGCCCTTGTTGAACGCGCGGAAGATCGAGTGATCGACCAGCACGTAGCTGCCCGGCACGTCGGTGTGGAATTCCACGATCGCCGCGCCGCCGGACGGGATCAGCGTGGTCTGCACGTTGTGCTGCGCCACCGTGCCGCCTTCAGGCTGCACCTTGTCGAAGATCTCGCCGATCACGTGGAAGCTGGAGACCAGGTTCGGACCGCCGTTGCCGACGAACAGCCGCACCGTCTGGTTGGTCTTGGCGGTCAGTGCGTTGTCGCCGGTGAGCGAGCCTTCCTTGCCGTTGAACAGCACGTAGGTCGGCCGCTCGTCGATCGCCTTCTCCATGTCGAACGGCTGCAGACCCTTCTGCCGGTACTTGCCGGTGGTGTAGAAGTCGCCCTGCATCACGTAATACTCGTGGTCGACCGGGCTCAGCCCCTCCGGCGGCTCGACCAGGATCAGCCCGTACATGCCGTTGGCGATGTGCATGCCCACCGGCGCGGTGGCACAGTGGTAGACGAAGATGCCCTGGTTCAACGCCTTGAAGGTGAATTGCGACTCGTGCCCCGGCGCGGTGAAGCTGGACGCCGCGCCACCGCCCGGCCCGGTCACTCCGTGCAGGTCGATGTTGTGCGGCATCTTGCTGTCCGGCGCGTTCTTCAGGTGGAACTCCACCGTGTCGCCCTGACGCACCCGGATGAAGCTGCCTGGCACGGTGCCGCCGAAGGTCCAGAAGGTGTAGCTGACCCCTTCGGAGATCGGCATCTCCTTCTCCACCACTTCCAGCTCGACGATCACTTTCGCCGGGTAATTGCG
>NZ_JALBWO010000021.1:0-1031 GCF_050026815.1 Rhodanobacter ginsengiterrae | reverse complement strand
ATCAACCACTTATCCCCGTTGGTGCAGCCTAATTCGGCAACCTAATCTCGCCATGTCTACAGACAGGAGAGATGGATGACATCCTTTCATGGAGCGGGAGCAGGGACAAGTGGCGTGGCGACACGCCCAGCGCCGAAGTTGCTTGACCAGGTGCGCGAGCGAATGCGGCGGCTGGGCATGTCCAAACGCAGTGAGGAAGCTTATGTGGGCTGGATCAGGCGCTTCATTTTCGCCAATGACAAGAGGCATCCCGCCGAACTTGGTGCGCCGGAGATCGAGCGCTTCCTGACGGCGCTGGCGGTGCATGGGAAGGTCGCCGCGGCCACTCAGAATCAGGCGCTGTCTTCGCTGCTGTTTCTCTACAAGCAGGTACTGGGTAGTGATCTCCCATGGCTGGATGGGATCGAACGGGCCAAGCGGCCGCAGCGGCTGCCGATAGTGCTGACCCGGTCGGAGGTGACTGCGCTACTGGGGGAGTTGACCGGTATTCACTGGCTGATGGGCAGCTTGTTGTACGGCACCGGCATGCGGTTGATGGAGTGCGTGCGCTTGCGCGCCAAGGATGTTGACTTCGAGCGCAACGAGATTCTGGTGCGCCAGGGCAAGGGCGCCAAGGATCGCCGCACCATGTTGCCGCGCACACTCGGTGAGCCGCTGCGGGCGCAGTTGGCCGAGGCTGCACGGGTTCACCAGCGGGATCTCGCGGCGGGCTTTGGCCGGGTCTGGATGCCCGATGCGCTGGCGCGCAAGTTTCCCGGTGCTGCACAGGACTGGGGCTGGCAGTATGCGTTTCCCGCAGCGGCACGCAGTGTGGACCCGCGCGATGGGGCAGAACGTCGCCATCATGTGGACGAATCCCGACTGCAGCGTGCGATCAAGGCGGCGCGGGATCGTGCCGGTATCGTCAAGCCCGCCACCTGTCACACCTTGCGGCATTCCTTTGCCACCCACTTGCTGGAGGCCGGGCAGGACATCCGCACGATCCAGGAACTGCTCGGCCACAAGGACGTGGCCACCACGCAGATCTACAC
>NZ_JALBWO010000020.1:0-794 GCF_050026815.1 Rhodanobacter ginsengiterrae | reverse complement strand
CACGAAGTCGAAACGAAAATCCGCCAGCACGGCGGACTCGTTTTGCAGATCAGTAAGGGGTTTTTCTACAGCTTCAACGCTGGAGTTAAGCGGCGTGCGGCTTTTCGCACGTCCGCTTGGACGAACTGTTAGGCAGCGACTAGAAGACTGTTTTTACCACTTTGGAAACGCCCTCGATCAAGTCGGCGACCTGATCGGCGGTAGGCTCCTTCTGCTTGTTGTGATCACAAAGATTTCGAATGTCCGCTAAGTGTTGATGAAACCGCCATTGCGGCGTCTCTATGACACTCGAGTCCTTAAGTGCGTCGTTCAAATCTGCAATCGTCGGATGCTTCTTGGTGATCTTGATGGCGTGCTTGGTGCACACTTCGAGCAGGTGTTTTTCCAGTACCACACCGGCGACTGCTCCTGCGGCGCGCATAAACTTGTGCTTGAGCAGTTCTCGCGCAACATCCAGTTCAGAGTCTAGAAGGTCGGCTTGAACTAGCTGCCTAATGTCGTAAAGCGAACTTTCAAATCGTCTCTCAAGCGACTCCAGAATTGCCACCTGCTGGTTTAGGTGGGGCTCGGCCGATTTGTCGTTAGCCACGACCTCTCCGCCGTGGCGTGTTACCTGGAGACCTTGAAGAGCATCCTCTATTCGGTAGTTTTCGAAACCAATATCCTTACGCCCTTTCGGCTTCTCGTAGAGGCGGACGAAATGGGTTCACCCCCGATTTCACGGACACTTACGAGAAGGCCGATGCGGCCGATGAGGAGTGTTCATGTCGAAGCGAAGAAAATTCAGCAGCGAG
>NZ_JALBWO010000019.1:0-619 GCF_050026815.1 Rhodanobacter ginsengiterrae | reverse complement strand
AACACGAAGTTGCCCGCCGTGCTGTCGGTCAGGTTCTCGAACGACGTCCAGCTCAGCGTGCCGCTGCTGCCGGCGTTCGCACCGGTCAGGGTGTACGTCTGGCTGCTGCCATGCACCGTGTCGTTGTTCCCGCTGCCGCTCACCGACGTCACGCCGCTCCAGGTGCCGCCAATGCCGCTTGTCGCGTTGCTGCCGTTGGACAGATCCAGCGACACCGCCGTGCCGTAGCTGGCGTAATTCAACGCGTGCGCCGCGACATTGCCGGCAACGCTGCCGGCCGTGCCGAAGTTCACCGTGCCGGTGGCGTCGCTGATGTTCTGGAAGCCGCCCCAGCTGTAGCCGTTGCTGCTGCCCTGGTTGGCCACCGTGTTGTCCAGCGCATAGGCCTGGCCCGTACCGGTCACCGTGTTGTTTTGCGCGGCGTTCGCGTTGACCGTGGTGTAACCGCTGAAGCTTCCACTGGCGCCTGCGATCGCGCCGGTATCCACGTTCAACGTCAGGTCTTGCAGGTAATTGCCGAAGTCCAGCGTCTGCACCGCGATGGTGCCGGTGACGCCGCCGTTGGTGCCGAAGTTCACCGTGCCGGTGGCGTCGCTGATGTTCTCGAACGAGCTCCAGC
>NZ_JALBWO010000018.1:0-818 GCF_050026815.1 Rhodanobacter ginsengiterrae | reverse complement strand
GCTCCATGAAAGGATGTCATCCATCTCTCCTGTCTGTAGACATGGCGAGATTAGGTTGCCGAATTAGGCTGCACCAACGGGGATAAGTGGTTGATATGCGTAGGCCGCAGGCTCGACTTGAGGCCTGAATGTCTGAATTAGGCTGCCGTATTAGACTGCATTTTGAAATCTACTTAGCGTTAGGCCTCATGTCATTTCACCCGCAATCCGAAGAAGCCCAGAAGCGCCTCATGACACTCGTCGAAGAGATGAGCGGAGAGTCTGACCGCGCAGTTGCTGTTGTAGGGGCCGCCTGGGTCGAAGAAGCCATTGGCAAGGCCATTGAGTCTTTCCTGGAGAATCACTCCGAGGCGAAGCAGCGCCTTTTCAATGGCGCCGGCCCGCTAGCGACCTTCTCGGCAAAGATCGATCTGGCCCGTCTACTTGGCCTCATGACGGACGCAATTCACTCTGATCTCCATACGGTGAGGAAGATTCGCAATGACTTTGCTCACCTAGTCGCGCACAAGACCGAGCACACGCGTCTCACGTTCTCGTCTGATCACATCAAAGACAAATGCCTCGCCCTTCGGTGCGTTACCACCGAACGGCATACCGACCCGCGTGTGGCCTTTACAAGAGCCTGCGCCACGCTCAATGCGGACTTCGAGATGATCGGATTTTTTGGCGTCAAGCTGTCAGATGGCGGTCGCGTCTTTGCTAAAGGCGTAGATGAGGCCTAACAATTCCTTAGGAGACTTCCGGTCAACCCCGGGTGCATGATGCTTTTGCCCTGAGCTTTCGGGCCACTGCTGTCGATCGTGTTGTGCTTCGTGTTG
>NZ_JALBWO010000017.1:0-1651 GCF_050026815.1 Rhodanobacter ginsengiterrae | reverse complement strand
TGACGAAACCATGGTTAGTAATGGTGCGTGACCGTTCGCTGTCTAACCAGTCATTCGAGGCGGACGGCTTCGCCGCCGCTCAATTCCAGCGTTAGGCCCCATGTCGAACATCTCCCTAATATCAAGCATAGAGAACTCTTTGGCCTCGGTTCGGTCGGGCAAAGGCGAAGTCGAGTCCTTGGCTACAGTCGTGAGGGAGAGCGGCCGGGCTCTTGAGGGCGTGCCCTACAGTTTGGCGCGCGACGTAACAAGCTTGGCCGACGCATTGGATCTCTGTGCGTATCAACACAAGGAGGGCTTTGTGCCCAACCTAGACTCTGCTCTTTCGAATCTAGAGACTTGGCTACGTCAGCTTCCTCGGCACGTGGCCTAACCACTCATTCGAGGCGGACGGCTACGCCGCCGCTCAATTCCAGCGTTAGACACTATGGAATATACGCTTCACTACCGATCCACACGCGCCGAGATTTGGCGCTGGTACTGGCGCTCTTGGAGAACCAAGTATTGGTGGCAGCAATGCCTAATGGCTGCCTTCGGAACTATGATCGCCTTCGGTGTCTCTGCGGCGCCCTTCAGCTTTCGTCAATTCGGAACGTCCTTCGCCGTCGTTCTGCCTCTAGTCGTAGTTGGTTTGGCGTTACGCACGCAAGTCCTATTCAAAAATGAGGAGCGTGTCCTCTCTGTTGGCCCATCTGGGTGGTCTACCCGTATCGGTAGGAAATCAGGGGCCCGGTCGTGGGCGGAAGTTGCAACGGTCCAAGAAGCCCAGGATGCTATTGTCATTGTTGGCACCAATGGCAATGGGCTCATCATTCCTTCTCGGGCTTTTCCAGACGCAGCCTCCAAACAGCAATTCTTCAAAGACGCTCAGGGTTGGCACGATGGTCGTGGCGTCTAACTACTCGTTCGAGGCGGACGGCTACGCCGCCGCTCAACTCCAGCGTTAGAGCGCATGAAACAGACCTCTGCGGCAAATCTGGCATTGCTTCTGGTGGTCGTTGGCTGGGCGCTGGCGTATTACGGTGTTATGTCGCAGCTAGGCGATCCATCGCCTTCCGTGCCACACGCGCAAATCGAAGCTGCTCGGCATGTATCACTTGTCGTATTGTACATCGGTGTAGTGAGCATCCTGGCCGCGCTATGGCTGTCCGGTTACAGCTTCTCCGCAGCAAAAGTTCGTGCCAGCGTTTGTGTCGCCCTCATCTTGCTGCCATCAGTCGTTGTGGCATGGAGCACGTTCTAGGTGGCAGTGCGCTCTAACCACTCATTCGAGGCGGACGGCTTCGCCGCCGCTCAATTCCGGCGTTAGGGCTCATATGGGCGTTTCCCCGACGATCGAAGCGAATGTTCGCTCAACCTTCTCTGAGCATGACGCCCGTACAGCACTCGCCTTGCTCACCAGCATGCTTGAGCCGACCCAAACTCCTGAGTGGGCTGTGGCTCGCGAGCGCGTTCAAATCGCAGCGCTCATGCTTGCTCGCGGCAACCTCGACTCCCTCAAGGCCGCGGTCAAGCAATCTCAGGTAGATTGGCGCGACACGCTTACGTCGGCAGGTCGGGTTCACCCCCGATTTCACGGACACTTACGAGAAGGCCGATGCGGCCGATGAGGAGTGTTCATGTCGAAGCGAAGAAAATTCAGCAGCGAGTT
>NZ_JALBWO010000016.1:0-935 GCF_050026815.1 Rhodanobacter ginsengiterrae | reverse complement strand
ACCCGTGAGGAATGACCGCATCATGCGCGCACTGTTCCCTCAGTCCGCACGCAAGGTGTTGATTGAGCGAGAAGATTCGTGGGGAAACCTCAGGGTCAGAGCCCACTTTCCACTGGTCTTGACCGATTGAAGTGCACTCTGACCCCTGTTTCTTAAGTGCACTCTGACCCCTGTTTCTTATCACCCCAGCCCATTTTATTGCCCCATTTCCATTATTATTTTATCTTTAGCGCACTGAGAAACTTGTCCCACAGGGATAGATCGAAGTCCTCCGAAAGCATCAAGGAAGCAGCGGAAGGGTTTATGTCCACTATCTCTTTATATCTGCGCTGTATCTCGTAACCCTCATCCCTGTATCTCTGCAATGAAGCGGACAAGCCACGCAATTGGTCCGTTTTAATAACTAATCGAACAGCCGTCCCTTCATAGGCGCAAGGAAGATAGGTTTTCGCCCCTTTAACTTTAGTCAGCAACATGTCCGTCTGGCCACTTGCTATAAAGAAATTTCCGCCATTTCTGCAAATCCTACTCGTCATATACAAACCGAAGCCTGAGTTCGCCCAATGCCCCCGTTGTTTCCTAGCGCCTTTAAAAGCCTTACCAGAAACAGCCGGCATCAGAGCGTAGTTCAAAGCATCCTTGTCATTGGCGATATCTAAGTGCGGGTTTCTCGAAAGCGTTGAGGCGACACCAACTCCTCTATCTATAATTGCGGCCTCGACTTTGTTTTTTGAAGGCCAATATTGAGCACATATGCCTATCTGCTTAGACTCGCTATGCTCCACGACGTTACGCATGACTTCCCTTATCGAGTAAGACAAAGTCTGATAAAGGTCACTATGTCGACTCCCCGCAAATCAGTGCCAAGCTAAATTAGAGGTCGCCGGGTCATTTTGAATTCGGAACTCGGCGGGCGTGAGGCCGTCGAGGCTGTC
>NZ_JALBWO010000015.1:0-1908 GCF_050026815.1 Rhodanobacter ginsengiterrae | reverse complement strand
AGCGAGCGGAGCACTGCACGAAGTCGAAACGAAAATCCGCCAGCACGGCGGACTCGTTTTGCAGATCAGTAAGGGGTTTTTCTACAGCTTCAACGTTTGAATTAAGCGGCGGCGGAGCCGTCCGCTTGGATGAGATGTTAGACCTCAACACCGGGATTCACGAGCGGAACAACGCTGAAACTATCAGCGCTTAGAATTGCGATATCCGAATCGGTCTCAACAAAAACGTATTTAAAAATTTCGAATACTCGATGCTCGACAAGCCCAGGGTGTGCGAAGGACACACTTTTATAAATATCTAACGCGGGTGCAGGCCAATTATTTTCGAGCAGAAGCCAGTTTCGATCGAAGATCCGATAACCTAGTTTCTGAGAACTCTCGACTTTCCGCTGGGCGAACCCAACAATTGCCTCGGCTGTTCCCCGCTCGGGACCATCGCCAATCCAACCACTGCCAAGCTCATCTAACTCAATCTCGCTCTTGATCTGTTGAGCAGTCCGGCGATCCTCCCCGTATTTGGCGTGTGGCAAGAAGTACACCTCTGGACCATGGCCTTTCGACCGCAGGAATGAAGCGCGGGCTACGTTCTCTGGAACTATCTCCGAGTGCTCGATGCCTATGCGTGATGAGATGGAGACGATGATGAAATCTGGACGATCGTCATGAACGAGCATAAATGGGAACTCAAGTTCGTGCGGGATCGTTGATAGCAGTCTCGCGATAGCGTAACGCTCAGTGTGTTCTTTGGTCCTGCCTTCGGCACGGTCAGGAACACGAACATTTACGCGCCTCAGCACGCTAAGGAGCTCGTCTCCATCTGACACACACCAGATCTTTTTCATTGAGGTCTAACGCTGGAATTAAGCGGCGGCGGAGCCGTCCGCCTTGAATGACTGGTTATGCGGTGTGCCGCCACGATGCTGCTCGTAAGCCTCGACCGCATCTGAATCTACGACGACTAGAACACGCTCATGCGGATGAGCATTGGAGCCTCGGCGCTTGACGCCCGACACCCAGTACTCTTGCCCCGAAGCCACATCGAAGTAGTTGCCAGAACTACCTTGGCCTTTCAGGCGCTGAAGACAGAGACCACGATACTTAACTGACTTGCCAGTTTTGGAAAACGTAACCCAACCGATGCGCGCAGCAGCACCGTCGATGTCGCCATCCTTATTTTCGACGTACATCAATCGGCGTTGGAGACCGCGGGTGAGTTGGGTTTTCATAGGCATAACGCTGGAATTAAGCGGCGGCGGAGCCGTCCGCTTGGATGACTGGTTAGGCGTCGCTCCGCCCACGCCCGAAGCTTACGCCGCCTCTTGTACCGAACTCCAAGTGCGTTTGCTTCTGCAAGACCGGCGCTTGGCGAACATACATTTTGTAACCGGTTGCCTTTAACGACAACTGTCCTTCTTGGCACTGGAAGTGAAAAGCGTATTGGTCGAATTTGCCATCTGGTGACAGCCCAACGTGCTTGCGCAAGAGGTTGGCGACTACGATAGCGCCTTGCTGAGATTCGATGTTCATGACGACATCCGAAACGTTTGCGAAGACCATGGTTACTGGGCACACCCAAAACGTGAAGTAGGTCCCTTCGGGCTCGGGATCGACCCACTTAAAGATGTAGTCGAGATCAAATATGAACTCGAACGCCTCCGGGTCGGCGTACATCGACCATATGGTCGCGTCGTGCCACCCCATGACCTCGAAGTCTTCGTCGCTCCAAATGTACTTTTCGAGCTGGTAAGGGGTATCGGTCCGGTTCATGTGACGCCTAACGCTTGAGTTGAGCGGCGGCGTAGCCGTCCGCCTCGAACGAGTAAAAAGAGACTTCCTCCCCTTTGGCCTCGAGGGCCATGATGGTGTTGCAACACAACCGTCAACAGAAGAGGAAGTCTCCATGAGCAC
>NZ_JALBWO010000014.1:0-1057 GCF_050026815.1 Rhodanobacter ginsengiterrae | reverse complement strand
CCCGAAATCACGGACGGTTGTGAAAGGGTGGAAAACTTCAAATCCTGCCTTGCGGTTCTTCGCCGCATCCTTGGGTTGTGGTGCCGCTCGATGTATTCGAACACATCCGCTCTCGCCGCATCGAGTGTCGGGTATGTCATGCGGTAGATCCGTTCGCGCTTGAGCAGACCGAAGAAACCCTCGCAGGCGGCGTTGTCTCCACAGTGACCCACGGCGCTCATCGAGCTGACCAAGGCGTTGGCGAGCAAATATCGCTGATAGTCGCCGCTTCGAAACTGACTGCCTCTATCCGAATGCAAGATCACCGGTTCGTTGCCCTGGCGCTGCCATACGGCCATCTGCACGGCTCGGACAACCATCTGCCGATCCTGCCGAGGATGCATTGACCAGCCCACCACCCGATGGTCGAACAGGTCCAGCACAATGCACAAATACAGCTTGCCTTCCTTGGTCTTTATCTCGGTGATGTCGGTGACCCACTTGGTCTCTGGCTCCAGTGCAGTGAAGTCCCGTTCCAGCCGGTTGCGCACGCCCGGCGGGGTAAGCGCCGGCCGCCCCCGCTGGCCTCGGCGCTTCGGGCGCGGCCAGCCCTGCAGGCCATCCGCTGCCATCAACCGAGCAACGCGGTTCAGGCTGGCTGTCTCGCCTTCATCGGCAAGGTCCTCCTGCATCCGTCCCGCTCCCAACGCCCCTCGGCTGTCCTCGTGAAGCCCACGGATACGCTCCAGCAAGCGTTCGTTGTCGATCTGGCGGGTGCTGGGTAGGCGCTGGCTCCAATCGTAATAGCCGCTGGCCGATACCCGCAGGCAACGACACATCAGCCGGATCGGGAACTCATCGCGACAACGTTCGATCACCTGATACCTCAAGATGATCCCTTGGCAAAGAACGTCGCCGCTTCTCGCAAAAAATCTCGTTCCTTTTTCACCCGCGTCAGCTCGCGCTTCAAACGCGCCAGCTCCTCATCCCGCGGCGTTCCCGTGCCGGCAAAGGCGCTCTTGCCCTGGCTCTCGGACTCGCGCTTCCAGCGGGTCAACAGGCTATCCCGGATCCCCAG
>NZ_JALBWO010000013.1:0-1685 GCF_050026815.1 Rhodanobacter ginsengiterrae | reverse complement strand
GTGCAGCTTTCCGAGTTGCCGGTCTTGTACGGACGGCAGTCGTAGCTGCTGGTGGTCGGCGCACTGCCGGCCTTGGTGTACAGGTCCGCATCGCCGGTGCCGCCGGAGATCGACATCACCAGGTTGGTGGCGCCGGCCGGCACCGTGATGAAGTAATCGTTGTCGGCACCCGTCGCCGCCGACACGCCGGTCACCGCCACGTTGTTCTGCAGCTCGGTGGTCGTGCCACCACCGCCGCCACCGCCGCCGCCGGTACCCGGGCAGGTCACGCCCACGCCGGTGAATGCCGTGATCACGTCATTCGCGTTGTAGCCCAGGTCGGTCGCCGCCGACTCCACGCCGCAGGCGCCGGAGTTGAAGGTCGAGGTCGCCGTCCAGTACGACTTGTTGGCCAGCGCGAAGGCCTGGAACGCCTTCTTCACGTCCCAGCCCGAGGTCTTGGCCAGCAGGCAGAACGCCTTGTTGTACACGCCGCTGGAGTAATGCACGTCGAGGCTGGAGGTGTAGTTGGCCGCGTTGTCGATCGAGCCGCCATCCTGCGGCGGATTGCACATGTAGCGCAGCGCATTGCCGATGCCGGCACTGGTCTTGACGATATCCTCGCCGACCTGGAAGTCGGCCGCGCCGCGGTCGTAGAACTCCGCCGCTTCGCCGGCGATGTCCGAGTACGCCTCGTTCATGCCGCCGGACTGGCCGGTGTACTGCAGGCCCGAGTTCTGCTCGGTGTAGCCGTGGCTGATCTCGTGGCTGGTCACGTCCAGCGACACCAGCGGATAGAACGTGCTGGCGCCGTCGCCGAAGTTCATCGCGCTGCCATCCCAGAACGCGTTCTCGTAGTTCGACTTGTAGTGCACATTCATGCGCAACTGCATGTTCAGCGGCGGCGCACCGGTGTAGGCGGTGTACATGTCATGCACCACGCCACCGAAATGATGGGCGTCGTTCACCGGCGAATAGGCGCCGTTGATGGCGTCGGTATCGCTGTTCGAACAGGTGAAGCTGACCACCGAACCACCGCTGGTGCCATGGTTGAGGTTGTAGGTCTTCACGTTGGTGTTGACCAGCGTGCAGGTGCTGCCGGACTGGGTCACGTCGAGTGCGGCGTAATCGGTGCCGTAGATGTACTTGCCGGTCTTGGTGTTGCCGCCCGGGCCGGTGGCCGACGCGTCGGTCAGGCCGTTCCAGCTCTGGACCACTTCGCCGGTGTTGGCGTCGATGATCGCGGTCGGACGCGACGGGTTCGCACCGTTGACGAAGTACGACACCCGATAGACCAGGCGTGCGCTGCCATTGTCTTGCGGATACACGAACAGGTCGGTCTTCTGGTTGCTGATGGTGGTGCCGCCGACCAGGGTGGTATGCGCGTGTGCCTTGAGTGCGGCAATTGCACGGGCAGCGTTCAACTTCGGTGCCACCGAGCTCAGGCCGAGCTGGGCATCCTGCATCAACTCACCGGTGGCGCGCAGGGCGTTGCCCTGGGCATCCTGCACCACGGCGATGCTGCGGCCGTAGACCGGCACGCCGCGATACATCTGCTGCTGGCGCACGACCTTGTGACCGTTGGCGATGCTGACGCTGCTGCGCGGTGCCAGCGACATGTCCTGACCGAGGTTGAGCTGTGCGGCCAGCGAGCTGGCGGGCACCGCACCCAGGTTCTGCGCATGCAGGGTCTTGGTGGTGGCGGC
>NZ_JALBWO010000012.1:0-534 GCF_050026815.1 Rhodanobacter ginsengiterrae | reverse complement strand
CAACGACTTCGCCATGTTGGTGCCTATCGATCGCGACGACCTCGAAGAGGACGTATTCGACGCTGCGGGCGCACCCAAGCAATGGCTCGACCGGCCCCGGGTCGCATTTCATGTGGAGAAGCGCCGCAAGGTACAGAAGCCCCATGCCAACGTCAGCCTGCTCGTGCCTGGCGCCTTGGTCCTGGATGAGAAAGCCAAGGCCACCCTGGGTGAATTCCTGCTGCGTTTCGGCCAGCTGCTTGAACTCGATTGCGAGGGCGAGCCGCGCTGGTTCTACAACGTGACGCGCATGCTCGCCTGCATTGACGAGCCGCGCTCTGAAAGCCTCGAGGGTGGCGGTATTGCGCGCGAGGCGTTCGACGAATCCGCCGTTCCCACTGAGCCCCTTGTATTCAAGGATCCGCGCACTGCGCCGGTTCGGATGTATGTCAACGATGCAGGCAAGGCCCTGATCGAACGCGCGACCGCAGATGCAGGCTTGACTGGGATCGAGTGTGGGGAACCCGGGCCGCTGTAAGCCCCGGAAATCGGCGC
>NZ_JALBWO010000011.1:0-1273 GCF_050026815.1 Rhodanobacter ginsengiterrae | reverse complement strand
TGTTTGGACCGGGGACATGGGTAACAGGTGTGCCAGGACATGGGTTACACCTCACCGCTGATTTCTAGCGCGGTGGAGGTGTTATTTCATGGCTTGGAAGGAAACCACATCAATGACTCTGCGAACTGAGTTCACCGCGCTGGCCCAAGGCCAGGGCGTTACCGTGTCAGAGCTAGCCCGACGCTTTGGGATCAGCCGCAAGACGGCCTACAAGTGGCTCGCTCGCGTCCAGGCCGACGAGCCGATGACCGACCGATCTCGGCGGCCACACTCCTCGCCCACACAGACCGTCGAAGCCATCGAGCAGGCGCTCGTCGAGCTGCGTCGGGCACATCCATGCTGGGGCGGACGCAAGCTGAACCAAGTGCTGATCGATCGTCACCACACGAACGTGCCTGCCCCCAGCACGATCACACATATCCTGCGACGTCATGGTTTGATGCCGGAACGAACCAGCGGGCAAGGTCGTCCGTGGAAGCGGTTTGAACATGAATCGCCGAACGATCTGTGGCAAATGGACTTCAAGGGCACCATCGTCTTGGGCACCGGTCGATGTGATCCACTGACCGTGCTGGACGATCACTCTCGCTATAACTTGGTGCTGCGTGCCACACCCGATATGCGCAGCGAGACCGTGCAAGCGGTACTGACTGACACCTTCAGACGGCACGGCTTGCCATTGCGCGTGAACATGGACAACGGCTCGCCTTGGGGCAGTCCGTCCGGCCAGTCGCGCGGGCTTTCCAGGCTGACTTTGTGGATGGTGCGCGTAGGCATCCAAGTCAGTTTCAGCACACCTGCACATCCGCAAACCAACGGCAAAGACGAACGCTTTCATCGCAGTCTCAAGGCTGAGGTGGTCACCGGCCGGACGTTCACCAATCACGCTCACGTGCAGCGCGCCTTCGATGAATGGCGCGATATCTACAACACCGTACGTCCTCACCAAGGCATTGGCATGGTGGTGCCCAGCACACGCTACCGCCCCAGCCCGAGACCGTTTCCTGAAGTATTGCCTGCGATCGAGTACTCCCCAAATGACCACGTCGCCATGGTCCAGTGGAATGGGGTCGTTCGGTTCAAAGGCCGGACGCTAAAGGTCTCCAATGCCCTGCATGGGCTGCCTATCGCCTTTCGTGCGCACGACACACAGGAGGGCATCTACGCGCTCTACTTTGCCCACCATCGACTGATGGAAATTGACCTGGGTAAAACGGCCTAAACTGTTACCCATGTCCTGGTACATGTGTCACCCATGTCTCCGGTCCATACA
>NZ_JALBWO010000010.1:0-849 GCF_050026815.1 Rhodanobacter ginsengiterrae | reverse complement strand
ATCCGTTGAGATTGCCATGGGTTAGTCCCTCCCTGAATTTATGGATAGTGTGTAGAAATCGCCTGGTATTTCTATGGGGTAAGACCTACTAAATGCGCAGTTAAGCGAGTATTGCCCGGGCGATCCACTCGGGCAGGTTACATAACTCTGCGCCCCATACTTCAGGTCAATGCCATTCAGCATAAATGACTGTTTTCTACCGTCTTTTCGTACAATGTATATATTGATGGCGGTGAGTTCCCATCGACACACGCCCATTCCGTAGTAGTTCGACGGCTCGTACATATCCCGGTAAACGAATCCTTCATACCCATCATGTCCTGTGATAGCCACTTTTAATGTGGGGTCCATCGTGAAAATTGGCTTCATACCACCCAGCGCCATTCCGTAATCCACCGGCAAGCATGAATCATCAGCAATGTTATATTGCAATCTTCCACGCATACCTTCGATCACGGCGCTTTGACCCGTTATCGAAATATCTAATCGCTGCCGCTCGTGCGGCGCGGGATTGGTCCTTACATCCGGGGCAGGTACTCTCTCAGTGCGGCCGCATCCGAGACATAGTGCATAGAGCAACGTCAGTGTAATTAGGCTTATCTTCCGCATGAAATTCGATCCATTCGTCTGATAAATTTTGTCAACATTTTCGGCATAAAAGCCGACCTTTGCTAATTTGGAGAAGATCGAATCCAGGCTCACCATCCTAAACTTCGAGCTAAATTTGAGCTTGTTTTTTCGTCCTGTGCTTCGGTGTGAAGGACGAGAAGGCCCAGTCGAACTGGTAGCACCCATTACCGTTTCATAGGCCTGTTCACCACCGCAGCGCGCTTGTTGCATATACCGGGC
>NZ_JALBWO010000009.1:0-572 GCF_050026815.1 Rhodanobacter ginsengiterrae | reverse complement strand
GCGGTGGGCGGCGCTTATACCGATACCGACGGCACGGTCTACACCACCGAGGCGAGCGGGTTCGGCGCGACCGCGATCGGTGCGGGCGCGGGCGCCGACGGCGCCGACAGCACGGCGATCGGTTCGCTGGCATACGCCACCGGCCAGGGTGCATTCGCCGGCGGCAGCAATGCCGGGGCCGACGGCTACAACAGCGTGGCGCTGGGTGCGAACGCGCAGGCATCCGATCGCGGCAGCATCGCGATCGGTGGTGGTGACCCGGACCCGGCCAACAATTACCTGGCCACCGAGGCGCAGGGCGAGGGCGCGATCGCGCTCGGCTCGATCGCGGCGGCCGAAGGTCGTGGCGCGATGGCCATGGGCTACCAGGCGGCGGGCATCGGTGACAATGCCACCGCCGTCGGCAACGGCGCCTTTGCCATTGGCGCCGGCGCCACCTCGGTGGGTGGTGCGGCGTATACCGGTGCCGACTCCGCCACCGCCGTGGGCAACAACGCGGTGGCCCAGGGAACCAGCTCGACCGCGGTTGGCGCGGACAGCTCGGCCGCCGGCGCCTATGCCATCGCGATGGG
>NZ_JALBWO010000008.1:0-507 GCF_050026815.1 Rhodanobacter ginsengiterrae | reverse complement strand
CGACCCAGCCGCATGACCGAGTAGAGGCGTCGTCTCGATCGGAACGGCGTGAGCCAAGCGTCGATACCGCAGCGCTCGCACGCCATGCCCACGAGCCACGTGGCAAACGCGGCCATCGCGCTGAGCAGCAACAGCACTTCGATACGCGCACCTTTACGGGTAAGACTGTCCTCGAAGCCTTGCCCATAGCGATGGGATTTCAGATCACGGAACGACAGCTCGATCTGCATGCGCCGGCCGTATAGCGTGATCAGCTGGCGCGCACTGAGCGCCAACGAGGGAGAGGCCACCAGCAGCCACGGCTCGGTCTCGCGTTGCGCGTTCTTTCGGCTGTTGGCGTTGCGCGCAGGCGCGCCTTGCCGATTACGGTGCTTGCGTCCTTTGGGTGGCTTGGCATGCAACACCACGCGCGCCGTGAGGGGATTGCTGCGTGCGATATCCATCGATCCGAAATCGCGCGGCTTGCGTGCCGCCAAGGCATACATGGCTTTGCACGTCACCCATTCA
>NZ_JALBWO010000007.1:0-1322 GCF_050026815.1 Rhodanobacter ginsengiterrae | reverse complement strand
CCAGTACTGTCCGGTTAATCGGGGAATAGAATCAACTGGTTAGCGGCGTCGCTTCCGGAACTCGGTAGTTCTTGCTGCCGCAGGGTGCGTTCCAGTGAGGTTTGCTCGAATAGCGTCACGCTCAGGATCTGTAAAATTTCGTAGAGCGAAGCCTTCAAGTGAAGGCGCTTGCGCACGATGGCGATGAGCACATAGACGGCAACGGCGATCCAGACCTGGGTCTTCACGGCATTGAGTGAGGTGCCGAAAAATGCCTTGATATGTAGGTGCTGCTTGATCCATTTGAAGAAGATTTCGATCTGCCAGCGATGGCGATACAAGGCGCTGATCGTCGTTGCTGGTAGTGAGAAGTGATTGGTCAACAGGACGATGGATTGACCGCTGTCGGGATCACGTACACGTACGCGACGCAGGACACAGGGATACCTCGCACGGACCACATCGCGCACCAGCACCACGGTCTGATCGCAACCGATCAGACGTCGATCTGCCACCGGTTGAGAATAGCGTCGACGCACGCGCAGGTTCTTCTTCGTGCGCATGAGGAAGAACGCACCCTCGCAGTGGAAGCGGTACAAGCGCTCGAAGTCGAGGTAGGCACGATCCATCACATAGATCGCGCCTGGCTCGGGCATCAGCTCGTCGAGCATGTGCACATCGTGCTGGCGTGACTCGGAAAAGCTGATCACGGTGGGGATGGCACCGCGGATGTCGAGCAGCGTATGCAGCTTGAGACCGCCGCGACCAAGGTGCATGGCACGCGCCCACGGGAACACCGACAGGCAGAGTTCAATCGTGGTCGAGTCGAGTGCATAGGCAGTGTGGGCCAACTCGATATCGAGCGGATCGTTGACATAGAGTCGTCGGGCCGTCGTGATCAGGCCCTGTGCAAACTCGGCATAGATACGCCAGTCACGCTGTTCGTTGGCATCGGCCAAGGTGCTGCGCGCCACATGTCCGCGGATGCCAAGGTGATAAAGCTTGGCCTGGTGCGCGCGCAGACAGATCTCGATATCGCGCAGGCTCTCGCGTCCGCTGAGCTGAGCGAAAGCCATGCACAGAAACTGATCGAGGCAGGTAAAGCGTTTCACGTAGCGATCGCCGTCGTACTTCGCGACGAGGCGTCGGAACGTATGCATTGGCAGATGCCGCATGAGCTGTGTGAATACAAATTGGCCTTCGTGCATGGCGACGCCCTCCCGGTGAGGTCGTCCAGCTTGAGGCCAGCACGGTTGAAATCGCTAACACCCGAACAATGCCATTTTTGTCGCACGATCAAACGTTTACTGAGATCGCCGAGCACTTTCCCCGGACAGTACTGG
>NZ_JALBWO010000006.1:0-742 GCF_050026815.1 Rhodanobacter ginsengiterrae | reverse complement strand
CACCACAACCCAAGGATGCGGCGAAGAACCGCAAGGCAGGATTTGAAGTTTTCCACCCTTTCACAACCGTCCGTGATTTCGGGGTAGAACCCGAGTGGGTTCGTGCTGGTAGGCGTCGCGCCTATCCTTTTGGCCCAAATGCTTGATGGCCAAATAAGCGACAAAGGCAATCGCGCCGATCACCCCAAGCCCAATCCAGACCTTGGGCACCATGACGAGTAGCACGAGTGCCCCGATGACCAGCCACACACCGACCCCGGCCGAACGTTTTCCCATCAGAACTTACCCCCGGTTGCTTCTAGGTCCCGCGCCTAGTCCCCACTGGAAGCATACGCTTAGGCGCGGCAACCGTGGTCTGCAGCCGTGATTCTCGATGCCCAGTGATGACCGAACTGAGGCATTCACAACCTTGGAAAATTCCGCTCGAGGCGAGACTTTTTGCTCTCGGCTACCGCGCAGCGGTGGCGTACCGAGTGCGTGCCAGGATGGCGCGCTGCTCTACCCGGGGCCCCTGTGCGGCGGTGAGGCGGGGTCGACAGGCCGCGTAGCGGGAGTCGACATGGATGTCGACTCCTTTTCGCACGGGCAGGATGCCCGTTCGAAAAGCCCGGCTCCGGCTCACGGACTTGCCGCCCATGGATGGGCGGCAAGCGCCAAGCGGGGTGGCCTCTCTTTGGGCCACGTTTCTCTGGCCACATGTTTGGACCGGGGACATGGGTAACAGGTGTGCCAGGACATGGGT
>NZ_JALBWO010000005.1:0-1293 GCF_050026815.1 Rhodanobacter ginsengiterrae | reverse complement strand
GCGCTTGAGCGAACTCATCGATCATCTACGACACCCCAGCGCACAACTGCTGGATCAACTGGGAGTGCCGGCATGAATTCGTGGGGAAACCTCAGACTCTGGCCCTGTTTCTTCGGAGACCAAGATCAAGGGCAACAGGCAGAGCAACGGCACTGAAGTTCAGCCTGTCTGGGTAGTCAGGCATATTTGGCAAACAACGTCTGACCCTGAGGTCGTGCATCCTCTTTGTGGGTGGCGAACATCCACCCGATCCAGACGCAGACAGACGCCTGCGAACCCCACCTTCTCCTACCGGATGCGTTACATGCCCCCCATTGTTTTTGTTCCCGGACTGCTATGCACGTCCGAAGTGTTCGCTGCCCAGGTCGCAGCGCTGTGGCCCCACGGTTCCATCACCATCGCCTCCACGCTGGAGGGCGAGACCATCGCCGGGATCGCCGCCGCTATTCTCGATGCCTCACCGCCGCGTTTTGCCCTCATCGGCATCTCCATGGGCGGCTACATCTGCCTCGAAATCATGCGGCAAGCCCCCCAGCGCGTATCCAGGCTGGCGTTGCTCGATACGTCGGCCCGTCCTGACACTCCGGAGCAGACGGCGCAAAGGCGTGCCTTGATGGCCCAGGCGCACCCCGAAAACTTCGAGTCGCTGCTGACGCAGATCTACGGCGCGATCCTGCATCCATCCCATCAAGGCGACCCGGTGCTGCGTGCAACCAACGTGCGCATGGGGATGACGGTGGGTATCGATGGCATGGCAAGGCAGCTGGAAGCCTGCATCGGGCGCAGCGACTCTCGCCCCGGCCTGCCGGCCATCACCGTGCCAACGCTCGTCCTGGTCGGCGACAGCGACCCGCTCACGCCGCTGGAACACTCCCGGGAAATTGCCGCGGCCATCCCGGGCGCACGGCTCGTAGTCGTGGAAAACTGCGGTCACGCTTCGACCCTCGAACAACCCGAGGCCGTCAATCGAACGCTGCTCGAATGGCTTGTCGACTGAATAGCGCAAGCGTGTTTTGTCCACCTGCGGTCGGAGGCAGCTGCTTCGAGATAGCCGTCCAGCTCATTTCAGAGCGACCTTGAAGCAAGAGCTTTCGTGCGCCTTCGGCGCGCGAGTGGCTTTCACTTGACTGGCCACGCACACGTCAGGAACGTGTGCGAACAGCGCAGCTGGCCCGAAGGGCGCAGGGCAGGATGCCCGTGTCGACTCCCCGTAATCTTGATCCAGGCATAACCAGAGGTCTCCGGTCAAACTAGCCGCAAGGAGACCCACGATGCGCAAGAGCAAATTCACTG
>NZ_JALBWO010000004.1:0-516 GCF_050026815.1 Rhodanobacter ginsengiterrae | reverse complement strand
CACGAAGTCGAAACGAAAATCCGCCAGCACGGCGGACTCGTTTTGCAGATCAGTAAGGGGTTTTTCTACAGCTTCAACGCTGGAGTTAAGCGGCGCCGGTACGGCGTCCGCTTGGACGAACAGTTAGATGCTTGCGCCGGCCCACATGAGGCCGATGACAAGCAACTGCACAACTACCGAACCGAGATAGAAACGCCAACCTGGTGGCCGCCCAATATTGGCTTGGACGTTGGTGTAGGCCAGCACATAGAAGTAGGAATATGGCAGAAGTGCAACGAAGGCGAAAAGAACAAACCAGATGGAGCTGAGGCTTTGCGCGCAGATCAGGGTCGTCACAAACCACGGGATGCCCAACAGCAGCATACGACGTACTTCGCGCTTGTTGAGTCCTGCAACAACGATCATGTGCGGTCCATTGCCATCTAACGTAGCTGTAGAAAAACTCCCTCGCAGCCTATCATTCGCGATGCCCGCAAAAAAGGCGGGAAACGAGGCGAAGCGACGATGGCGCGATAC
>NZ_JALBWO010000003.1:0-1226 GCF_050026815.1 Rhodanobacter ginsengiterrae | reverse complement strand
AGCGACATGTCCTGACCGAGGTTGAGCTGTGCGGCCAGCGAGCTGGCGGGCACCGCACCCAGGTTCTGCGCATGCAGGGTCTTGGTGGTGGCGGCGGTAGCCACCGAGGCGGTGGCCATGCCGATCGCGGCAACCAGCAGCTTCAGGCGATAATGATTGGGCATTTACAAACTCCTAGACAAAATTTTGGACAAATGAACCCGATGCGGCCACGTGGGCCCCATGCAAGATTTGCCGTGCGAGGCACGGCTCCTTTTTCTTTTGCTGTCTAGCGATCCCAAACTACATCCGTATCGCCTGCCCTCCCCCTGACATTCCCTTGTGCAGGCAGTGCGTGGATGCGTAACTGCAAGACGACGGATGGCGTCGCCAAAGGATCATCCGCCGACCTCCCCGGAAAGCGGATGCAACACGTTATCCTTCGGCAGGCAAGCTAGCTATCTGATTTTTTCCTATCCTTGGTGATGGACGTCACAGCCACTGGACAGGCATGCCGGCGAACGGAACAGCTTCAGTGGCGTGAAGAAAATCCGATCGTTCTGAAGGCGATCTTCAGCGACGCCGGAGTCTGCGGGCCATCGATCACCGATGAATGGCTCGCGAGAAAAAAACATTCCTGCACCGGAATTTGGCATGCGCACCGGATCGCTGTCGTATTGTCACGCACGCATTCGATGCGCACGCTTTTTCGTTGCGGTCGCACCACGCGATCGTGCCGGGCCTCCCGCGCAACTTCGGATGCGCCAATAGAAAGAACCCCGGCCGGGGCCGGGGTTCTCGCTGGAACTGTCACGAAGCTTGCACCGGTTGTCCCGACGCAACCTCGACCGACTTCAGTTCATCGTTTCCGTCAGCGTTACGCCGGAGAACGTCTGGTACGCCCGCACCTTGATGTAGTACGTGGTCGTCGCCGATGGCGTGAAGGTGCAACTCTCGCTGTTGCCGGTCAGGTACGGACGGCAGTTGTAGCTGCTGGTGGTCGGCGCACTACCGGCCCGCACGTACAGATCCGCATCACCGGAACCGCCGGAGATCGCGAAGGTCGCTGTATGGCCAGCCTGCACCGTCTCGGTATAGGTGGCCGACCAGTTGCCGGTGCTCACCGTCGGCAGATTCACCGAGTCGCTGGTGCCGCCACCACCACCGCCGCCGGTGCTGTACGACGCCTTCACCGAGACGCCGGAGTAGGCCGCGTAGGCGTGCACCTTGATGTAGTACTTGCCAGC
>NZ_JALBWO010000002.1:0-650 GCF_050026815.1 Rhodanobacter ginsengiterrae | reverse complement strand
TCCTGTTTGTCGCTGATAGGCGATTTTTGGCCGCCCAGACGGCCGCATGGCACGGGTTTCACGGGCGTTCTTCGGCTTACGCGGCCAGCTTGCCGTAGAGCTGTAGTTTCGCCACGTTGTGGACGATGCAATACAGCTTCCACTGCGTGTCGACCTTGCGCTGGCCACGCAGCGTGAAGCGGCGCAAGCCGCGTTGCTGGATGTGACCGAACACTGGCTCGATCAATCCCATGCGATGGGCGTAGATCGCTCGACCTTCGGGACTGTCGATTTTCTCGCGCATGGCGCGGCAATGCGGGTTGGGTAGTTTGCTTGCTACCGAGCCTTCGAAGAAGGCGACCTGGCGTACGGCAGTGACATCAGGTTTGCGCAGGCACTGGCTGCGCAGTGGACATGCTTCGCAGGTGACGGACGTGCCTTTGAATACGGTGGCCTTGCGTCCATTGATGACGGCATTGGCGCTGTTTAGTTTGAGCGCCTTTCCAGCCGGGCAAACACAGCTGCCGTGTTCACGGTCAAAGATGAAGTCTTTGGGCTGGAAGGTCTTCGCCTGGCTCGCCGGCTTGTGCACAGCGGCGTCGACGTAGCGCGGGTCGCGCTTGCGCATGTTGCCGTCCGCGATATAGCCGTCGATACGGTCAGCCGCCAAG
>NZ_JALBWO010000001.1:0-512 GCF_050026815.1 Rhodanobacter ginsengiterrae | reverse complement strand
CGCAACACGAAGCACAACACGATCGACAGCAGTGGCCCGAAAGCTCAGGGCAAAAGCATCATGCACCCGGGGTTGACCGGAAGTCTCCTAAGGAGTTGTTAGAGCGCACTGCCACTCACAGCATGCTCAAGATGACAGCGATTGCGGGTAGAAGGCCCAGCGCCGAGCATACAGTTGCACGAACTCTCGCTGCCGGAAAACTGAAGCCCGCAAGCCATAACGCGGCGGAGATACAGACGACGCCGAAGCACACTGCTGCAAGTGAAAGGTGGCGAGCAGCTTCAAGTTGCGTGTGCGGAATGGATTGCGAAGGGTCGCCAAGTTGCGATACGACGCCGTAGTAGGCGAGAAGCCAACCGACCACGACCAGAACCAAGGCTAAGTTTGCTGCTGCGGTCTGCTTTATCATCATGCGCTCTAACGCTGGAATTGAGCGGCGGCGAAGCCGTCCGCCTCGAATGACTGGTTAGACAGCGAACGGTCACGCACCATTACTAACCATGGTTTCGTCA